>NZ_JANLOA010000061.1:0-183822 GCF_025466035.1 Pseudomonas sp. 20P_3.2_Bac5 | reverse complement strand
AGCTGTTTTCATGATCGCGCCTACGCATTATTGGGCCTTCATTATGGCCGGCATCAGGCTGGGAATTTAGGCTGCTGCCCCCGTAGCGGCGCGAGGCGGAGGGGGAACCTGACGAGTGACAACGCATACCTCGAGCGGACCGTCACCCAGACTCTCTGTATGATCCACACAGCCATGCGAGATAGTGCGGAAAGGGTTTGGGATGGACATCCTTATGGACACAGTGTCGAGTTGATCGTTGCTCATTTCGCGCTGCACAAGGCTCGGAATGCAGTTATTCAAAAAAATTCTTGGGAAATGGAGGGCAGCATCGTGACGGCATTCCAGTGGCTGGTGAAAGATTCCCCAATTGATTCGCCTTGGCTACGCGGCACGAAGATTTTTGGTGTAAATAAGCCCGTCATGTTGATCGATCAGTTCGGCGGTAAACAACCTTACCTAATTAACCAACAGTACCGGGAAGAAGGCGAGTTGAGTTATCCGGCCTGTGCCAGGGTCGTGGTCGATTCCAATTTGTTGGACGGCATCGCAGCGCTGATGTCTGGTGCTGAGATAGATGATGGCATGCGAGGTTTTATTGAGTTTGTCTCGCGCGAAGGCTGGGATATCAACGCGGGCTTCTTTTTGATCGAGCAGTATGCAAAATCAACGCGCGCAAATTTCATACTTCATGCCACACGGCGCTTACGGTTGCTTTATCGGTTCCTAGCCATGGACACCGGTTATTTTCTGGCGACAGGTAACGTCCGCCTGCTCCCGGCCGCCGTCGCGCATTATCTTGCGAAGGAGGGCGTAGATTCCCTTGATGAGATTGCCGAGCGGCATGTGCATTCATTTATCGCAACCCACACCCAGCGTAAGGCTCTGGAGACAGTTGAAGTCACCGAGATAGCATTGCTGAAGATGGTTCTGTTACGGGAATTTGAAATGCGAGGCGCCTCGGCAGCAGACCAGTATATTGCTTATCAGCGGTTTATCAGCTCCACGGTAAATGTCTCGCTTGCGCGGGAAAGCCAGTTGGCTTTGCATTACTTCAGCGGGCAAGCAGGCTCTCTGCTCGGAATCAAGGAGAACACCTCACGTAAAAAGGCGCTCAGAAATATTTCCGCTACCGCGTGGGACTTGTTGCTGCTGAGAACGCCAGAACTGCTATTGAAGCCACCAGTGAATGGTGGCCATGTCGAAGTCGCCTTTGTCGCGACACATGAACTGAAGCTGGCCGAGCTGGCGCAACTCATGGCAATACACACATTGTTTCCTGGCACCACGCCCATCGTTCAATACGATATGACGAAGGTACCAGATGAGATCATCGACACCATTCTCAATGAGTTTGACGGGCAGATGGTGAGCCCGATTTTTCGGCAGGGACCACCGAGCATCCCGACAGGACTGCGTGATGCGCTAAGTAATTCGCTTTTGCAGCGGTTGCCGCCGATGGGAGCGTTTGAGTAGGAAATTTGCAGGATGACCATCCTGTAGCGAAACGAAATGTCCATCCCGCATACCGTGTCGCGGATGTTGCGATGCCTGGCCAATGTTCAGTGTTCGCATGCTACTGATTCTGACCAAGAGGGAACATTAATGAACGGCAACTATCGATTCAAAGCTGCTCTTCGCGAAATGCGATTGAGCTAAGCGATGCGATATATCGATGCCGTTGCGCCGTTTGGTGAATGGCAACATCAGCGACTCGTGCATATATTACGGACTCGACATTGGTATGGATCTCACCATGGACTGGAAACTGGAGCTTGCCGCTCGCGAACTGTATGTCTTGGAACTGGCAAACGGGAAGTTTTATGTGGGGCAGGCAAAGGATTCAAATCGTCGCATCAAAAAGCATTTCAGTGGCACGGGATCTTAATGGACACGCCTTCATCCACCTGTCCGCGAAGTGCGCCGGGTCGACTTGGGAGAGGTTGATTACAGGGCCGGCGAGTTGGCAGAGAACGAAGCAGTTCTCGCGCTAATGCGCATCCATGGGTATCAGAATGTTCGAGGTGGCTTCTTTACTAATCTGAGCCATGAACTCACCGCCAAGGCCCTGATCAGTCATGGTCACCATTACGTGGTAGGTGCTCTGCCTGGCGTCGAGGCCTTTAACAGTGTCGTCTCCGCGATGGCCCCAGGACAACCACCCTGCGACGTTGTCGGCCATACTGAGTTGGACAATAGCGGAGAGTACTCGCTATTCGTGTTACTGCTAGAAGGGGACCGGTACTTTGTAGGCTACAGCAGCAACCCGGTCGCACGCATTCGTCGTCACTTTGCGGGCAAAGGTTCGAAATGGACCGCGATGTATAAGCCTGTTGAGGTTTTAAGCGTCCGATCGACGGGCATCTCTCCTGCCAGTGTGATGCGGATATGGCACGCTTTCGGGCTCAAACCTCATCTGGAAAAGACCTTCAAACTCTCGACCGACCCGCTGTTCGTGGATAAGGTCCACGACATCGTTGGGCTCTACCTAAATCCGCCCGACAAGGCTCTGGTGCTGTGTATAGACGAGAAAAGCCAGATTCAGGCGTTAAACCGCACCCAGCCAGGGTTGCCTCTGGCGCCGGGGAAACCCGTAACTCGCACTCACGATTACAAGCGGCACGGAACTACATCTCTATTCGCAGCGCTGGACATTGCCACGGGTGAAGTTATTGGGCGATTGAAGCGCCGCCATCGAAGCACAGAGTTTCTCGCTTTCCTCAAGGAGGTAGACGCCAACGTACCGGGCGACATCCCCGTTCATTTGGTGATGGACAACTATGCGACACACAAGACCGACAAGATAAAAGCTTGGCTTGCAGCACACCCGCGCTACCAGGTCCATTTCACACCGACCTCGGCATCTTGGTTGAATATGGTTGACCGCTTTTTCTCGACGTTGAGTGAGAAGTGGATCAAGCGCCAGGCGCACACCAGCGTGAAAGATCTGGAAGAGTCTATCGAGTACTACCTGACTACCCACAATGCCAACCCTCGACCCTTCCGCTGGTATCGAATCGCTGAATAACCAGGCCTTGCGTCCAAGGCCGAGGACATCTTGGCGAGTGTTGGCCGGGCGGCCGAGGTATTGAATAGAAAAATATGAGCGTTATTTCTGAAACACCACACTAGGCAAGGCGGTGCATTATTTGGCGAATAACTGGAGCCGACTGGAGCGCTATGTCGAAGCGGGTTATTTGCCCATCGACAACAACGCGGCCGAAAGAGCGATCAAGCCGTTTGTCATCGGACGCAAGGCCTGGTTATTCAGCGATACCGTCAACGGCGCCACTGCCAGCGCAAAGATCTACAGTCTGGTCGAGACCGCCAAGGTCAACGGCCAAGAGCCCTATACGTGGCTGCGCCACGTACTGGAGCGGTTGCCGCACGCCTCATCGGTCGAAGAGTACGAAGCGTTACTACCGTGGAACTGCTCGCCGCAGATGCCACGGTAGACCGTTGCCCCACCACGGGGTAGGTGGGGTTTATGGATCGCATACGAAATGGCAATAGTTCCTGTTGACCCCGAGTGTGTCAAAACTTTGTTAGCCGCTTCCACTTCGGAATGCTTTGCCCTGCTCAGCTCAGCTCGAAGATCAATTGCTCAGGCTCAGTATAAGTTTCTGAAATCCGACCTTTTTCAACAGATTCGGGAGGACGCGGACTTTGGGGGGATCGTTCGACCAGAAACGGGCTCATAGACGAAAAGCGCCTGAGCCATAGCAGGCGGTAGACACATTGCCGACAACTTCGTATCTTGAGGCAGGCTGGGTCGTTTTTTCGCCTTTGCCAGTGTTGTGCCTCAAACGGTCGGCACAGTTAGCTCAGGGGGTTATGCATGAGCAGGGAACGTCATGCGACAGAAGTGGTGGGAGCTTTGCGCCTGTTCTGTCGCCTACTTATTTGATAGGCTTATGTCTGAACTTCCTTCATTACCTGATAGCTGGAAAACGGAGCTCTCGCGGCTCGAAGCAGTCCTTTTGTGGACCGAGAACTTTCCCGAAGACTACGACTTCCCAATGCCTGTGATGGTATCCCACGCAGCCGAATATGCAAACGATGAGCAGAAGCTTAGAAATTACGCTCAGCAGGTCATTGCTGCCAGGCTGATGCATTTCACGTTTGTCACTAGCTACAAGGTGAACCACTTTCTCAGGATGTATTTGGATGGATTCTCCTCAAAAAATTTCTATTCAATGCTGTTCGCGGCAAGAAGCATGGTTGAGATTTTTGCCGTGGTCTTTGACCTATTTGATCATATGAAGCAAAACCGTGGCGATCACCCTGATAGGTATTTTGATCGAGTGATCTCTATAGACAAGGCGCTCATTAACGCAACAAGCGGGAACCGTCTGGATTTTGTGAAAGATGTGATTGCCTCGGCCACGCCATCCAAGCTCAGAGAGTTTAGCGAAGACGACATGCTGACAATTCAGGCCAAAAATATCATGACAAGGATTGATCGCTCGTCGAAGAAAAGTTCATACACCGAATGCCGTAGTGACTACGATCGTCTAAGCGAGTACATCCATCCCAATATTGGCCAGAATTCAGTGCTCTGCTGGCCAAGCCCAAAAAATGAGAAGTGGGTTAGAATCTCGCGCTCATCGGAATATTCGGTGGCTTCAGCCTTTCGCGCCTCAATTCTCCCTACCCAAAAGGCGGCGGAAGCAATAATGCGTGAAGTAACGAGTATGGAATTCCCCTTCGGCACACCAGTGGTTGCTTAACGTATGGCTAGTGTTGGCCGAAAGTAGTCAGTCAGCTAGGGCGATTATCGACCCGAAGCTGGTGTCCGCCAACCCAATAGTTGCGATGCAATGGTCGATCACAGTCGGCTGATTTCTGAAATTCGCAGAGGCCACTCGTTGCGCGGAACGTTTCAATGGAGGCGTCATTGCGTCTGGAAGAGCGCTTTCAGTTGTGGGCGCCGAGCTGCATTATCTTCGCAATTGACTACGCTGCCTTAACGTCTACAGTGATGGCCTAACGATTTCACGGTAGGGATATCATGTAGATCGAGCGCGTTGAAATACGAAATTTCAGGTTGCTTCAGGACGTTAGCCTCGGTCTTGAAGACGGCACCACGTTGATTGTGGGACGCAACAACTGCGGCAAAACCTCTATCGCGGAGGTTTTCCGCCGTCTGCTTTCGGACAGAACACCTTCGTTCAGACTGGAGGACTTTTCTTTAGGCAGCCATGAGCAGTTTTGGGCAGCATTCAATGCGTTGCAAAACAGCACCTCCCGCGCCGACGTTTCTACGATGCTTCCAGTTGTCCTGGCTCCCTGGACATTTCCTACGACATCAATGCGCCAGATCTCGGACCTCTCAGCGAGTGTATCGTTGACCTCGATCCGAATTGTTCCTGTGCACGCATCATCGTCAACGTCTAGGCCTTCTGCAAACATTGATTGAGTCTTTGGACAGCCTACGCCTCTTCTCGCGTCGCATCTCTCCCGGTATATCGGCTTAGATCCATAAAAAGCGGCGTCCATTTTGTAGCATATTGCGGCGCCGCTTTACGCAGACTGGCCAGGCCCGGGGACCTCAAGAAACTCGTCGATGGCGTCTTTTGTGCCAGTAACTGCGCAGATGAGCTGGTAGCTGGCGTGACTCAAATTGCAGGCTCCACGCGAGGTACGCGGTGATGCGATCCTCCCATTCTTTTTGCAGGCTGTCGTCCTCGGTAATTTCGCGCAGATCTAGCCCTGCTGTGCCAAGTGCTGTGATAGCCAAGGTAAGTAAGCGATTATCTGCGCCCAGGCGCTCGATGTAAGCCAGCAGGGCGCTTGACTGATCATCCCCCTTGAGCTTCTGGATCCTTGGATAACACCGAAATAGGTCTTCGATCACAGTTGCCCAGGTGTCAAAAGGATCGGAGCAGACATGGGCGTGGAAGGCGGCCTCCAAGACCGCCGACCACAGCTCGATCATCTGTGCCGCAAGAGCCGGCGGGGCGTCCGGACTCGTGCCCGTTCGGATCATGGCGATGCCCACTCCCGCAAGGAACAGGCTTGGGACACCGAGATCCCTGATGGGTTGTCCCAGCCGATCACGTCTGAGCATCGGCGCGAAACGGTTGAATGCAACTCGCCATCTGTCGGTTACAGACTCCTCGTCGCTTAGATAGAGATCTGCGACCAACGTATGCTGCCAACTATATTTGTACTGGGTTGAGGAACCGAACTGGCTGCGGGCCGCAACCAGAAGGCTCTCGAACGCCTCGCGTAAGTTCGCTGCGATGGGCAACTTTTTGTGCAGTATTAATGCAATGAAGAAGTGAAAGTAGGCGCGCTCGTCTTCCTTGTCCGCTAGCGTGATCAGTTTGAGATCCTGAAGCCCAATTTTCAGTGGCTCTACCGGAGGCAGGATTAGCGTTGCCGCTGGAAACTCATTGTTTGCCAATTGAACAATGCATTCATCGATGAGCGTATCCACATATCTGGAGGCCCAGACCCGGTGAATCGGCCTCAGCAGGTGTACCAGCCAGTTCACGCAAAGGTAATCACCGTCGGGGCGTGCGAGCAGCACCGACAGAATTGAACGAACCTTGATTCTGATTTCGTCCAGATCTGCCATAGGCTCTGCGCTTCCCGGTGGATTGCCAAGCTCTTGCAAATATCGTAAGGCAACTTCAAGCAGTAGAGGTGCCATCACGTTTCGGTTCCAGTTGCCTTCATTACTTTGGACGTTTGGGGCACTTTCCAACAGTGTAAGCAGATGGTCGAAATCGTAACGAATGTCATATGTGTAGAGCATGTCAGACGCAATCGTCGGGAAGGTGAGCTTTTCAGCCATTTGAAGAAAGCGCTTTGCATCGGCACGGCGGGCAGGCATGAGCAGAGAGAGCACTTCGGGACCTAGATAACTCATTCCCCAGGCATGTGAATGCCAGAGCTCGCAAATGTCTGTTTGTTGCTGCCAATCCTTGAGCACGTCCATTCGATGTTGATGGCGGAAGTGGTCCGGATCTTCATGCAGCTCATTCTCATAGGCGATGACAGACTCCAATGCATGCCACAGTGGATGATCCGTCGATGCGAGAGCGTCCTGGGTCGCTTCGGTGAAGCCGATGGTGATTAGGTAATCGTATTTGGCAAGCAATGCCACTGGCACGATATCGGTACTGAACTGAGCGCGTGTAAGTAGTGCGTCGCCTAGAGCAAGGCCGATGATTAGGGCTTCGCCACGCTCTGCGTCATTGTTTCTCAGAGCCTGCAACACGGTGTAAATCGCATGCTTCGACTGTTCTGGCAGGTCTAGATTATCGAGTGCTTGTCGGTGCAGCAGGCTGTGATCACGGAGCTTCTCAGGAATGTCTTCGGTGTCGCCATTGAGGTTAGCGAGAAACTGGCCCAGTAGTCCGGCAATGGCGTCTCGTGCGAAGGGGACCCAGGGCTGTTCGCAGAGTGCGCGTGCCACTTCATCCTCTTGGATACATCGATTGACGTAATAGTCAGTTTCAGCGATGCGTGGATCAATCATGGCATTTTCTCCGCTTCGACGTATCCGTTGTTTGGCTGGCAGGCGCTAAAGCAGACGGTTCGGTTCTCGAAGAAGGACCGGGCATACCAAGCGATCCACGTTTGAGCTTGCGGGCCCAACGGAGCAGTTTGACGAACTTTGAGCACGGTGCAGATTCGCGCGTCGCCAGGCGATGCTGCACCCAATCATTTAGGGTTTTGGTCCGATCCGGGTCATGCAGAACCTGGCTGATCTTGTCGATCACCGGCTCAGGTGCGGGAAGCTTGATCATCATGCCGGCACGTTCGCCGAGCGAGTTTAGCGAGTTTCCGGTGAACCAGACATCTTCGTCGATTACCAGAAACCTGTCATGCACCGTTGGCATAGCACCCGTCATCACGCGCACTTTGATGTGCTTCATGTGATCTTGGGATGTGTTTAGCAACATGGCCTCTCCGGCCTCCTTGTCCTTGTAGTGTTCGTCAGCCTTGGCCATTGCGGTGCTTGCGCCAGTGAGGATCGTCACTGCGGTGTTCAAATAGGCCGTGGCAGCGGCGAAACTGAAAAGCCCCGCCGTCGCAAAGTATGGATCGATGATCCATACACGATGTTTGGCCTCGCCGATCAACTGGCGGACGAAGCTTGTGGCCTCTTCTTGGTTGCGATGCAGCCATTTTTGCCCTAGGCCTTCGGCTGCCGATGTTCTCTGACGGTCATACTGTCCTTTGCGCAGCCTGGCGGGGATGCCGTTAGCGCCAGCAGGTTTGCCCATCACACGCTCCGAAACCCGCTCTCGGATCGCAACGTTGAACGAGAGGCCATCCTTGCCGGGGATTTGAATCGCTTTTTGAGTACCGATGACCTCCAGACCGAAATTCATCTGTCTGCAGTAGCTGCGTTCTTTTTTCCAAACCAGCACGCCCCGTACCGGGCAACGAATGAACAGCTCGAATTTCTCAGCTGTCCCTGTATGAGGTATTTCTAAGTACGAGCCCTCGGCAGTGACAGTTTGTATGGCGCTTATTCCCGTAGGCCGATGCTCCAGCATCATTACTTGAAGACCTGTGGCCGACTGGTTATGTCTTGGTGACAGTCGCAGTACGGTTCTTTCCGCGCCATGCTCATCGACATGGAGTCTGATCTGCAGGTCACGCAAGACGGGATTCGGCAAAAGAAGATGTACCGAGCCGAATTGTTCTGGATGACGCAGGAAATCGATACCCAGTTCGCTGCAGAGCCACGAGACTGCTGCCGGCTCGGTGTCGCAGAGCTGAGATATTATGGTCGGGCAGTGACGAGGCATCAGGTGGTGCACGCGGAGTACTCCTTCCACGTCACTGACCGCGACGAAGTCTTCCGTGGTCACTAGGTGTGGCCAGGCCGGTTCGGCGAATAGCCTCTCGTGCAGCAGTTGGTAACGTTGCTCATCGCCCATCAGCAATTGCACTTCACCAGTGAGGCAGTTGTGATACCAGTCCTGGGCTTGCTTGGCCGTCACGACATAGCGACGGCGCACCAATCGGCTGCCGCTCTTCAATTTTTTGACCGAGCAGCTGGTCGACGGTTCTTCGGCTGGAGCACCAAGCTCGGCGGGAAGTAATTGTGCAGTGGCAAATACTAAGTGACAGAGCTTATTATGAAACAGACATACCACATCGACAACGGCACTTTGATAATCATTGTCGAGTATGGTCGGATTTGAGTTAGTGATTGACATTTGGTCCTTGCCTCCTTGATGGATCCAATGCGTGGTGTGGCACAATGATGCGTATATGCCATCGGTGGGGTAGAAGCAAGCTCAGAAAGGCAAGCCGCAGCAAGGGTCTGTCACCAGAATGTTCTAGCCTTATGCTCTTCAATGATGGAATGGAGCAATTGACCATGGAGACGATGAGCAAAAGTGAGCTCGAAGCTGTTCTTTCGAACCGTCTGCCTCAGTGCGCCATCGCTTGCTCGATAAATGTGGACAGCACTTTATCTATTGAGGTGACCAGCCCGGAAAAGCATCAATTCGCTATCGCTAACGTCGACCGACGTCAATATCGTGGAGAGGCGGGGACGAGCCGGCTTGTGCGCGAGATTCTGAAGGAGATGGTTATGTCACGTCAGTCGTCGAATTTGACCTAACGCTGTGCCTTGGCCTAGGTTCTCTACGGCTTGCCTGTTGGCCGGTTACGCGTTTCTGAACTACCTGCTGGAACCCAACGTCATGGCTGACATCAGCAACCACGTGCACTATGCCAGCGGCAACGCTGCCGCTGAAGGCATGGTTGACAAGGCCATTCTCAACGACCCGATGGTGTACCCGCCTGAAAGCGTGATGAAGAAACTCTTCGTGCTGGAAGCGATGCCGCTAGAGACCGACCGGCTGCGCACACGTATCTGGAGTCGGGTTAAAAACGGGCAATAGAGCTAATCGCCGGTCATGCGGGCAATCGGGTCATCGGCGGCAGGTCCGCGGTGTGAAAGCATGCCCCACACTGGCAGCATGACCGCTTGATGTACTCTAGAAATAAGTCCAGGATTAAGTCTTTACCTGCTTCGGCAAGAAAACAAAACCCTTAGATTTCAATGAGTCGGACGCTAGATGCGAGTCTCGTTTCCAGCTCCAATCTACTGATTTGTATTCTCTGTATCGTCAATCTGTGGTTATTCGCGCAGCGTTTGGCCGCAACTGATCTAAATAGTCAGCCCATTGTTGAGCCGCTTCCCGGCGTTGTACCAGCAGTTGGGCGCGCGCGTATACAGCCCCTAGCGCCCCCGGCATGCGGTGGGATAACGACAGTTCGAGCACAATTGGATCAATACCCAAGTGCTCGTGGGCAATGGTTCTGTAGGTCGCGCGAAAGCCGTGGGCTGTGATGTCGTACTCTGGCCAGATGCGCTGAAAGGACTTGAGCATGGAGGTCGGATTTATGGGGCGTCCCGGATAGACTGGCGAGACGAACACCCAGCCTTTGCCTTCTTCATCCACCACGCGGGTTTTATGTAGCTCGCGTAACAGAACCAAAGCTTGCTCAGGCAACGGCACGATGTGTTTGCTCTTGTCCAGGTGCTTGGTCTTGCTCACCACATAACGCCAATCGGTACCCACCAAGTCGACATCTTCCCAGCGCATCTGCGCCAGTTCGCCAGGGCGGACCGGCAACATCACCAGCAGACGCATCGCGGTTGCAACGCTACCGTCGTTACAATCATCTAGGCGTAGAAGAAACCTGCCCAGGTCTGCTGGTCTTTCAAACGCCGGGTTACTGGTCACGACGTGGCGAATCTTCAGCTCCTCGATGTTACTGAGCGCCACGTTGCGCTCCACCCAGCCGCGACCTTCGGCAAAGCCCAGGATGGAACGGATGATAGTGCGTATGCGCCGGGCCATGGCCATGATGCGCTGGCGGCGCAGCTCCGTGATGATTGTGGTGATGTGCTCCAGTTTGATCTCGCTGATCGGTTTATTGCCGATAGCAGGCAAGATGTGGTTACTCAGCGCACCACTAAACCCCGCGATGGATTTGGTCACCAGTTCGGCAGACTTAAATGCTAGCCATTGCTTGGCGACATACTCGAAGGTGTGCTCTTCATTGAGCAACTGTGCCTCGATTTTGGCGGTCTTGGCCTTCAGCGGGGCGATGTGGTTGGCCACGTCGCGGCGTGCGCCGCGGGCAATGTCGCGCGCCTCTTTCAGACCGATGTAAGGGTACGCGCCGATCGAGAAGCGGTTCTCCTTGCCATGCAGCCGATACTTCAACCGCCAGAACTTGGACGGTGGTTTTCCGACCTTGCTTGACGCCCTGACCTCTAAGTAGAGCCCGGGGACTTCGCCGTCGGCGTGCTTGCCGGGCTCGGTCAGCGAGCGGATGAAGGCATCGCTGAGTTTTCGTCTGAAAGGGGAGGCGTTTTCTAGGGCCATCGGTGGGGGCACCGTTTTTGTAACAATCGAAATTTGCCCCCAATTATGCCCCCATGAGCTCTGGAAACCGGTGGGATTGGACAGACGGACTTGGACTTATTGTTGCTGTAACTTTATGTTCTTAATGGGTTCTTTGGAATTCAGTGGAAGTCTATTACAAGCTATCCGGGTCCCCGAAGAACATCTGAATCCTCGACCGCAACCACTTCTCCCCCGGATCATTGTCCTGCGCCCCGCGCCAGGCCATATGCAGTTCGAAGGTCCGCGCCTCCAGCGGCAGTTCTTCGGCGCGCAGGCCGCCGGCGGCGGTGAGGATGTCGGCGGTGTAGTCGGGGACGGTGGCGACGATGTCGGTGCCGGTAAGCAGGCTGCCCAGGCCATTGAACTGTGGCACCGCCAACACCACGTGGCGTTCGCGGCCAAGCTTTTGCAGTTCTTCATCGATGAAGCCGCTGAGGTCGCCGGCGAAGGACACCAGTGCATGGGGCCGTTTGCAGAAATCATCAAGGCTCAGCGAGCCGGGCACGCTGTCGGCCCGCAGCAGTTTCGGCTTGCTGCGTCGCAGCACCTTGCGTTTGGCGTTGGCCGGCAGGTCGGCGGTGTAGCTGACGCCGACGGAGATTTCGCCGGAGGCGAGCAGGGTCGGCATCAACAGGTAATTCACCCGGCGCACCACCAGCACGACGCCCGGCGCCTCGGCACGGACGCGCTTGAGCAGCAGTGGCAGCAGGGCGAATTCGGCGTCGTCCGACAGGCCGATGCGGAACACGTTGGTGCTGGTCGCCGGATCGAAGTCGGCCGCGCGGCTGACGGCGGTGGAGATGGAGTCCAGTGCCGGCGAGAGCAGGGCGAAGATCTCCGTTGCCCGCGCCGAAGGCTCCATGGCACGTCCGGTGCGGACGAACAGCGGGTCATCGAACAGGGTGCGCAGCCGCGACAGCGCGGCGCTGATCGCCGGCTGGCCGAGGAAGAGTTTTTCCGCAGCCCGGGTGACGCTGCGTTCGTGCATCAGGGTCTCGAAGACGATCAGCAGATTGAGATCGACGCGGCGCAGGTCGTTACGGTTCATCGGCTTCGCTTCGCTGGCGGTTCGGGGCAAGGGGTGAATCTTACGAGCAAAGGCTGTTACCCTGCACCGTAAATTGTGGCTGTGTGCCAGTGTACGGCAAGCAGCCCGGCATGAGCCCAATCGATGACAAGCATGTCGACTATTAATGACCACTGATGGTCTAACCGTGAAAGCCCCGATAGAGTTCAGGGCATTAGAGGTTCACTAGGCGAGGTTTGCGATGTCCCGCATGATCCGTTTCCACAAGTTCGGTCCGGCCGAGGTGCTCAAGATCGAAGAGCAACCAACACCCGCACCGGCTGCCGGGGAAGTGCAGATTCGTGTCCAGGCGATCGGCGTCAGTTGGTATGACGTGCTCTGGCGGCAGAATCTGGCGCCGTCCCAGGCGCGTCTGCCGGTCGGCATCGGCCATGAGATGGCGGGCGTGGTGACGGCGGTGGGCGAAGGTGTCGATGACCTGGCGGTGGGCGACAAGGTCGCCAGCTTCCCGGCCAGCAGCCCCAACGATCACCCGGTCTACGGCGAAATCATCGTTCTGCCGCGGCTGGCGCTGACCCGCTACCCCGATATCCTGACCCCCATCGAAGCCAGCGTGCACTACACGCCGTTGCTGATGGCCTATTTCGCCTACGTCGATCTGGCCCGTGCCAAGGCCGGGCAGACTGCGCTGGTCACTGATGCCAGCCACTGCGCCGGCCCTTCGTTCGTGCAACTGGGCAAGGCCCTGGGTCTGAAGGTGATTGCTGCCACCCGCGACGCCGAACAGCGCGAGCCGCTGCTCAAGCTGGGCGCCGACAAGGTGATCGTCACCGAGGAGCAGGATCTGCTCATGCAGATCAACAAGTACACCGACAACCGTGGGGTCGACATGGTCCTGGACGGGCTCGGCGGGCCGCAGATGTCGCTGCTCGGCGATGTCCTCGCACCGCGCGGCAGCCTGGTTCTGTACGGCCTGCAGGGTGGCAACCAGACGCCATTCCCGGCCTGCGCGGCGTTCCAGAAGAACATCCAGTTCTTTGTCCACTGCATCAGCAACTTCACCGGCAAGCCGGAGTTGGGCATCACCCAGGACCAGGTCGCCCTGCACCGGGCGCTGCGGGATATCAACCAGTTCACCGCTGACCGCCAGTTGCTGCCGCAAATCATCCAGGTCTACCCGTTCGAGCGTGTCGTCGACGCTCACCGGCATATGGACGAGTGCCCGTGTGGTGGTCGTGTAGTACTGGAACTGCCCGACGCCTGACAGTATTTTCAGCTCCCTCCTGCAAAGCCCGAGAATATGCTCGGGCTTTTTTGTGAAATTTACCTCCTAAAATTTCAGAAATTTCCTATTAGTCTTATGCGGACTAAGGACTTTGCTTCGGCTATGTTGTTGCTGTGGGAATAAAGGTATTCCAGTGTCCGTAGAATTACGCTGCGCTGTGCAAAAGTATCAGTTGCATCAGGACGCAGAGGACTTCCCGCACGTAATCAAACCCGCCTTGCCGTTGTCGTCTCAAGGAGCGAGATATGTACGTTGAATTGTTGATTGCCTTGAATTCCAGCCGGAGCAGGCGCGTTCCGGGTGTCGGGGCTTCCGGCGAAGCCTGTCGGGAGTGCGTGTTTAAGTGTATTGGTTGGGATGTAAGAAACTTCCTGCAAGCTGGAATTAGATTCCTACATTGAAAGTAAAAATTGAATCCGAAGAGAAGGAGAGTTTCTTCTTTGGGCATCTTTTCGGGTGTGTTTCCAGTTTTCAATAGTTGCAATAAATATCAGGGAAATACTATGGGCGCGATTCATGACCAAGCCATGCAATATGTCTATCAGCAAGTCCTGCAGCGACTGCTCGAACGCCTGACCCAGGGCCAACGCGCGTCCTTGCAGTTGCTGATCCAGCGGCTAATGGTGATTGCCGGAGGTCTTGAATGCATCCATGGGTTGAAGGTCATGCTGGTGCACACCGGCAGTCAGGACAGCACCCACACGCTGGCCTTTCTCAGGGCTGCGCAACTGAGCCTGGCGGCGCGCTCGCCCGGCACGTTCAACCTGCGGGTGGCCACGGCGCGGCATACCGATATGCCCGCCGTCGTGCTGAGCAACATCGAGCGGGCGTTCGCCGCGCTGGTGGTGCATGACGATCCGCGGGTCGAGCTGCTGATGGTCGATGATGGCCAGGTGCGTCCCTTCGATGCCCGTCAGGCAATTTCCCGGCCGCAGCAGCAGGCGGACCGCCACGCGGTGCTGATGGCGGGTCATCTGACGCCGGGCCACCCGCACCTGGCCCTGACCCACCGCCATTACCTCGACCTGGCCGACCTGCATCGCCTCGGCGCAGCCTGGAACGGCGGTGTCGACGTGCTGGTCAGCGGTGACCCCGGTCCACGGCGCAAGCGCTTTCTTGCCGGTGCCCTGCGGATGATGCGTGAGGTCGGGCTGCCGCGGGTGCGGCCGGTCGAGGCCTTTCCTCGCGCCTTGTTCGAGCTGGCCTGCGCTGTGCGCCAGGAATACCGGGCGCCTGCGTCTGTCGATGGTGTAGCGGAAAAGCCCGAAGCGCCCGAACCTCGCAGCCGCATGCCGCGCTTTATCGCCGTGGACGACCTGGTCCACGACCCGTCCTGTGGCTCCGGGCAGCTTCTGCTCGAATTGCTGCGCTACCGCCACGATGAATGGTCGTTCGCGTTTCCCGTCACGGAGCCCGGCAACCCGTTGTTGCGCGCGCATCTGCAGGGCCTGCGCAGCGAGTTCGTCGACGGGCGCTGCTATCAGGATGGGCTTGAAGACTGCTTGCGACGTGCGCAAGAGGGGATGCAGCGCGAGCAATTGCCGATGGCCCTGCGTGAACAGTTGCTCGGGCCCTGGCAGAAGGCCGATGACCTGTTGCAGGTAAGGCGTCTTGCCGGAGATTTTGCCTCGCAGGCGTTTGGTGCCAGCGAGGCGCAACTGATCTGCCTGCTGTTCTCGCCCTTCGTCAGCCAGGGCAGGGCGCTGGAGGGCTTTTTGCGGCGCTGTCACCCGGGGATGGTGGTGGCGTTGCCTTATCTGCACAAGGCCCTGCACGGGCAGCCGTCGTCGGAGTCGGTGGTGCAATGGCTGACCGGCACCAGTGGGCTGCCAATGGCCACGCTGCAGGCGCTGTATCGGCGCAAGGCGCTGATCGAGGCATGCGCGGACGCGCCCGACCATTGATCTTGTGCGGTTGCCAATAGCGCTGATCTGTATGTATAACCAGTGTCCGTTCTCCGTTGGTTGCACCGCTCGTGATCGCCCACTCCGTCAACGACCCGCTTTATTACCTGCACAATTTCCGCCAAGTGCTGGACTGGCTGCGTGCGCGCTACACCGATTTGCTGGATGCCGGCGAACACGCCTTCATCGAGCAATTCGAGCGCCTGCCGCAGGCCAGCCAGGCGTTGTTGGTGCGGATGGTGATGCGCAAAGGCGTGCTGTTCCGTGAGCGCCGGCTGGTCTACGCCGAGATAGGTGCGCCCCGCGAGGCGCTGGAACCCTTGCTGGCGCTGGGCTGGGTCGATGATGACGCGCCCTTGGGGCTGGATGCGCTGTTCGAGGTATTGCTCAAGGAGGAAATCAGTACCTGTTTTGCCGCCGTGCTGAGCCGACCCAAAGCTGCCAAGCACGAGCTGTTCGAGCAGTTGCACGAGCAGTTTCCCGAGCCGCGGCCGTTACGGCAGTGGTGGCCGGACTGCGAGGAGGCGATCTATGTGCTGCGCCAGCAGGCGCTCTGCGACCGTCTGCGGCTGATGTTCTTCGGCAATCTCTATCAGGATTGGTCCGAGTTCGTCCTCGCCGACCTGGGTTTGCTGCGCTATGAGCAAGTGCGTTTCAGCACTGATTCCCGGGCCTTGCGCGAGCGGGCCGATATCGAGTTGTGCCTGACGTTGCATGCCTGTGCCGAACAACTGGAAAGCGAACCGGATATCGACCTGTTGCTCGGACAGCTGGCCGCCCTGAGCACGGCCAACCCGTGGCTGGAGCGCCGCCGGGCACGCGTTCAATACCAGCTTGCCTACCACTGCGAGCGCCAGGGCGACTGGCCGCGGGCGTTGCTGATCTATCCGGACTGCGCCCACCCGCAGGCGCGGGAGCGGCATATCCGCGTGCTCGAGCGCAGCGGCGATTACCCCGCAGCCCTCGAATTGGCGCTGCTGGCCGCGGAGCAGCCGGGCAACGCCGCCGAAGCTCAGGCGCTGAGCCGGATTTTGCCGCGGCTCAAGCGCAAGCTCGGCGGTCCGCCGCAGTCACGGCGCAAGCCGCACGTAATCAGTCGCCTGGACCTGTGTCTCTCGCAGGAGCTGGCGGCACTGGGCGTGGAGCGGGCCGTCCAGGTTCACCTGGAACAGGCCGAGGCGGCGCCGGTTCACTATGTCGAGAACACCCTGTTCAACAGCCTGTTCGGCCTGCTGTGCTGGAGCGCGATCTTCGCGCCGCTGCCCGGTGCGTTCTTCCACCCGTTCCAGAGCGGCCCGCAAGACCTGCTGGATGCCGGCTTCCAGGCTCGCCGCGCGGAGCTGTTCGCCGATTGCCTCGGGCAACTGGAGGATGGCCGCTACCGCCAGACCATTCTCGCCAACTACGCCGCCAAGCACGGCCTGCAATCACCGTTCGTGTACTGGGAGCTGCTGACCCTGGGATTGTTGGAACAGGCACTGGAATGCCTGCCGCCCGCGCACCTCAAGCAGTGTTTCCTGCGTTTGCTGGAGGATATCCAGGCCAATCGCGCCGGCATGCCCGACCTGATCCAGTTCTGGCCCGAAGAGAAACGCTACCGGATGATCGAGGTAAAAGGCCCCGGCGACCGCCTGCAGGACAACCAGCTGCGCTGGATCGAATTCTGCTCCACCCACGGGCTGCCGGTGGATGTCTGCCACGTCGAATGGGCGAGCCCGTGAGCTATCGGGTGGCGGTGCGCACCTTGTGCGAGTTCACCGCCAAGGTCGGCGACCTGGACCTGCGGTTTACCCCGTCACCCACTGCGCAGGAAGGGGTGGCCGGGCATCGCCGGGTGGTGAGGCGGCGCGGCAGCGACTACGAGGCCGAGGTTGCGCTGGACGGGGTATTCGGCAGCCTTGAAGTCCGTGGCCGTGCCGACGGCTATGCGCCGGACAGCAATTGCCTGGAAGAGATCAAGACCCATCGCGGTGACCTGAACACCCAGCCGGAAAACCACCGGCAATTGCACTGGGCACAGGCGCGGGTCTATGGCTGGTTGATGTGCCAGCAGCGCAACCTGGCAACGATCAACCTGGCGCTGGTCTACCTGGATGTCGACAGCGACCAGGAAACCCGTTTCGAATGCACCGCCAACGCCGCCGAGCTCGAAGCCTATTTCCACCAGCTATGCGGACGCTTCGTACAGTGGGCCGAGCAACAAAGCCGGCGCCTGACGCTGCGCGATGCCGGGCTGCAGACGTTGGGCTTTCCCTGGCCGGCGTTTCGCAAGGGGCAACGGGAGCTGGCCGAGACCGTGTACAAGGCGGTCAGCACCGGCCGCTGCCTGATGGCCCAGGCCACCACGGGCATCGGCAAAACCCTCGGCACGCTGTTTCCGTTGCTCAAGGCCATGCCCCGCCAGCCGCTGGACAAGATCCTCTTTCTCACCGCCAAGACCCCGGGCCGCGGGCTGGCCCTGGATGCGCTGCGTCAGGTAATGGCGGCCGATCCCGAGCTGGCCCTGCGTAGCCTGGAACTGGTCGCTCGCGACAAAGCCTGCGAATACCCCGGCACCGCCTGCCACGGCGACGCCTGCCCGTTGGCCAAAGGCTTTTATGACCGCCTGCCAGCCGCCCGCGAGGCAGCGATGCGCCTGCCGCTGCTGGACAAAACCCAGGTCCGCGAACTGGCCCTGGCTCATCAGGTCTGTCCGTACTACCTCGCCCAGGAACTGGCACGCTGGGTCGATGTGCTGGTGGCGGACTACAACTACTACTTCGACCAGAGTGCGTTGCTGTTCGGCCTTGCCCAGACCGATCAATGGCGTCTGGCGCTGGCGGTGGACGAGGCGCACAACCTGGTGGAGCGGGCGCGGCAGATGTACAGCGCCAGCCTTGACCAGGGCCAGTTGCAGGCCTTGCGCCGCGAACCGCCGGCGGGCATGGCCAGCGCCTTGCAGAGCCTCAACCGCGAATGGAACCGCCTGCACAAGGAACAGGTGGCGCCGTATCAGGCGGGCAACGAGCTGCCGACGGCGTTTCTTAAGGCGTTGCTACGCTGCGTCGGTCTGGTCCAGGAATTGATGAATCGCACGCCCCAGGCGGTGGACCCGGCGCTGTTGCAGTTTTTCTTCCAGGCTTTGCAGTTCCTGCGTTTGAGCGAGGTGTTCGACGAGCACTTCCTGTTCGACATCAGCAAGCGCAACGGGGCAGGGCGCCGCAGCCTTTCGACCCTGTGCCTGCGCAATGTGGTGCCGGCACCGCTGCTGGCCCCGCGTTTCGCCGCCGCGCGCAGCGCCGTGCTGTTTTCCGCCACGCTCAGCCCACGGCATTTCTACGCCGACCTGCTGGGCATACCTGCCGACACGGCCTGGCTGGAGGTCGAATCGCCTTTCGTGGCCGAGCAGTTGCAGGTGCGTATCGTCAGCGAGGTGTCCACCCGCTACCAGCACCGCCAGGCTTCTCTGGCGCCCATCGTTGAACTGATTGCCCGCCAGTTTCGCGATCAGCCGGGTAATTACCTGGCGTTCTTCAGCAGCTTCGAATACCTCCAGCAGGTGTCGGCGCTGCTGGCCGAGCTTTATCCGGGCATCGAGCAGTGGTCGCAATCCTCGGGCATGGATGAAGAGCAGCGTCAGGGCTTTCTCGATCGCTTTGTCGAAAACGGCTACGGCATTGGTTTTGCGGTGCTCGGCGGGGCGTTCGCCGAGGGCGTGGACCTGCCGGGAACGCGCTTGATCGGCGCCTTCATCGCCACCCTCGGGCTGCCCCAGGTCAATCCGGTGAACGAGCAACTCAAACAGCGCATGGCGGCATTGTTCAGTTCAGGCTTCGACTACACCTATCTCTACCCAGGTGTGCGCAAGGTGATCCAGGCGGCCGGGCGGGTGATCCGTGGCACCGAGGATCGTGGCACCGTCATGCTGATCGACGACCGTTTCGCTGAAGCCCGCGTGCAACGGATGTTTCCGGCCTGGTGGGCGCCTCAGGATAAATAGTCAGGTGGCGTGGATCTTCATCGTCGCCTTGTAGTCGAAGTGCCAGTAAACTGCGTGATTTCATCACCCCGAAACTTTTTTCTTGAGGTTTTGCATGAAGCTCAGTCCTCTGGCTGGCAAGTTGGCTCCCGCTTCCGTACTGGTCGATATCCCGCGTCTGTTGACCGCTTACTACACTGGCCAGCCCGATGTGGGCGTGGCCACCCAGCGGGTCGCCTTCGGCACCTCCGGCCATCGCGGCAGTTCCTTCGACCTGAGTTTCAACGAGAACCATGTGCTGGCTATCAGCCAGGCCATCTGCCTGTACCGCCAGGCCCAGGGCATTGATGGCCCGCTGTTCATCGGCGCCGACACCCACGCGCTGTCGACCCCGGCCCTGGCCAGTGCTCTGGAAGTGCTGGCGGCCAATGGCGTCGAAGTGATGCTGTCGAAGGACGACGAGTACACCCCGACCCCGGCCGTGTCTCACGCGATCATCTGCTACAACCGCGGCCGCACCGCCGGCCTTGCCGACGGCATCGTCATCACGCCGTCGCACAACCCGCCGCAGAGTGGCGGCTTCAAGTACAACCCGCCCAATGGCGGCCCGGCCGACAGCCATGTGACCAAGTGGGTCGAGGCCAAGGCCAACGAACTGCTGGCCGACGGCCTCAAGGGCGTCAAGCGCCTGCCTTACGAGCAGGCACTGAAGGCGGCCACCACCCATCGCCATGACTATGTCGGCAGCTACGTCGCCGATCTGGTCAACGTCATCGATTTCGATGCCATTCGCGGTGCCAACCTGCGCTTGGGCGTCGATCCGCTGGGCGGCGCGGGCGTGCGCTACTGGTCGGCAATCGCCGATCACTACAAGCTCAACCTGGAAGTGGTCAACGCCGAGGTCGATCCGACCTTCCGCTTCATGTCGGTGGACTGGGACGGCCAGATCCGCATGGACCCGTCCTCGCCGTACGCCATGCAAGGCCTGATTGGCCTGCGTGACCGTTTCGACGTGGCCTTCGCCTGCGACCCGGACCACGACCGCCACGGCATCGTCACTCCGACCGGTGGCCTGCTGGCGCCGAACAACTACCTGGCCGTGGCCATCGACTACCTGTTCCAGAACCGTCCGCAGTGGCGTGCCGATGCCGCGGTTGGCAAGACCGTGGTCAGCAGTGGCCTGATCGACCGGGTCACCGCGCGTCTGGGCCGTCGCCTGTACGAAGTGCCGGTGGGCTTCAAGTTCTTCGCCGACGGCCTGTTCGACGGCTCGCTGGGCTTCGGTGGCGAGGAGAGCGCGGGTGCGTCGTTCCTGCGCAAGGACGGCAGCGTCTGGACCACCGACAAGGACGGCCTGATCCCGGCACTGTTGGCGGCTGAAATTACCGCTCGTACCGGCCGTGACCCGAGCCAGGCCTATGCCGAGCTGACCGCCGAACTGGGCGAGCCGTTCGCCACCCGCGTCGAGGCCAAGGCCAATCCGCAACAGAAGGCCCTGCTGGGCAAGCTGGCGCCGGAGCAGGTCAAGTCCACGGAACTGGCGGGCGAGCCGATCCAGCAGATCCTCAGCCATGCACCGGGTAACGACCAGGCCATCGGCGGCCTGAAAGTGATGACCGCCAACGGCTGGTTCGCCGCGCGGCCGTCGGGCACCGAGGACATCTACAAGATCTACGCCGAAAGCTTTATCGACGATGCGCACCTGCAGCGTCTGGTGAGCGAGGCGCAGGAGCTGGTGGACAAGGCGATTTCCTGACCCCGATCGCCGGCAAGCCGGCTTCCACCTTGTGGGAGCCGGCTTGCCGGGCTCCTTGCCGCAGCGATGACCTTTCTCAAATCCCCCTGCTAATCCCCTGATTTTCCAGACAATCAGTTCTGTCCCATTGCGCCCGAATGGGGTAAAACTTCCGGCTTATGTGATTTTCCAGCCGGAGCCGGTGTGTCAGACAAGCTTCCCCCGCAACCCCTCGAATTGACCCCTCCCGCCCAGTTGCCGTGGATTCGGCGCCTCACCGCGCGCCTGCTTGGCCGTGGCCTCAACCGCCTGCGGGCGCAACACCGTGATTCGTGGTTCCAAGGCCATGCCAGTGGTCAGCGCACTGGCCACGCTGATGGCCTGCGCGAGGGTTACGACCAGGGGCGTGTCGATGGCTACGAAGCCGGGCGTCAGGTGCTGGTGATCCGCGACACCCGCCCCGACGGCCATGGCATTCCCGGCCTTGACGACAGCCTGTTCGACGACTGGCGCCTGCCGCTCACCGCCGAGCTGAAGAAGCGCTTCAAGGCCGATGTCGCCCGGCACCTGCCGGAGCACGCCCAACCCAGCGCCGCGCAGTGGAAGATGATCTTCAGCGACACGCCTTCCACTTGTGTCATCGCCGGCGCGGGAGCGGGCAAGTCCACTTCACTGGTGCTGCGCATCCTGCTGCTGCGCCATTACCTGGGCTACGAGCTGGACGCCATGACCGTGGTGACGTTCACCCGCGAGTCGCGCAAGGACTTCATTGCCCGCCTGCTGCAGGTGTTCAGCCTCTGGCAGGTGGCGTTGAACCCGGCGCAGGCGCGGGAGCTGGTGCGCACCTTCCACTCGCGGATCCTGCCGCTGGTGCGCAGCCTGCCGGGATTCAGCCAGGTGCGCGCTTTCGAGACCCTCGGCAGCGAGCTGCCTGCCGGCGCCGAAGCTGATGCCGAGAGCAATCCCTTCGACCTGCGCATCAACGACGCCCAGCGTCAGCAACTCAACCTGTGCTACCGCGACCTGCTGCGGGCCAATCCACGTTTTGCCGCGTTGATCGGCGGGCTGCGCCGCGAGGCGGTGCAACTGAAGTCGCTGGAAAAAGACCATCCCGACGTGCAGAAACGCATGGCGGTGACCCAGCTCTCGGCCAGTCGCGATGAAGAACTGTGCGACACCATCGAAGACCTGTGGTTTGGCGCCGGTGCCTGGCCCATCAAGGGCATCGAGCCGAGCCGTGAGACGGTCGAAATCAACGGCAGCCGCTTCCATTTCCATGGTCATATCGCCGAGCTGGATGCCTGGGTGGTGCTGGGCTTCGATCCGGGAGAAAACCAGCAGTACAAGCGCCCGAGCGCCAAGCTGCCGGTCTGGGCTGAGTGGGTGATCAAACGCACCCTGTTTCAAGCTTTCTGCGATAAGCCTGTGATTTGGTTGGAAAATTATGCTGCCGCCAAGCGCCTGACCGCGTCCCTGGCGGGCGATGCGGTGGCCGGGCCGGGCTTCGACTACAAGGTCAAGGGCGAGTTGGCCGCGGTGCCGCTGCTGGATGCTTTCGTCACGGCGGCGGGCTTTATCGAAAACCTGGGGCTGGATGTCGCGGTCGCGGTGAGTGGCATGAGCTTCCCGCAGGGCGATAGCGATGCGCAGTTCTTCGAGGCCCTGAGCCTGTACTGGAAGGCGCTGGAGGACCATCTGCTGGGGCAGTCGCCGCCGGTGATGAGCTACAACCGCATGTTCGCCCTGTTCGGCGAGAACAACCCCGAGAACCTGCGCCTGCTGCCCGACCCGCTGCTGCGGCCGCTGGCGCACCTGATGGTCGACGAGTTCCAGGATGTCTCGCCGCAGATTGTTTCCTGGCTGCGGGCCAGCCTGCGGGAGATCCGTCGTCGTGGCCCGGCCATGCAGGTCGGGCGCAAAGCGCAGCATTCCTCGCTGCTCTGCGTGGGCGATGACTGGCAGTCGATCTATGGCTGGCGCGGCAGCTCGCCGAAGTACTTCATGGAGTTCGCCAAGACCTTCGTCGCGCCTTCCAGCACCCGGGTGATGCTCACCGACAACTACCGAAGCCACCAGCACATCATCGACGCCGCCGAGCACATCGTGAAGTCCGCGCCGTCGATTACCGGCAAAAAGGCCAAGGCGGTGGGGGCGGCGGCTGAAGAGCGTTGGCCGGTGCAGGTGCAGGAGCGGGACGAGGCAGCGCTGGCACAGCAGGTGATGGAGCACTACCGGCGCGGCGATTCGATCATGATCCTGTTTCGAAAAGGTTCTGATAAGGCATTGATTTCAGATCATATTCAGTCTGTTTTTAATGTGGATTCTAGCTTGCCGCCTGGGCAGCGCCGGCTGCGGCAATTGACCTATCACAGCGCCAAGGGCCTGCAGGCGGACGCGGTGTTCATGCTCGGGGATTGCCAGTATGTGACCCGTTCGCCGTACAAGAATCAGGTCTACCGACTGGCGGGACTGGGCCGCTCGGGTGATCCGGAAGCCTTCGATACGGCGCAGAAGGAAGAGATCCTGCGGCTGGCCTATGTCGCGATTACCCGGGCGGTGCGCCACTGCTACTGGCACGTGGAAGTGCCTAACGGGGAGCAGGCAAACCTGCCCCGGGCTTCGGTGCAGGTGGATGGGAAGAAGGCGTTCTTCGAGGATTTGCGCGTCACAACCAGTAGGTCACAGCCCACCAGCCCAAGCCGCCCATGACAACGGTATACGGCAACGCCATCCACACCATCCGCCCGTAAGATAGCCGGATCAGCGGCGCAATAGCCGAGGTCAGCAGGAACAGGAACGCCGCCTGGCCGTTCGGCGTGGCCACGCTGGGCAGGTTGGTGCCGGTGTTGATCGCCACGGCCAGGGTTTCGAAATGCTCGCGACTCATGGCGCCGTCGAGGAACGCCTGCTTGACCTCGGTGATGTAGATGGTGGCGACGAACACGTTATCGCTGATGGCCGAGAGCAGGCCGTTGGCGATAAACAGCATGCCCGGCTGCTGCTCCGCCGGCAGCGCCAGCACCGCCTGGATCAGCGGGGTGAACAGCGCCTGCTGATGAATCACCGCGACCACGGCGAAGAACACCACCAGCAGCGCGGTGAACGGCATGGCGTCCTGGAAGGCCCGGCCCAGGCGGTGCTCATCGGTGATGCCGGTGAACGAGGTGATCAGCACGATCACCAGCAGGCCGATCAGGCCCACTTCGGCAATGTGCAGCCCCAGGCAGACGATCAAGATCAGCGCGGCAATTCCCTGCACCAGCAGCGCGGCGCGTTGCTGGGCGGTGCGCTGGGCATCGTCCTCGGCGGCGTAGGCGGCGAGCACCTGGCGCACGCGGTCCGGCAGCAGGGTGCCGTAGCCGAACCAGCGCAGCTTCTCCAGCAGCACGCAGGTCACCAGGCCCACCACCAGCACTGGCAGCGATACCGGCGCGACCTTGAAGAAGAAGTCCTGGAAGTGCCAGCCCAACTCATGGCCGATCAACAGGTTCTGCGGCTCGCCCACCAGTGTGCACACGCCGCCCAGCGCGGTGCCCACCGCGCCGTGCATCAACAGGCTGCGCAGGAAGGCACGGAACTGCTGCAGGTCTTCGCGGGCCAGCTCGGGAATCTGTTGGTCGCTGTCGATCTGTGCTTCACCCCGCGGATTGCTGCCGGAGGTCACGCGGTGATAGACGGCGTAGAAACCGACTGCGGCGCTGATGATCACTGCGGTCACGGTCAGCGCATCGAGGAAGGCGGACAGGAAAGCAGAAAGGAAGCAGAAAGTTAGTGAAAGCAATGACTTGGAATTTATTCCTAACAAAATACGCGAGAAGGCGAACAGCAACAGATCCTTCATGAAGTAGATCCCGGCCACCATGAACATCAGCAGCAGGATCACCGGAAAGTTGTGCTGCAGTTCTTCGTACAGCGCCTGTGGCGTGGTCATCCCCAGCAGCAAGGCCTCCACCAGCAGCAGCCCGCCGGGCATCAACGGGTAGCATTTGAGTGCCATGCCCAGGGTGAAGATGAACTGCACCACCAGCACCCAGCCGGTGACTACCGGACCGAGGGTGAACAGCAGCAGCGGATTGAGCAGCAGGAACAGGCACAAGGTGGCCTTGTACCAGCGCGGCGATTGGCCGAGGAAATTGTGGGCCAGGGCGCCGGCCAGGGAGCGGGGCATGAAGATGTTTCCTAATAATTCAAAGACCTGCGCACGGTGCCGCAAGCACTGTTCAAGATCAAGGCGCGCAGTCCCGGTTTTGGCACAAGTGCGGCCTGGCGGTTGCGATATAGTCCGAGCTTTCCTACATCTGCTGCTCAAGGAGCGTCGCCGTGACCGACTACACCGCGTTCAAGGTCGAGCTGTCGAACAACATCGCCCACGTCCAGATCAACCGCCCGGAAAAGATCAACGCCATGAACGCCGCGTTCTGGAGCGAGATCGTCGAAATCTTCCAGTGGATCGACGAGACCGATGCCGTACGGGTGGTGGTCATCAGCGGCGCCGGCAAACACTTTTCCTCGGGCATCGACCTGATGCTGCTGGCCTCGGTGGCCAACGAGCTGGGCAAGGACGTCGGCCGCAACGCCCGCCTGTTGCGCCGCAAGATCCTGCAGATGCAAGCCTCTTTCAACGCCGTCGACAATTGCCGCAAGCCGGTGCTGGCGGCGATCCAGGGTTATTGCATCGGCGGCGCCATCGACCTGATCGCCGCTTGCGACATGCGCTACGCCGCCAGCGATGCCCAGTTCTCGATCAAAGAGATCGACATGGGCATGGCCGCTGACGTCGGCACCCTGCAACGTTTGCCGCGGATTATCAGCGATGGCCTGGTGCGCGAACTGGCCTACACCGGGCGCACCATCGACGCCGAAGAGGCGCGGCGCATCGGCCTGGTCAACCGGACGTTCGACGATCACGGCAGCCTGCTTGACGGAGTCTTTGCCATTGCCACGGAAATTGCGGGAAAATCCCCGATTGCCGTGGCCGGCACCAAGGAGATGCTCAGCTATATGCGCGATCACCGGATCGACGACGGGCTCGAGTACATCGCCACCTGGAACGCCGCCATGCTGCAATCCACCGACCTGCGGGTGGCCGTGGCCGCCCACATGAGCAAACAGAAGCCGGAGTTCGCCGACTGAGCAGGGCGGCGACCCGCTAAGGAAAGGGAACATGTCAGCGCGTTGGACCACAGCGGTACTGGATACGACTCTCAATGGCGGCCTAGCGGTCGTGCGCAGCGCCGAAGGATTCATGCTGGACGCCAACGGCGCACTGTTCCCCCGCGACTGGCTCAAGCGCCAGGAGCTGGATATCCGCTTCGAACACGGTATTGGCCACTACGATGGCCAGCCGGTCTACCTGATCGAGTTGCACGGCGCCCAGGCGTTGTCGGGGTGCCGCTGGCAAGGGTTGCGTCAGTTCATGCTGGACGGCGACTTCGATACCTACAAGATCCTCGGCTATGCCGCGCAGATTTCCACCTGGGCCCGCGAGCACCGCTTCTGCGGCAGTTGCGGCCAGGCCATGACCCAGGTGCCGCTGGAGCGGGCGATGTACTGCCAGCCCTGTGATCTGCGCAGCTACCCGCGGATTTCCCCGAGCATGATCGTGCTTGTCACCCGTGGCGACGAAATCCTCCTGGCGCGTTCGCCGCGCTTTGTCACCGGCGTCTACAGCACCCTGGCCGGCTTTGCCGAGCCGGGCGAGTCGGCGGAGGATTGTCTGGTGCGCGAGGTGCGCGAGGAAGTGGCGATCGAGGTGCAGAACATCCAGTACGTCGGCAGCCAGTGCTGGCCGTTCCCGCACTCGATGATGCTGGGCTTCCATGCCGAGTACGCGGGTGGCGAGATTGTCATGCAGCCGGACGAGATTGAGGACGCCCAGTGGTTCCGCATCGATGCGCTGCCGCCACTGCCGGCCGGGCGTTCCATCGCCCGCTACCTGATCGACCTCTATGTGGCGCGGCGCTTAGGCCTGGCCGAACCAGTGCTGCCACGCTAGGCGCACGGTCAGCGCCAGCACCACGGTGATGAACACTGGGCGAATGAACTTCGAACCGCCGCTGATGGCGGTTCGAGCACCGAAGAAGGCGCCGACCATCAACGCCGAGCCCATCGACAGCCCCACCAGCCAATCCACCTGACCCGAGAAGATGAACACCGACAGCGCCGCCGCGTTGCTGACGAAGTTCATGCTGCGCGCTACGCCGCTGGCCTTGACCAGGTCGATGGGGTAGATCAGCAGCGTGCTGACGGTCCAGAAGGCGCCGGTGCCGGGGCCCGCGACGCCGTCATAGAAACCGAGGGTGAAGCCCTGCGGGAACTGCCATTTCTTCTTGATGGGCGCATCGGCGTCCAGCGGCGCCTTTGGCGTGCCGCCGAACAGCAGATAAACGCCGCAGGCGAAGACCACCACCGGCAACATCTTGTTCAGCCATTCTGCCGGCAGGTAGTGGGCGATGACCGCGCCGATCAGCGCACCTACCAGGGTGCCCACCAGGGCGTGCTTCCACTGCCCCGGATGGAACAGCTTGCGCCGGTAGTAGGTGAAGCCGGCGGTGGCCGAACCGAACGTGGAACTGAGCTTGTTGGTGCCCAGCACCAGGTGCGGCGGCATCCCGGCGGTGAGCAGGGCGGGCGTGGTCAGCAGGCCGCCACCGCCGGCGATGGCATCGATGAAACCGGCAACGAAGGCTACGGCGGCGAGAATGGCGAGGGTGGTGAGGTCAACGCTGAGTTCGAAAGGCATGGGGATTTCTTGAGCGACAGGGGCAGGCGGGAATGGGCTCGCCGGAAGGGCTGTATGTTACCGCTGTCGTCAGGTTTTGTGTTGGGTTGAGGGCCTCATCGCTGGCTTGTGGGGTGCCGAGCCGGAGCGATGAGGCCCGAAAAATCAGGACAGGAACCCACCATCCACATTCAACGCCACACCCGTGGTGTAGCTCGACGCATCGCTGGCCAGATACAGCACCGCGCCCGCCATCTCTTTCGGATCGGCCACGCGCTTGAGCGGGATCTGTTGCAGCGCGGTATTGAGGATGGCCTCGTTCTTCACCAGCGCCGAGGCGAACTTGGTGTCGGTCAGGCCCGGCAGCAGGGCGTTGCAGCGGATGCCGAATGGCGCGCATTCCTTGGCGAAGACCTTGGTCATGTTGATCACGGCGGCCTTGGTCACCGAGTAGATGCCCTGGAACACGCCTGGCGAGACGCCGTTGATCGAGGCGACGTTGATGATGCTGCCGCCGCCGTTCTCGCGCATCAGCTTGCCGGCTTCCACCGACATGAAGAAGTAGCCGCGGATGTTCACGTCCACGGTCTTCTGGAAGGCGCTGAGGTCGGTGTCCAGCACGTTGCAGAACTGCGGGTTGGTGGCGGCATTGTTGACCAGGATGTCCAGGCGACCGAACTGCTCGCGAATACCGGCGAACACAGCTCCGATCTGCTCCATTTCGCCAATGTGGCAGGCAACGGCGGTAGCCTTGCCGCCGGCGGCGATGATGGCGTCAGCGACATGCTGGCAGCCGTCCAGTCTGCGGCTGGAGACGATCACATGCGCGCCTTGCTGGGCCAGCAGGTGGGCGATGGCCTCGCCGATGCCGCGGCTGGCGCCGGAGACGAAGGCGATCTTGCCGTCGAGGTCGAACAGTTGGGTCTTGGACATGGGCGGTTCCTTGTTGTAGTTGTCAGAGGCTGGACGCTTTGATGACCTGCAGGCTCATGTGTTCCAGCAGCTTGTTCATGTGGATGAACTGGGCGAAGCGTTTGTCCTGGGTCTGGCCATGGTAGAAGCGGTAGTAGATCTGCTGGACGATCCCGGCCAGGCGGAACAGGCCGTAGGTGTAGTAGAAGTCGAAGTTGGTGATCTCGATGCCCGCGCGTTCGGCGTAGTAGTCGACGAACTGGCGGCGGGTGAGCATGCCGGGGGCATTGCTCGGCTGGCGACGCATCAGTTGCACCGGCGCCGGGTCATCGGCTTCGATCCAGTAGGCCAAGGTGTTGCCCAGGTCCATCAACGGGTCGCCGATGGTGGTCATTTCCCAGTCCAGCACGCCGATGATGCGCATCGGGTTTTCCGCGTCGAGGATCACGTTGTCGAAGCGGTAGTCGTTATGGATGATGCCGGGGCGGTGATGGTCCGCCGGCATTTTCTCGCGCAGCCAGGCGATCACCGCTTCCCAGCGCGGCGCGTCGGGGGTCAGGGCCTTTTCGTAGCGGGTGTTCCAGCCTTCGATCTGGCGCTGCACGTAGCCCTCCGGCTTGCCCAGGTCGGCCAGGCCGCAAGCGTGGTAATCGACCTGGTGCAGTTCCACCAGGCGATCGATAAAGCTTTTGCACAGCGCCTCGGTGCGCTGGGCGTCGAGGCCCAGTTCAGGCGGCAGGTCGGAGCGCAGGATGATGCCCTTGACCCGCTCCATCACGTAGAACTCGCCACCGATCAGCGACTCGTCGGTGCAGTGCACGTAGGCCTTGGGGCAATACGGGAAACCGGCATTGAGCTGGTTGAGGATGCGGAACTCGCGACCCATGTCGTGGGCCGACTTGGCCTTGTGGCCGAAGGGCGGCCGGCGCAGCACGAATTCGCGCTCCGGGTAGGTCACCAGGTAGGTCAGGTTGGAGGCGCCGCCGGGGAACTGGCTGATGGTCGGAACACCGCTGAGGCCGGGGATGTTCGCCTTCAGGTACGGGTCGATCAGGGTGGGATCGAGTTCTTCGCCGGGGCGGACCTGGGTGGACTGGTCGGTGAGCGTCATGCTTTTCCCTTATTTTGGTAGCCGTGGAACATTGGCTAATCTAATTCTCGCGTGAGTACCTGCCAAGCGTCGCCATGCCTTATTGGCGTGGGTGTTGCCGGTCGATCAACGCACCTGATGCCGCCCGATTCGCGGGCGAAAAAAAACCGAAGCGGGTGAGGGCTTCGGTTCTTTTTTCGCCATGGGCGTGATGCTTAGGCCGGGAACAGCTCGCTGAGCTTCATCGACAGCATCATGTCGCCTTCGACGCGCAGCTTGCCGCCCATGAAGGCCTGCATGCCGTCGGTTTCGCCGCTGACGATGCCTTTCAGGGTTTCGCTGTCCAGCACCAGGGTGCAGTTGGCGTCGGCGTTTTCGCCTTCCTGGATTTCGCAGGTGCCATCCTTGACGATCAGGGCGTAGTGCTTGTCTTCATCGGTGATGTTGAAACCGAAGACCAGGTCCAGGCCGGCAGCGGCAGCCGGGTTGAATTTGGCTTTCATGGCTTCAACGGCTTTGGCGACATCGCTCATGGTGTTTTCCTTATTAAGTGATTTCAGCGACGCAGGGGGTCGCGGTGAGCCGGAATTCATCGATAGGTGACGAGTTCCGGCACCCTCAATAGCCGCACGTGGGCTTGGCTGTTGAAGGAGGCCAGGGTCACTTCGCCGCCACGGAACTTCAGTTGGCTGAGCGAGGTGTTGATGATCTGCCAGTTCAGCTCGAAAGCCTGACTGGCGCTGATACCGGTGACGCGGTGAAGCAGGGCGGCGATGGTGCCACCGGAGGTGAAGATCGCAATGTTGTCGCCGCTGGCGGCCTGCTCCAGGACCCGCTGCAAGCCGTCGCCGGTGCGCTGGACGAAGCCGGCCCAGCTTTCCAGGCCATCGGTGTCGTGTTGCCCGCCATGCCAGCGCTGCACGATCAGCGCGAACAGGCGCTGGAACTCGGCCCGGTTATCGCGGGCGTTGCGCAATATATGCAGGGCTTCGGGCTCATCCGGCAGAAGGCCGGGGAGCAGCGCGCGGATCACCGCGTCGGCGTCGAATTCATTGAAAGCGGCATCGGTTTCAAGCGTTGGCACCAGGGCGCCGCCCGCTTGCATGCTGGCCATCGCCAGGCTCGCGGTGTCTTGTTGGCGGCGCAAGTCGCCGGCCAGGCAGCGATCCAGGCTCAGCCCAAGCTGGGCCATGTGTGCGCCGAGGACTTTGCTCTGGCGTGTGCCGACCGGGGACAGCACGTCGTAATCATCTGCACCGAATGAGGCCTGGCCATGTCGAATGAGGTAGATGCTGCCCACGTCGTACGCCTGGGTAAGTAGGATTTGGCGAGGTTAGGTTGCCACCGGCAGGCTGTCAACGAAAAAACATACAAGCGTTTGAAAAGGGCGTTTGAACTGCGTTGCTGGAAATTTCCTACGCTGGCGACGGCCTGTCGGCGCCGGTATGCTTCACTATCGTTTTCGCGCCCTCGCGGCGCAGGTCAGCTAAGGAGTTATCGTGGAGTTTCTTGCAGAGTACGCAAGCTTTCTCGCCAAGACCGCCACTCTGGTAATCGCGGTTCTGGTTGTGCTGTCGGCTATCGCCGGTCTTCGCGGCAAGGGACGGCGCAAGGCCGGCGGGCAATTGCAGGTTACTCGGCTCAATGAGTTCTACAAGGACTTGCGTGAGCGCCTGGAGTCGGGCCTGTTGGAAAAGAACCAGCTCAAGGCCCTGCGCAAGCAGCAGGCCAAGGAACAGAAGAAACAGAAGAAAGCCCCGGAAGACAAGCCGCGGGTGTTTGTCCTCGACTTTGACGGCGATATCAAGGCGTCGGCCACCGACAGCCTGCGCCACGAAATCACCGCCTTGCTGACGCTGGCAACGCCGCGCGACGAAGTAGTGCTGCGTCTCGAAAGCGGCGGCGGCATGGTCCACAGCTACGGCCTGGCTGCGTCCCAGTTGGCGCGTATTCGCCAGGCCGGCGTGCCGCTGACGGTGTGTATCGACAAGGTCGCGGCCAGCGGCGGCTACATGATGGCCTGCATCGGCGAGCGTATCGTCAGTGCGCCTTTCGCCATCCTCGGCTCCATCGGCGTGGTGGCGCAGTTGCCCAACGTCAACCGCCTGCTGAAGAAGCACGATATCGACTTCGAAGTGCTGACCGCCGGCGAGTACAAGCGCACGCTGACGGTGTTCGGCGAGAATACCGAGAAGGGTCGGGAGAAATTCCAGGAAGACCTGGATGTGACCCATCAGTTGTTCAAGGACTTCGTTTCGCGTTATCGCCCGCAATTGCACATCGATGATGTTGCCACCGGTGAAGTCTGGCTGGGCGTGGCGGCGCTGAACAAGCAACTGGTCGACGAGCTCAAGACCAGCGACGAGTACCTTGGCGAGCGGGCGCGTGATTCGAACCTCTATCACCTGCACTATGCCGAGCGCAAAAGCCTGCAGGAACGGGTAGGGCTGGCGGCCAGCGGCTCGGTCGAGAACGCGTTGCTCGGGTTGTGGAGCCGGCTCAGCCGCTGGCGTTAAGCAGTATGTAGCACCGTTGCAGCAGCTCAAGCAGGTTTCCTTCGTGCTCATTTGCCTTAGGAAAACCTGCGATGACGTCCCCCCAGCCCCTCGCTGTCCCCGATCTGCACGCGCCCTTTATCCAGGGGCGCTTGCCCGATTACTTCAAGCACTCCACTCCTGCCGACTTCAAGCGTCTTCGCGACAGTCAGTTGGCCGAGCAAAACGGCGCCTCGGCGCCTGAGCATTGGTTCAATAGCGCCCCCGAGGTAGAGCGTCAGGCCCTGTTGGAGTATCAGACCCGTCGCCGCCACTCAAGAAAGGCCCTGGCCGTCACGCTCAAGCCGCTGAAAGGGATTGGCGAGTTCGCCGAGCCCTTGCTCCAGGCGCGTATCGCCGCTGCGCTGGGCGTGGCGGTCGACTTGAACAAGGACGAATTCGTCCAGATCACCCGCGAGCCGGACATGGCGGGCTCGATGCTCAGAACCGTTCCGCAGCGCCAAAGCCTGATGCAGGCCGCCCTGCAGAACTTTGCCAGTGACGTCGAATTCGAAGCCGGCACCGCGCTGGCGCCCAAGGATGCGTTCAGCCTGGAGCTGGTTCCCGCCAGCCCGGGTGCTTATCCCCGCTTTCGCTATCGCTATCGGGAGAAGTTATCCATCGAGCCGGCGCGGTTCGCCCGCCTGTGCCACGATCTTGACCTCGGCGGGCAGTACCAGCGGCACCTGACACAGGTGTTCGATAGCCCTGCCACTCGCAACACGGTGCGTGAGCAATCCGTTGTCGCCTGCAAGGATCAATTGCGGGTTGATATGCAGATCGCCTTCCTGAAGCAGGAAATCGGTCCGTCGGCCCGGCAGATGCTGCTGGCGTTGCTGGGAGGGGAGCGGGCCCCACGCTTCAATGACAGGCCGGTCCGTTACTGGCAGTTGTCGATGTTCGAGACCGCATTGGCCCAAGTGTTGCTGATCAGCGGCGGGCTGGGTAGAGGGGACAGGGCTGAGCCGCTGCTGGTCTACCTGCCGGGAGCGCCGTCGAGCCCATTGAAGGAGTATCCCTCGGCCAGCGCTGCCATACGCGACCTGCGGGTCAAGCTGCGCTTGCCCGACTATCAGGCACTGTTGCGCCGGCACGTGCCCAAGGCCAGCGAAGCCCATGTCATGCACCGCCTCGAAGGGGTGTTGTACCACCAGGTTCGCCAGCCCAATGGCGTGCATGAGCGCCAGCCCGATCCCAACGCCAATCTCAACCTGAGCGCGGTGCCCATCGAGGCTGAGCTGTTCGGTCATCTGCAGGACCGTTATGTCGAAAAGCTCAAGGCCGATGCCAGGACGCTGGCCGTCCCCAGCGCCGATGCCGATGAGCAAGCACGCAAGGCGCGCCTGGCGTACTGGGAGAGCATGGGATTCGACCTGCTGAACGCTGCCGCGTTCTTCGTGCCCGGGCTGGATCTGGTCATGGCGGCCGTGGCTGCAGAGCAATTGTTCGCTGAGGTAGTCGATGGCGTTCATCTCTGGGAGGAGGGTGATCTGGATGAGGCCTGGTCGGTTTTTGAGGCGGTGGGTCTGAATATCGCCCTGATGGCGGGCCTGGGACTGGTCGGTCATCAAGCGTCGAGGGCTGCTTCAAGCGAATTTGTGGACGGGCTGATCCAGGTCCGTCGGCCAGACGGCCAGCTTCGTCTGTGGAAGCCGGACCTGAAGCCCTATGCCAGTGAGGTCGATCTGGCCAAAGAGGTGTGCGACGCACAGGGGGTATACGCGCTCGCCGGCAAACGCTACCTGCGCCTGCACGATAGCGTTCATGAGATCGCCCAGGGCGCGGATGGCGAATGGCGGATTCTCCATCCCGCCAACGCCGAAGCCTATCAACCGCAGCTCAGGCATAACGGCCAGGGTACCTGGGTAGCAAAGGGCGAGCAGCCCCTGACCTGGAGCCGGCGGAAACTGTTGTGCCGCATGGGCCCGGTGACTCACGGGCTGGATGATATCGAGCTGGCGCACGCAGCCGATATCAGTGGTATCAGCGACGATATGCTGCGTCGGGTGTACCTGGAGAACACCCCGATCCCGCCGTTGCTGGTCGATACCCTGCGACGGCTGCGCCTGGATCAGCGTATCAGCCGGATGGCCGAACACATGCGCAGCGGCTTGCCCGGCGGGGTGGACATGGGCTTCTGTGCAGGGCTGGCGATAGAGTTGCCGGGCTGGCCGGCGCGGGTTATCGAAGTGTTCGAAGGGCCTGCGTTCTCGGGTACTTCGACGGCCTATGGGCGGCAGCTCTGGCCGGAGGGCCGATCGATCAAGGTGCTTGCCCGGGACCTGTTTGACAACCGCCTGCCCGAAGCCATCGTTGCGCAGCTTGATGAAGACGAGATCAATCACCTGCTGGGCGCGGGTGTGGCGCCCGATACGCGGGCGCAGGTCGTACGTGAGCGATTGGTCAGACGTATCATCCGGCGTCGGAGGACGATATTCGAAAGCCTGTACGATCAAGGCGAGGTGCCCAGGTCGCCGAGGGCCCGGATTCTTCAGCAACGGTATGCCTCGCTGCCTGATGAGGTCGTCGATGAACTGCTCAGCCACGCCAGCGGCCTGGAGGACGGCAATCAGCGGATTCCCCTGACCCTGGCAGAGGAAGCCCGCCTGTATCAGCGCCAGATTCGATTGAGTCGAGCATTCGAGGGCCTGTATCGGTCAACCATGGCAAACCGGGACAGCGATCGCCTGGCCTTGCGCTTGGTGGAAAAGCTGCCCAGCTGGAATGGCGGGGTTCGTTTCGAGCTGCGCAGAGACACCCCGGACGGGCATTTGCTTGAACAGCTAGGCGGCACGGGTGCGGCGTTGAAGAGGACGTTCGTGCGCGAGCACGGGAGCTATGTCACGTACGACGTTGACGGGCAGGTGCTCGCCAAGAACGAGTCCATGGCCGCGGCCATCCTGGCAGCCCTTCCAGCCAACAAGCGCGCCGAGCTGATGCTGGATTTGCCCGGACAGCCGCCGTTGCAGGCCTTGCTGTACCGGTTGGCCACGGACGACCGTGTGCAGGCCTCGCAGTTGTTGGGTCAGCAGCCGGTAAAGCCAGGGTTTCGTTCGCCAATGCGGTTGGCTGACGGACGAATCGGTTATACGCTCGGTGGCACACAGAGCACTCAAGCAACGGGGCGAAGGCTGAGTGAGCTTTACCCAGACTTGAACCGCAATCAGATACGGGACCTCAAGGTCCGTCTGCTATCGAAGTACGAGCATCTGGGCACCGCGATCGAGGCGCTGGAAAACGAATACGGGGAGCTTTCACACAGCCTGCGCGAATGGCAGCTCGAGCTGCGGATCAGTGCCATCGAGCGTGATTACCGCTGGCGGATAGGACAGCGCCTGAAGGAGGCTTGGCGCCTTGCCGGTGACGGCGAGCGATCACATACCCTCGACTTGTCCGGGCAGCGCGTTTCCCGGCTGCCTGTACTGGGGGCCCGATTCGACCACATAAAACTACTGAACATGGAGAGCATGGGGCTGGAAGAACTCCCCGAGAGCTTTCTGGGCTGCTTCGGCGAGTTGCGTGAGCTCATATTGCTCAACAATAACTTGAGCACCGTTCCCGCGTCGGTTGCTCACATGGCCAGCCTGAGCACGCTCGACCTGAGTATCAATTCATTGTCCAACTCGCTGAATGTGTTCGCGCCCCTGCGTTCGCTCCACGGACTGCAGTCGCTTAACCTGACCAGCAATCGCCTGGCGAGCCTTCCGGGTCCGGTATTGCGCGACCTTTGCGGCTTGCCTTCGCTGTGCCGGTTGAGCATGCGGTTCAATGGGTTGGTGTTGAGCGCCAGCGACCTCGAAGCATTGTCGGTCCTGCCGCTGGAGCGTCTGAGCCTGGGCAGTAACCGGATCGTCCTCGATGCCGATGGCGCACGGGCATTCGGCCGCTTTTCGCAGCTTCGGGTGCTGTCACTGTCATCCAATCCGCTGGGGCTTGCGCCGGATGTCGGCAACCTGGCGATGTTGCAGCACCTGGACCTGGAATCATGCGCCATTACCGCCTGGCCCCAAGGCCTTTCCCGGCTGATGAGCTCGCCACGTTGTCGCTTGCGTCAGGTCGAGCTGAGCTCGAACTACATGACTGAACTCCCGGAGCTGGAGAACACCCGCTTCGCCGAGATTCTGCGGCATAGCGATACCAATCAGAGCCGGCTGCACGTCAATTACAACCCGCTGCTGGCCGAGAGCGTGGCGCGGCTCGAAGCCACGGGCTCGATTTTTCACGCCTCGGGGCAGTTCCAGCACCCGACCTTGCCGTGGCTGGTGGGGTGCAGCGCCGAACAGCGCGAGCTGTGGAGCGAGCTGTTCGTTCGCCGCGGTAACAGTGAACTGATGGACGTTCTGGACCGTCTGGCCGAATCCCGGGAATACCAGATCAACAAAGCTGGCCTGAACGACAGGGTCTGGGAATTGCTTGAGTACAGTTCGCAACATGACGAACTGCGCGAGGAACTGATCGAGATTGCCCGAAGCTTTCCGTTTACCTGCGGCGATGCCGGCACGGATGCCTTCAGCGAGCTGGAAACCACTGCGCTGGTTCACCGTTTTGGCGCGGAGGCGGCCAACAACATCGAACTGAGCCATGTGCTGGTTCACCTCTACCGAAAACTGTTTCGGCGCCATGAAGTGCAGCGCCTGAGCGAACTTGTGGCCCAGCGCCGGGTGTTGCGGCGCCGGGCGCTGATCAGGCAGGAGACACTGCCTGATCTGGCCGTTCAGGACGACATCAGTGACGGGTTGCTCATGCGTGAGAATGTGGACGACATCGAGATCCGCCTGGCACTGCGCCAAGGCCTTGCGAAAGCGCTGAACTACCCCGAACTGTCGAAGGGCATGCACTACAGGGCGGAAGCGAACCTTTCGAAGAGAACGGTGATGAACGTCAGGGACGCGGTGCTGGTGAATGAGACCGCTGCAAACCGGCAACAGTGGATGGCCGCGGATGCGAGTTGGCAACGCTACCTCAAACGGCGTTTTCCTCTGCAGTTCGAAAGTGTCGTGGCGCCATGGGCTGATGGGTTGGAGTACCTGGAATACTGTGCGCAGATTTACCAAGGCCCGGTTCCCACACTGGACCAGCGCGTGCTGGAGGTATTGAGTACCGCCCTCGGTGAAAGTCCGCTGGACGGAAATGGAGTGTTACGCAGGGTGGAACTGAGCGGTCAGCGCTACCTGAATGTCGTCAATGCCGTGAGGGATGCTCACCACAAGGCTGAGGTCGACTGTATTTCGCGCTTGACCAAGGCGGAGGACGAGGCGGTCGAGGAACTCTAGGGGCGGGATTGGCTGAATGTACAAAGGCCCGCTACCGGGCAGCCCTTCGCGAGCAAGCTCGCTCCTACACATGCGTCGATGGTGTAGGAGCGAGCTTGCTCGCGAAGACTGACCAGGCATTCCCCGGCAATGGGGCCTTTGCCTGACCGATCAGCGGCGGCGGAACAGCGGCAGCGGTTCGTCAGTGGCGGCCTGGTAGGTCACCGAGAAGTCCTTGAGACTTTGCAGTGCATCTTCCGGGTCTTTGTCGGCGCGCACGGCGAAAGCGTCGAAACCGCAGCGAGCCATGTAGAACAACTGGTCACGCAGCACATCGCCAATGGCACGCAGTTCGCCGGTGAACTTGTAGCGATCACGCAGCAGGCGCGCATTGGAATAGTTGCGCCCGTCGGTGAAGGCCGGGAAGTTCAGCGCGATGACCTGGAAATGCGCGACATCTTCACCGATTTCCTCGGCTTCTTCGTCGCTGTCCAGCCACACGCCCAGGCCGCCGTCGCGGGCTTTCAGGGCGTGGGCGTGTTCGCGCCACAGTTGCAGCGGCACGATGTAGTCGTCGCAGTTGCTCAGTTGGTCCAGGGTCACGTCCTTGGGCAGCAGGTGCCAGGTTTCGTCGACGATCTGGTTGTTCTTAATGATTCGCTGCATAGACGCGCTCCTTGAAGGGGTCGATGCCGATGCGCTGGTAGGTGTCGATGAAGCGCTCGTCTTCGTTGCGTTTTTCAACGTAGACGTTAATCAGCTTCTCGATCACGTCCGGCATGGCGTCCTGGGCGAAGGACGGGCCGAGGATCTTGCCCAGGCTGGCGTCACGGCTGGCGCTGCCACCGAGGGAGACCTGATAGAACTCTTCGCCTTTCTTGTCCACGCCGAGAATACCGATATGACCGACGTGGTGGTGACCACAGGCGTTCATGCAACCGGAGATATTCAGGTCCAGTTCGCCGATGTCGAACAAGTAGTCCAGGTCGTCGAAACGGCGCTGGATGGATTCGGCGATCGGGATCGACTTGGCGTTGGCCAGGGAGCAGAAGTCACCACCCGGGCAGCAGATGATGTCGGTCAGCAGGCCAATGTTCGGCGTGGCGAAGCCATGCTCGCGCAGTTCCAGCCAGAGCGTGTGCAGCTCGCTCTGCTCGACATCGGCGAGGATGATGTTTTGTTCGTGGGAGGTGCGCAGCTGGCCGAAGCTGTAGCGCTCGGCGAGGTCGGCGACCTTGTCCAGTTGCTTGTCGGTCAGGTCGCCCGGGGCGACGCCGGTAGGCTTGAGCGACAGGGTGACGGCAACGTAGCCCGGCTTCTTGTGCGCCAGGGTGTTGCGCACGCGCCAGCGGGCGAAGCCCGGGTGCTGCTGGTCAAGCTCGGCCAGTTGCGTATCGAGGTTGTCGAGGGCCTTGTAGTCCGGATCGACGAAGTGCTTGGCAACGCGATGCACTTCGGCATCGGTCAGGGTGCTGCTGCCGCCGCGCAGGTGGACCATTTCGGCCTCGACCTTCTCGGCAAACACTTCCGGCGTCAGGGCCTTGACCAGAATCTTGATCCGCGCCTTGTACTTGTTGTCACGCCGGCCGTAGCGGTTGTAAACCCGCAGGATGGCGTCCAGGTAGCTCAGCAGGTCCTGCCATGGCAGGAACTCATTGATGAAGGCGCCGATTACCGGGGTACGACCGAGGCCGCCACCGACCAGAACGCGGAAGCCCAGCTCGCCGGCTTCGTTGTGCACCGGCTCCAGGCCGATATCGTGCACTTCGATGGCCGCGCGGTCGCTGGTCGAGCCGTTGATGGCGATCTTGAACTTGCGCGGCAGGTAGGCGAATTCCGGGTGGAAGGTCGTCCACTGACGGACGATCTCGCACCATGGGCGCGGATCGATCAACTCGTCGGCGGCGACACCGGCGAACTGGTCGGTGGTGACGTTGCGCAGGCAGTTGCCGCTGGTCTGGATCGCGTGCATCTGCACGGTGGCCAGCTCGGCGAGGATGTCCGGGATGTCTTCCAGGGCAGGCCAGTTGTACTGGACGTTCTGCCGGGTGCTGATGTGCGCGTAGCCCTTGTCATAGTCGCGAGCGATCTTCGCCAGCAGGCGGGTCTGACGCGAGGTCAGCTGGCCGTAAGGCACGGCAACCCGCAACATCGGGGCAAAACGTTGGATATAGAGGCCGTTCTGCAGGCGCAGAGGGCGGAATTCTTCTTCGCTCAGTTCGCCGGCCAGGTAGCGGCGGGTCTGATCCCGGAACTGCTTGACGCGGTCCTCGATGATCCGCTGATCGTACTCGTCGTATACGTACATAGGGGTCCTGTTCTCAAGCTGCTTGCAGCTAATCGCGCGCACGGCCGCGCACTCCGGATGCGGAGCCGGGGAAAGATAGCAGGTTGTATTTATGCGCAAAAGTGATGTTTTTGCATATGAAAAGAACCATTTGGACTAAGTGAGATTGGCTGGCATTTATCGGTCTTTACGAGGGGGTTGGCAGGTGCCGTCAGCCGGCGAAACGAAGGTCGGACAGGGCGTCCGTCGACTCGTCAAAGTCCCTGCTTGAGCAATGGGCATTGCTGGACTTTACTGCTGGGGGTATGCATTCCCATAACCACCAATAAAAGAGGCAATGCAATGGGAAACCCGACCAAAGCCGTCAAAAGCGACAGCAATGTCGACGCTTGGGCAATCCTCTGCCTGATTGTCCTGGTTGTCGTGACCGCTGTGTATTGGGTCAGTCATCAGTGATGGAGCGCTGAAGCTGCCCGCAACAACCGTGATCTTGCGACCTGAAACGAAAACCGCCCGCGGCATGGACCCCGCGGGCGGTTTTCGTTTCAGCGGGCGGTAAGGTGCAGGGCCAGCTGGACCAGCCCGTACAGCACCAGAATGAACACCAGGGTGAACGCGATGCCCATGGCGATGAAGTGCGAGGGCTTGCCATGGGTGAAGTCGCGTGCGCGGTTCTTGCCGCTCTGCACGCCGAACGCGGCGGCGAGGGTGCTGTGCAGGAGTTGCCAGAAGGTAGGTGGTTTGCTTTGGCTTGGGTCTTCCATGATGGGCTCCCTGTTCAGGTTTGACAGAGAGTCTAGTCGCTGAGGACGCTGGCAGAGCCGCTTGCGCGCCATTCACGGCGGTTCGGTGTCCCGAACCGCCGTGCAGCGGCTTTTAGATCATCAGTTGTCGTAGCCGAGGTTCGGCGCCAGCCACCGCTCGCTCACCGACACATCCTGCGCTTTACGCGCGCTGTAGCTTTCGATCTGGTCCTTGTCTACCTTGCCGACCGCAAAGTACTGCGCCTGCGGATGGGCGAAGTACCAGCCGCTGACCGCCGCCGCCGGGAACATGGCGAAGTGTTCGGTGAGGAACACGCCGCTCTGGCCGGTTTCGCCAATGGCGGTGCCGTCCAGCAGGCGGAACAGGGTGGCTTTTTCGGTGTGGTCCGGGCAGGCCGGGTAGCCAGGGGCAGGGCGGATGCCGGCGTACTGCTCCTTGATCAGCGCGTCGTTGTCCAGGTGCTCGTCTTTCGCGTAACCCCAGTAGTCTTTGCGCACCTGTTCGTGCAGCCATTCGGCACAGGCTTCGGCCAGGCGGTCGGCGAGGGCCTTGACCATGATCGAACTGTAGTCGTCGCCTTTGTCCTGATAGGCCTTGGCCACTTCTTCGGCGCCGATGCCGGCGGTGGTGATGAAGCCGCCCACGTAGTCGGTGACGCCGCTGTCCTTCGGCGCGACGAAGTCGGCCAGGCTGAAGTTCGGCTTGTTGTCCGGCTTGATGGTCTGCTGACGCAGGTGGTGCAGGCGCTCCAGCGGCTGGCCGTCGTCGCCGTAGACCTCGATATCGTCATCGGCGACCTGGTTGGCCGGCCAGAAGCCGAATACTGCGCGGGCGCTGATCAGTTTCTCGTCGATCAGTTTCGTCAGCATCTGCCGGGCGTCTTCGTACAGCGCGGTCGCCGCTTCGCCCACCACTTCGTCGGTGAGGATGCGCGGGAATTTGCCGGCCAGGTCCCAGGAAATGAAGAACGGCGTCCAGTCGATGTACTGGGCCAGCACGTTCAGGTCGATGTCCTGCAGCACTTTGACGCCGGTAAAGCTCGGAACTGCCGGCTGATAGTCGGCCCAGTCGTACTTCGGTTTGGCGGCGATCGACTGCGCGTAGCTCAGGCGCTCGGTGCGGGCGCTGCGGTTGGCGGTGCGCTCGCGAACCTCGACGTACTCGGTGCGGGTCTTCTCGACGAAGGCCGGCTTCAACTCCTTGGACAGCAGTTGCGTGGCCACGCCCACGGCGCGCGAGGCGTCGGTGACGTAGATCACCGCGTCGTTGCTGTAGCGCGGCTCGATCTTCACCGCGGTGTGGGCCTTGGAGGTGGTGGCGCCACCGATCATCAGCGGCAGGTGGAAGTCCTGGCGCTGCATCTCGCGGGCGACGTGGACCATTTCGTCCAGCGACGGGGTGATCAGGCCGGACAGGCCGATGATGTCGCATTTCTCTTCGCGGGCGACCTGGAGAATCTTCTCCGCCGGCACCATCACGCCGAGGTCGACGATGTCGTAGCCGTTACAGCCGAGCACCACGCCGACGATATTCTTGCCGATGTCGTGGACATCGCCCTTGACCGTGGCCATGAGGATCTTGCCCTTGGCCTCCGGTTTGTCGCCTTTCTCTTCTTCGATGAAGGGGATCAGGTGCGCCACGGCCTGTTTCATGACTCGCGCCGACTTGACCACCTGGGGCAGGAACATCTTGCCGGCACCGAACAGGTCGCCAACGATGTTCATCCCGCTCATCAGCGGGCCTTCGATCACTTCGATCGGGCGCGCGCATTGCTGGCGGCAGAGTTCGGTGTCTTCGACGATAAAGGCTGTGATGCCCTTGACCAGCGCGTGTTCCAGACGCTTTTGCACCGGCAGCGAACGCCATTCTTCGGTTTCCACTTCCTTGGTCGCGCCGCCGCCACGGTAATCCTCGGCGATCGCCAGCAGGGCGTCGGTGCCTTCCGGGGTGCGGTTGAGCACCACGTCTTCGACGCGCTCGCGCAGCGCCGGTGGAATCTCGTCGTAGATTTCCAGTTGGCCGGCGTTGACGATGCCCATGGTCAGGCCGTTCTGGATGGCGTGGTAGAGGAATACCGAGTGAATCGCCTCACGTACCGGGTTGTTGCCGCGGAACGAGAACGACACGTTGGACACGCCCCCCGACGACAGGGCGTAGGGCAGGTGGTCGCGGATATAGGCGCAGGCTTCGATGAAGTCCACGGCATAGTTGTTGTGCTCTTCGATGCCGGTGGCGACGGCGAAGATGTTCGGGTCGAAGATGATGTCTTCCGGCGGGAAGCCGACTTCGTTGACCAGGATGTCGTAGCTGCGCTGGCAGATTTCGCGTTTGCGCGCGGCGGTGTCGGCCTGGCCGACTTCGTCGAAGGCCATCACCACCACGGCGGCGCCGTAGCGCTTGCACAGCTTGGCGTGATGTTTGAACGCGTCGACGCCTTCCTTCATCGAGATCGAGTTGACGATGCCCTTGCCCTGGATGCACTTGAGGCCGGCCTCGATCACTTCCCACTTGGAGGAGTCGATCATGATCGGCACGCGGGAAATGTCCGGTTCGCCGGCGATCATATTGAGGAAGCGGACCATGGCGGCCTGGGAGTCGAGCATCCCTTCGTCCATGTTGATGTCGATCACCTGGGCGCCGGCCTCGACCTGCTGCAGGGCGACTTCCAGCGCTTCGGTGTAGTTTTCCTCGCGGATCAGCCGGGCGAACTTGGCGGAGCCGGTGATGTTGGTGCGCTCGCCGACGTTCACGAACAGCGAGTTGCGATCGATGGTGAAGGGTTCCAGGCCGGACAGGCGGCAGGCCCTTGGAATCTCGGGGATTTCCCGCGGCTTGTACTTGGCCACGGCCTCGGCGATCGCCTGGATGTGGCCCGGGGTGGTGCCGCAGCAACCGCCGATGATGTTGAGGAAACCACTGGCGGCGAACTCCTCGACCACCACGGCCATTTCCGCTGGCGTTTCGTCGTATTCACCGAAGGCGTTGGGCAAACCGGCGTTCGGGTGCGCGGAGACGTGGGTGCCGGCCTTGGTCGACAGTTCTTCCAAGTACGGGCGCAGGTCCTTCGCGCCAAGGGCGCAGTTCAGGCCGACGGAGATCGGGTTGGCGTGGCGTACCGAGTTCCAGAAGGCTTCGGTGGTCTGGCCGGACAGGGTGCGGCCGGAGGCGTCGGTGATGGTCCCGGAAATCATGATCGGCAGTTCGATGCCGTCGTCCTCGAACACCTGTTGCACGGCGAAGATCGCCGCCTTGGCGTTGAGGGTGTCGAAGATGGTTTCGATGAGGATCAGGTCGGCGCCGCCCTCGATCAGGCCGCGGGTGGCCTCGATGTAGTTTTCCACCAGTTCGTCGAAGGTGACGTTGCGGTAGCCGGGGTCGTTGACGTCCGGGGAAATCGAGCAGGTGCGGCTGGTCGGGCCGAGCACGCCGGCGACGAAGCGCGGCCGGTCGGGGGTTTCCAGGGTCTTGGCGTCCGCCACCTGGCGAGCGATGCGCGCGCCTTCGACGTTCAGTTCGTACACCAGCGCTTCCATGCCGTAGTCGGCCTGGGAAATCTGGGTGGCGTTGAAGGTGTTGGTTTCGAGAATGTCGGCGCCGGCGTCCAGGTAGGCCTTTTCAATCGCGGCGATCACGTCCGGGCGGCTCAGCAGGAGCAGGTCGTTGTTGCCTTTGACGTCGCTCGGCCAGTCGGCGAAGCGCGTTCCACGATAGTCTTCTTCCTCAAGACGATAGCTTTGGATCATAGTGCCCATGCCGCCATCTAGAATCAGGATGCGCTCTTTGAGTGCTTGCTGAAGTGCTTGGAAACGAGCGCTGCGGTCAGACATTGGGACTACCTGGGTCAGACAAAGACGAAAGTTGCGGGATGATAACAAAGCTGCGCGCTTTTTAGACGCGTTGCACATTTGCATGAATTTCATTCATGTTGGCACCGCGGCCCGAAGTAGAATCGTGAAAAGCCTTTATGAAATCAGGACATACGGCACATGGTGCATCGCTTTCTTGCCGGCGCCTTCGCTCTGCTCATCAGTGGCGCGGCGCTCGGACAAGCCCCTCAGAACGCTCCGGCAATTTCCTACACCCGGGACATCCAACCGATTTTCACCGAGAAGTGCGTGGCCTGCCACGCCTGCAACGACGCGGCCTGCCAGCTCAACCTCGGCAGTGCCGAGGGCGCCAGTCGCGGCATGTCGAAAGTGCCTGTCTACCAAGGCGACCGCAGCCAGGCGGTCGCCCCGACCCGCTTGTTCTATGACGCCAGCGGCCCGGCCGCCTGGCAGCGCATGGGTTTCAGCTCGGTGCTGGATCGCCAGGGCAGCCAGGCCGCGTTGATGGCGCGGATGCTCGAACTCGGGCACACCACGCCGCTGACACCCAATGCCAAGTTGCCCGAGGACATCGTCCTGGGCTTGAACCGCAGCAACATGTGCCCGCTGCCCGGCGAATTCGACGCCTACGCCGGGGCGCACCCGAAGGAAGGCATGCCGCTGGCGGTGACCGGCCTGACCGAGGCCGAGTACCAGACCCTGCAACGCTGGCTGGCCCAGGGCGCGCCGGTTGAGCACAACCCGGTGCAGCCGAGCGCGACGGAAGCGGCGCAGGTCGCGGAATGGGAGGAACTGCTCAACCGTCCGGGTTCCACCGAGGCGCTGGTGGGGCGCTGGCTCTATGAGCACCTGTTCCTCGCGCACATTTACTTCGTCGGCGGCGAGCCGGGGCATTTCTTCCAGTGGGTGCGCTCGCGCACACCGAGCGGCCAGCCGGTCGACCTGATCGCCACGCGCCGCCCCAACGACCCGCCGGGCACCGATTTCTATTACCGGCTGATGCCCGTGCAGGGCGTGATCGTGCACAAGACCCACATCACCTACCCGATGGGGCCGCAGAAGCTCAAGCGGGTGAAACAGTTGTTCTACAGCGGTGACTGGCACGCCGCCTCGCTGCCGGGCTATGGCCCGCGGCACCGTTCCAATCCGTTCGAGACCTTCGAGGCGATTCCGGCGGTCGCGCGTTACCAGTTCATGCTGGATAACGCCGAATACTTCGTTCGCACCTTTATCCGCGGCCCGGTGTGCCGCGGACAGATCGCCACCGACGTGATCCGCGACAACTTCTGGGCGCTGTTCCAGGAGCCGGCCCACGACCGCTATATCACTGACGCGGTGTACCGTGCCGAAGCCACGCCATTGCTGGCCATGCCCGGCCAGATCGACGACGTTGGCAGCATTCTCAGCCTCTGGCACGCCTACCGCGACAAGCGCAACGAGTACGAAAGCCTGCGCCGCGACACCTACGCCGACATGCCGGCGCCGAGTTGGTCGAGCTTGTGGGCGGGCAATGACAACGCGCTGTTGACCATCTTCCGCCACTTCGACAGTGCGTCGGTGACCAAGGGCCTGATCGGCGACGTGCCGCTGACGATGTGGCTGTTCGACTACCCGCTGCTCGAGCGCACCTACTATCAGTTGGCGGTCAATTTCGATGTGTACGGCAACGTTTCGCACCAGGCCCAGACCCGCCTGTACTTCGACCTGATCCGCAACGGCGCGGAGGTCAACTTCCTGCGCCTGATGCCGGCCGACCAGCGTGGCGACATCCTCAGCAACTGGTATCAGAACAGTGGCAAGGTCAAGATGTGGATGGACTACGAGGAAATCGACACCAGCACGCCGACCGCGCTGAAACTCGATCCGCGCAACCCCACGCGTGATTTCGGCCTCAAGCTGATCGAGCGCGCCGGCAGCCTCAATGCTTCGCCTGATCCGATCAACCGCTGTACCGGCGCGTATTGCTCGCGGGACACCGTCAGCGAGGAATTCCGTGATGTCGAGCAGGCCCTGAGCCGGCTGGCATCGCGTCCGGCCGCGGGCTTGAAGGTGATTGGCCAGTTGCCCGAGGCGACGATGCTGCGTATCGAGGGGCAGGGCGGCAAACGGCAGGTCTACAGCATGTTGCGCAACCGTGCGCACAGTAACGTTGCCTTCATGCTGGGCGAGGCCTACCGCTATCAGCCGGGGCTGGACACCTTGACCATTTACCCGGGGGTGATGAGCAGTTACCCGAATTTCATGTTCAACGTGCCGGCCAGCGATGTGCCGGAGTTTGTCGAGGACATGGAAGCAGCGCGTGACGACACGGCGAAGTTCGAGCGGATCGTCATGCGCTGGGGCGTGCGCCGCAGTCACCCGCAGTTCTGGCAGTACTTCCATGACCTGAACAGCTACATCAAGGAGACCGATCCGGTCGAGTCCGGGGTTCTGGATATGAATCGGTACGAGAATCTTTGAAGCGACGAGCTTCAAGCCTTGAGCAACAAGAGAAAGCAGCGCCGCGGCGGGCTGCTTTTTCTTGCCGCTGGTAGCTTGCGGCTTGGTCCTTTCTTTCCCGACATAATTGCTAGGACTTTGTTCGTTGACGCGCTTGGCGTAAACTGCCGCCAAGTCTGTGAGGAAATTCCATGAGCGCTATAACTATTACCGACGCCGCGCACGATTACCTGGCCGATCTGCTGTCCAAGCAGAACACACCGGGGATCGGTATCCGAGTCTTCATCACCCAGCCCGGCACCCAATACGCCGAAACCTGCATTGCCTACTGCAAGCCGGGTGAAGAGAAGCCTGAAGACACCGCGTTGGGCCTGAAGAGCTTTACTGCCTACATCGATGCCGTCAGCGAGCCGTTCCTCGACGACGCCGTCGTCGACTACGCCACCGACCGCATGGGCGGCCAACTGACCATCAAGGCGCCGAACGCCAAGGTGCCGATGGTCAACGATGACAGCCCGGTCAACGAGCGCATCAACTATTACCTGCAAACCGAAATCAACCCGGGGCTGGCCAGCCACGGCGGTCAGGTCAGCCTGATCGAAGTGGTCGAGGACGGCATCGCCGTGCTGCAGTTCGGCGGCGGTTGCCAAGGTTGCGGCCAGGCCGACGTGACCCTCAAGGACGGCATCGAGCGCACCCTGCTCGAGCGCATCCCGGAGTTGAAAGGCGTTCGCGACGTGACTGACCACACGCAGAAAGAAAACGCTTACTACTAAGCACAGAAAACGGAGCCAGAGGGCTCCGTTTTTTTGTCTGGGGATTCTCTTTTCTCGGCATGCTATGCCCTTGTGGTGGCTTGCCAGCGATACGCCGCGCGCGAAGTGGAACGCTTACTACTGACCCCTGTCATAGTCTGGCAATATGACATCGCGGGACCGCCCCGCGATTCATTTCTAGCGCTGAATTTCAGCAGTTCCTCAGTCAGGGTCGACATGCAACCTCTCTATCTCAAAAAAATCGTCAACGCTTACATTCAGGAGTCGCCATTCCTCGACTCGCACTCACAACCGTCGTTCACCACCGTGCCGATGGCCCCAAAGATGGAAAGCTGGTGGGTTGGCGGAACGGTTGAGGTGACGCAGGACGTCCTGGTTTTCTCGGCCAACTTCGCCAACCGCCTGGTTCATGATCATCTCAACGAGGTGCATATCCCCACGGCGAATATGACCTCGATCGGATACGAGTTCGGCTGGCTCACCGGGATCGTGGTGGTGAGGCACCTCAATGGCGAGTTCCGCTTCCGCTGCTACGGCGCCAAAGGCGTGGTGGCCCAGTTGCATGAAGCGTTCATCGAGCCAAGGACCGCGACGCGCTCCCTGGCTCAGCCGGTCAAAAGTCGTAACTCACGCTGGAGTAGTAAAACGCCCCCTGGGCGCCTTCGGGAGAAGTGATCGAGTACTTCGGCACCCCGTACAACTGCGCGCCCTTGAGTTTGTCCGGGTGGCTGTCGAACAGGTTGATCGCGCCCACCGAGACTTTCAGCCCGAGGTCGAAGCGGTAGCTCAGGTCCAGGTCGGTCACCCATTGCGGGCTGAAGGTCTGGTCCAGTGCCGGGTTGCTGGCGTTGAGGTTTTTCCATTCGCCGTAACGCCGCTGGGTCAGGGTCAGGCCCCAGTTTTCGTACAGCCAGTTGGCGCTGAAGGTCAGTTTGTTCTCCGGGGTGCCGTGTTCGATCAGGCCTTGGGTGTTGCGCCCGACGATCTGGTCGCCACGAATGCCACCCACGTCCCGCAGGTCGGTGATCCGCGTGCGGGTCTTGGCGACGCCGGCGTTCAGGTCCAGGCGACCATAGGCGGCCAGGTCCAGTTGGTATTGGCCGCTCAGTTCGATGCCATCGGTGCGGGTGTCGGCGATGTTGGTGTAGAACGCCGCGCTCTGGATGTTGGCGTAGGGCGTGCCGGCGAAGATCGGCCCGACCACGTTGGCCGGCAACTGGTCGGAGAGGGTGATGCGGTTGTCGATGTCGATGCGGTAGGCATCCACGCTCAGCGATGCGTTGGTCAGCGGTCGCCAGACCAGCCCCAGGGAGTAGTTGGTGGACTCTTCCGGCTTCAACGCCCGGCCGCCGAGCAGTGCCGCTTCCGGGCTGTCGGCACGCAGGGTGCGCTGCTGCACTTCAACCCAGTTGCCGCTGCCCGCCGGCTGCTCGACCACTTGCACGCTGAACGATGACAAACCGCTCTGCACCAGCGATGGCGCGCGGTAGCCGCTGCTGATGCTGCCGCGCGCGGCGATCTGCGGGGTGAAGTCGTAGCGCAGCGACAGCTTGCCGTTGGTGGTGTCGCCGAAGTCCGAGTAGTGCTCGGAACGCACCGCCAGGCCGGCCTGGAATTTGTCGGTGATCTGCCCTTCGAAATCCAGATAAGCACCGAGGACCTTGCGCTCCAGCGAGGCGGCATCGACCTGGGTGATCCCCGAGTAATAGCCGGGAATGCGCCGTCCGGTGATCGGGTCGAGGGTATTGAACAGCGCGCCGTTCTGCCAGCCGGCGGCTTCGCCGGCGCTCAGGGCGTAATTTTCCTTGCGCCAGGCCAGGCCCGCGGAAACGGTCAGCGGCTTGGCCAGCAGGTCGGTGGGGAAGTCCCGCACCCAGTCCAGGGTCAGGTTGGTCTGCTCGTTTTCGCGTTCACCGGTGTAGATGTTGTACGGGCTGGCCGTGCCCCAGCTCGGGTTGATGGCATCGCGGTCGGTGGACTTGAGGGTGTCGTTGCCGTAGTTGGCCGCCAGGTCGAACTTGCCCAGTTGCTCGCTCTCGTAACGCACGCCGCCAGTCAGCGCGTAGTCCTCGAGGGCGTAGCGGGTGATCGGCAGGCGCCCGTCCGGGTAGCGCGACAGGGCCACGCTGCCGTAGTTGCTACGCAGGGTGGTGGGCGGGTCGAAGAAGCCTTCGGCGTCGGTGTTCTTGTGCGCGTAGGTGGCGAAGCCGTAGGCGGTCAGGCCGTCGCCGAGGCCGATTTCGCTGTTGGCGACGAGGTTGTATTGATCGGAAACCCCGCCCGAGCCCCAGTTCCAGGTGCGGTAGCGGTTGTTCTGCTCCCGCGGCGTGTTGATGCTGGTGCTGCCGGGATAAAAGATGCGGTTGTCCGGGCGGGTGTCGCTGGCCGGGTCCTGGTTGCCGGCGTCGAACGACAGGGTGAGGAAGCCGTCATTGGGCAGGGCAAAGCCTTTCCAGCCGCTGAGCTTGCGCTGCAGGCCGTCGCCCTTGTCGTAGCCGCCGAAGCGGTAGCCGATGTTGCCGCCGTCATCGTTTTCCTTGAGCACGATGTTGATCACCCCGGCGATGGCGTCCGAGCCGTACTGGGCGGCGGCGCCGTCGCGCAGGATTTCCACCCGCTGTACCGCGCTGAGCGGGATCAGGCTGAGGTCCACCGCCGCCGCGCCGCGGCCGTTGGCCAGGCTCTGGCGGGTAATGTTGGCGCTGCTGTGGCGGCGCTTGCCGTTGACCAGCACCAGCACCTGGTCCGAGGCCAGCCCGCGCAGCGAGGCGCCCTGGGCGATGGAGCCGGCGAAGGCACCCTGCGGCGATTGCGGGAAGCTGAAGGACGGCGACAGCGCGGTGAGTGCGCCGGACAAGTCCTTGGCGCCGGTTTCTTCGAGGCGCTCGGCGCTCAGCACATCCACCGGCGCGGCGCTTTCCAGCGCGGTGACGTCGCTGCGGCGAGTACCGACCACCACCACGGTGTCGAGTTTGTCACTCTTGGCGCCATTGCCGGTGGCGGGCTCCTGGGCCTGAACGACGGGCACGGCAAGGCTGCCGATGACCAGCGCGATGGCGCCGGCCAAGGGATCGAGACGGAACATGTGGGGCTACTCCTGTAACACGAAAGAGGTGCCGGCGGCGCGGGCCGCCGGCGAGGGCGGGATCAGAACCTGCTGGTGACGCTGAGGCCGACGGTGCGTGGGTCGCCGTAGGTGATGACGTATTGGCCGGCGGTGCCGTTGGGCCGGCCGTGGACCTGGTAGCGGCGGTCGGTGAGGTTGTTGACGAAGCCGGTGACGCTGAGTTTTTCGTCAGCGCTGAACCAGGTCAGGCGGCTGTTGACCAGGGTGTAGTGCGGCTGGTTGAGCGGTTCATCGGCGCTGCTCTGGCGGTCGGCGAGGAAGTATTCCTTGTCGCGGTAGCTGACATCGCCACCGGCCACGAGTTTGCCGGGAATGTCCAGCGGCAGGGTGTAGTCGGCGCCCAGCGAGACCACGTGGCGCGGCGAGCGGACGAAGCTGTTGCCGCTGTAGTCGGCGGTGACGGCGCCGGTGGTGGGGTTGGTGTTCTTGAAGTCGGTGTATTCGGTGTCGAGGAACGACAGCGCCGCGCGCAGGTGCAGGCGATCGGTGGGCTGGCCTTCGATCTCCAGTTCCGCGCCCTTGACCTTGCCCTTGGCGCCGTTGGTCAGCGCGGTGGTGAGGATGCCGCTGTTCACGGTCAGCAGGTTGACCTGGATGTCCTGGTAGTCGTAGTAGAAGACGTTGGCGTTGACCGTCAGGCGACGGTCGAACCACTCCGATTTCAGGCCCAGTTCGTAGGCGTCCAGTTCTTCCGGGTCCACCGTGGTCAACTGCGCCAGGCTGGTGGACAGGCCGGTGTTGAAACCACCGGAACGGAAGCCGTGGGCGTAGCGGAAGAACACCCGCAGGTTGTCGTTGATGCGGTATTCCGGGGTCAGGTCGTAGGTCCAGGCGTCCCAGCGTTTTTCTTCTTCCTGGTTGCCGTTGCTGCCGGCGGCGGTCAGCGGGATCAGCGGGCCGTTGGCAGTGGCGCGGGTCAACTGGGTCAGGTTGAGGTCGATGTCCTTTTTCTCGGTGGTCCAGCGCAGGCCGCCGGTGACGGTGAGGTTGTCGGTGAAGTCGTAGGCCAGGTTGCCGAACAGCGCGTAGCTGTCGGTGCGGTGGTCGTAGTTCAGGTCGCGGAAGCCCACGGCGCCGCCGGTCTGGTTGGAGCCGGTGCCGTTGGGCGTCGGGCCGGGGATCACGCGGCGCACGGCGCTGCTGTCGAGGGTTTCGTGGAAGTAGTGGGTGCCGAGCATCCAGCGCAGGGTTTCCTGCTGCGGCGAGGCCAGGCGGAACTCTTGCGAGTACTGGTCGTAGCGGTTGTCGCTGTCGGTGGCGCCGTTGACTTCGTAGGGAGTGTAGTCGGCGTCGGCGAGGGACTGGTTGCGCAGGTAGTCGTAGGCGGTGATCGAGGTGAGGGTGTAGTCGCCGAGGTTCCAGTTCAAGGTCAGCGAGGTGCCGCTGTGGTCGAGTTTGTAGTCTTCGTCGGTGTTCAACTCGATGCGCCGGCCTTCGGGGCGCTGGTAGCCGACGTTGTAATAACGCCCCAGCGGCAGCGAGCCGCTGCTGCCGTCGCCCTTGAACTCGCGGCTGTGGATCTTCAGCAGCGCTTCCAGGTCGTCGGTGACCTTGGCCAGGAACTGCACGCGCACGGCCTTCTTGTTGACGTCGCCGTAGGTCTGGTCGTTGGTCAGGTTGTGGGTGAAACCGTCGCGCTCCTCGGAGTACAGCGACACCCGGCCGGCCAGGCGGTCTTCCACCAGCGTGCCGCCGATGGCGCCGTTGAGGATGCGCTCATTCTTGCTACCGAAGCCGATGGTGCCGTAGCCGTCAGTCTCGAAGGTGGGTTTCTTGGAGATCACATTGACCGCGCCGGCGGTGGTGTTCTTGCCGTACAGGGTGCCTTGCGGGCCGCGCAGGATCTCGATGCGTTCCAGGTCGAACAGCGGACCGCCGCCAGCCACCGGGGCATTGAGGTAGACGTCGTCGGCGTAGATGCCCACCGGGTAGACGGTGGCGGCGCCGGTGTCGCCGGTGCCCAGGCCGCGGATGTACCAGCGCGGACGGCCGTCGCCATCCGGGTTCTTCGCCGAGGCGTTGGGAATGAAGGTGGTGATATCGCCCATGGCGCGAACGCCGTCGGCGACGATGTTGCTGCCCTGGACCGCGGAAACCGCCACCGGCACTTCCTGGAGGGTTTCCTCGCGGTGCTGGGCGGTGACCGTGACGGCCTTGAGTGACGTGGTGGTGGTGTCGTCTTCGGCGTGAGCGAACTGGCCGGCCAACAACAGACTGAGGCCGATGCCTTTAGTGATTGGATTGATCTGGAACATGCTGCTTCTCCCCGAGCGTTGCAGATGCAGGGATAGAGCAGGGTTTGTGCCAGTTTTATAAGGTGTTGATTTACATCAATAAAACGTGATTTTTCGGCGATGGCTGCTAGTTGGGCAGCAGGCGGTTGTGGAATGCCTGCTGCTCCAGCAGCAATCCGCTGTTGATTGCCGCGCATGGCGTGTTGACAGCCAGGCCCGTCGCCGTGTGGAGACGTTGGAAGTATTCCCGTGCGCTGTTATTTCGAAGGGTTATCGCGACCTGTCATTTTTATCAGTTGTTGCCGACGGCCTTCGAATCTAACGTCATCGTAAATGCTTGTTTATGGTGTGCTTAAAGCCGGGTGGTTATTACCACGCGAGGGAGACGTCATGTCCGATAAAAAGAAAGGCGCCGCTGTTATTCCCTCTATCCCGAAGGGCGCGGGTGCGGATCCTGCATCAGAAAGTTCTGAGCAGCCTCTGGCGGGTGGGGGGCTGGAAGTTCCTCGCAGTCACGTTATTTCCATTAATCCTGAAACCGGCCGTGGCGTGTTGAGTATTCCGGTAGGGCGTCTGTTTGCCGATGAGGGGGGGGAGGCAGGGTTTGATATTGATCTTTCCTGGGATCTGGGTAGCCCCGTATTAAAATTTTTCCCGGTGAGCAGGTTGTGGAGTTATTGGCCGCGCGACAGCACTACAGGGGCAGACTGCGAGTTTTCCTTGCGGTTATATGATGGGCGTACAGTCGATGCTAGGTTTCGTGATGAAGGGGTTCAGGTTGGCGCTGATTTTCTACTGGATGCGGTTATGTTATGCGCACGTCTGCAGGTGATAGGTCCTGAGTCGGTCGAAGAAGGTAAAAGTGAGTGTGTCGCTGTTTATCATAAAAATGGCGTCAATGAACTGTATAGTTATGAATTTCCGGAAGGAGAAGAAGGTAAGGGTGACTTCCTTGAAATTTCCGGGAATCTGCTATTAAGTCATTATGTATTGCCCTCAGGCCGGTCGTTGAGTTTTACGTGGGGCCACACGGGAAAACAGCCAACGCTGGTTTCTATTCAGGATGAAAAAAGATGCTTGCTGCGTGCGACATGGACGACAGCAAACGAGGGCCCCGAACTCGAAGGCCTGACGCTGTTCCCGGACAGTGAAGAAAAGGCGTCCTATCTGTTCTCTCGCGCAGGTAAGGTGTTGAGCATCGATGTCGATGGCGCAGGCGCATCGGCCAAGCAGCGCTACCGGCTTGAAAACGACAGTGAAGGCCGGCTCGCGACATTTACGCTGGAAAACCAGGTGACCCTCGTCCCTGAGAAAGAAGGCGACGAGGAGGGACTTGAGACTCGCTGTCACGTCGAATCACTGACGTACACCGACGGCAAAGTCAGCCAGCATTCGGTTGCATCCGGCGGAGGTTGCGCAGTCAGGGTCGAGCAATACACCTATGAGTGCGGCAAGACGTCGATTACTTGCACCCTGCGTGCGGAAAATACCGAGGCAGCGGAGAACAATAGTGTCGCCACCCGTGTTTATACGTTCGGAGACAATTTTTTTTCCGAGTCATCGCACTCCGGTGGCGTGGTTGTTACCACTGAGCAGACTGTTGAGATAGATGAGGTGCGCGGCGGCGCGGTTGTCAAAACGATAAAAACGCAGGGAGGCGCCATTGTTGATGAGTTGACCCTGGAATATGACGCGGGGTGCAACCTGATTACACGTATTCAAGGCGATACGGTGACGGAATGGACTTACTACAATAATTACCAGGCGTATAGCGTTTCCGAGCGTCGCGAAACTCAGCAAGATACAAGTTTTTTGGGGATTATTTTAAAACCATTCGAATACCTGAATCCTGTGGGCTGGGGTTTTGCGCTATTCGGTAACGGAGGGGTCACCTGGGGGACGATACTGACCTCGACGGTCACGATGTCAACCTCTGACAATAACTATGCCCAAAGCGCCTTTCAACTTCCCGTTGAAATCAACTATCCGGGCGATGTCAAAAACTTCGCCGCGCATGTCGAATCAGAACTGGTGTACCGCAAGAAAGGCGATAAGAAGCATGCCTTGAGCCTGACCTATTATGGCTACGAAGCCTTTAAACCGATGCCGGTGCCGGGTGGGCGCACCCACGCGGTTGTTCCTAAGCGCAAGTTGACGGTGCTCGCGCCACTGTATGACGACGTGGATGTATCGGCAGAGCAGTTGGCCGTTGCCAGAAAGGCCGCCAAGGCGGTGCTGGACCTGTTTGCCAGGGAACTCAAGGCCGCCACCGACAATAAGTTGAAGGAGAAACAGCAGGAGTCGCTGGACGAACTGAATACCAGTCTGGAGGTGCAAAGCAAAGCCAATGCCCGAGGGTTCAGGCTGCACACGCCGTGGCCGCAAGGGGCGATGCAGGTCGAGGATCTGGCCTACCACAATCAGGCCGGCAAACCCGGCTTCGGACTGCTCAAGTCCAGTGCCACCTATTTGCTGGGCGGCGACGGCAAGGAAATCGAAGGCTCCAGGGTTACCTCCGCGTTCGACTACAGCCTGGCTGCCGAGGACGCGCGCAAGGTGACGGTAAAAACCACGGTGGAAACCACCGATGCAATCACCCTCACCACAAGCCAGACCCGTTCGGTGCTGAGCGGGCGGCAGCTTGAGCAAGTCGATACCCGGGGCGTCGTCACTACGTTCAGCTATGACGAGCGTGGCCTGCTGAGCAAGGAAACGCTGACGCTGGACGGCAAGGTGCTGCGCGAGGTGGCGCATGCTTCCAGCCCGCTCAAGGGCAATCTGTGGCGCCATGAACGCCACGACACCGAGACTGGACAGGGCATCCGGACCGTGGTGGATGAGTTGGGCCGCGTGCGTGAGCACTGGGAGCAGGAGGGCGCGCTGTGGCTGTTGATGAACAGCTACAGCTATGACTCGGCGGGTCGTAGCGCCAGCCGGTGTGAGTACGACTACGACAGCCAGCATCAACGGCACAGCACCCAGCTCACCACGTGGGCGTACACCGACAGCGGCACGACGATCACCCAGGTGCTCAAGGATGCCAGCGACCAGGAAATCGACCGCCAGTCCCAACGGATGGTGATTACAGCCAATAGCGAGACGGTGATCTCCAACGGCTTCGAGGTGCAACGCCGGTTCGAACCGGACGCTGGCGTGCTGACCGAAACGTTCGGGGACGCGAGCAAGGCTCACTTCAAGATTCAAAGCACCGTGAATGACGCCGGCCAGTTGCTCTCGGCCCGATACCTCAAGGTCGCTGCGGATAAAAAGGAGACCGAGCGGGACAGCCTGGCGATCGCCTACAACTGGCAGGGGCTGGCCGAGACCATGACGCCTGCGTTCGGCGCTGCTTCCACGTACCGCTATGATCGCTTTGGCCGCCTGCTCGGCACCACCACCGGCGGTGTCGAGGTCGGTAACACCTATGCCGATGCGTCGCGCTTGCCCGTGGCAACGACCGGTTTTGTGAAAGAGGCCGACGACGAGGTTTTGCTGGGTAGCCAGACAGCCGATGGCCTGGGGCGGATTACCAGCCGGACAGTCAACGGCTTCAAGACAACGGTCACCTATGCAGGGACGAGCCGCTGGGCCACGCAGGGTGATGCAGACAAGCAGCCACAGGCGGACAAGCATTTCACCCGCACCCGCGACGTCACGGGCCTGGAACTCAGTGAAACCTACGACCAGGGATTCGGTGGTTACATCCACACCTCCCGCACCGTGCTCAGCCGGGGTGGCAGGCTGTTGACGTTCGAAGGGTTATCGGGCGGCGTGACTCACTACCAGTACGATGCCTGCGGCCGAGTGCTGGGGTCGACCAATGACAGTTGCGAGGCGCGGTTCGTGTACGCCGATAACGGTCTTCTGGCCAAGGAAACCATCAAGGCCCTGGCCGAGGGCGTCACCATGACGGTGACCTACGGCTACGACGAGATGGGCCTGGAGATCAGTCGCTCATTCGACTGCGAGGGCTTCGCGCCTCATGTGATTGAGCGGACCTTACTGGGCGATGGGCGCGTGCAGAAAAGCAGCCTGTCAATCAACAAGAAGGAACAGCGCAGCGATCAGTATGAATATGACGAACTCAAGCGCCTGGCATCGTGGTCGTGCACGGGTGAGGGGGTAGACACGGGTAATGACAGGCGTTACGTCAAGCAGGTTTTCAGCTACGACGCGTTCGGCAACGTAGTGTCGCGTCAGGACGATTACTATTTGACCGAGCACAAGCAGCGCCCTGACACGCTCGAAACGAGTACCACGACTTATCGCTACGACCCGCTGAAACCCGGGGTGCTGCTGAGCGTTGACGGGCATGGCATGCAAAACGATGACAGGGGCCGGGTGACCAATCGCTTCTGCCGTGAAATCACTTACCACGACAACGGCCAGGTCAAGCGCTACGCCTGTGAAGAAAGCCCTGAAGAGCCGATGCCTCGCAATGGCCTCAATCAGGATATGGAGCAAGCCTTCCTGTACGACGACCTTGGCCGAGTCCGTGGGGATGGACGCGATTATTATCATTATCGCGGCGATCGCATTTATGCCTGCACCGAACAAAATCTCGTCAACTTCAATCGCGACCACAGCGGGCGGCGGATGTTGGTGTTGCAAAACGACAGCCCCGGTTGCTGGATGCAGGAAGTCAGGGCCGCCAGTAGGGTCAATCCCGCCCAAGGCCTTTGCTTCGACACCTTCGAACTTCGCGACGCCGCCGGGACGGTATTCGCCAGCTTCAACCTGAAGCTCAAGACGATCACTTACCAGGCCTACACCCCTTATGGCGAGCGCAAGTCCAGCCGTGAGTCGTTCACTTGGCTGGGGTTCAAAGGTGAGCCGCAGAATGCGCTTGGGCTGTACCACCTTGGTAATGGCTACCGCCTCTATGACCCGCTTCTTCAGCGTTTCCAGGCGCCTGATGACTGGAGCCCGTTCGGCGAGGGCGGCCCGGCGGCCTATGTTTTCTGCAACGGCGACCCGGTGAATTACTGTGATCCGCAGGGTCATCAGCGGGTCGCCCAGTTCAGCCGCCTGGAGACCGCCCCGTGGATGTACAGCGCCGAATTCAACATTGCGACGAGTGTGCTGGGGGTGCTCGCGGCGCCGTTCACGGCAGGAGGATCGCTTGCCCTCGCCATCGGGCTGACCGGGCTTGCGGCCGTAACGGCCGCGTTCGATATCGCCTCGACGCTGCTCAAGGACAGCGATCCCGAGTTGTCGAAAATTTTCGGGTACGTCGGGATGGCGATGGGGGCAATGGATGCCGGTGGTGGGATCGCGGCCGCATTCGGCAATGCGCCGGGTGTGATAGGCAGGTCGGGCAACAGGGCAAGCGCTGCCTTCAGGAGTCCGCCCGGCGCTGTTCACAGGGCTGATGCGCTCAGCCTTGCGGGTCCAGTCCGAGGAGGCCAGCACAGGTCGCAGATAATGCTTGATGGGGTAGCAGGACATTACAAAGGCGGCGTGGTGAATTCGACCTATGAAATGTACGTGGGAGGGCAGGGATCAAAGACCCTGATGATCGATTCACACGGGTATCCGATCAAGGGCCGGTCGCTCCCGCCAGTGCCTGCCGAAATCCACTTCCGTTCGGGGGTGGGGACGCAGGCCGTCGACACGGGGACCAGTTGGCGTATGCGGGCGGGTCCTAGCAAGTACTCGTACCCGCGCGGTGCACCGGATATTGAAGACTATGTTTTGAGCCAGTTCGGGATCGACGGCTTGGGGCTGTCTCATACGCCCCGGAGTGACCTGATAAGTATTGCCCAAAGGCTGGACATCGATATCATCCGGCCGCTGGGGGACATGCGTTTGAGTGATCTGCTCAACGCGGTTCACGCCCGTGGTTTTCACTACGACAGAATCGTCGGCAATTTCTGCCGGGGAACGATTCCTCCGCATGGCTATTGGAAGGCCGTGCGCCGCAAGCTCGGGTTTTACTACTAGCTGTCGCTGCGAAGGGGCCGCACAGCGGCCCCTGGTTTGCTCAACCTTCGCGTTTCACCACCAACGTCAGAATGTCGTAACTCGCCACCAGCTCACCCAACTGGTTGGTCACTTCCACATCCCACGCCACCACCCCTTGCGGGATGCCCTGCGGGCTCTTCTTGCCCTGGTCGATCTTGCGCTTGCAGGTCAGGCGCGCCTGGATGGTGTCGCCGATGCCCACCGGGTTGATGAAGCGCAGGTTGTCCAGGCCGTAGTTGGCCAGCACCGGGCCGGGCGCGGGGCTGACGAACAGGCCCGCCGCGGCCGACAGCACGAAGTAGCCGTGGGCGATGCGCTTGCCGAACTGCGATTCGCGGGCGGCGATTTCGTCGAAGTGCATGTAGAAATGGTCGCCCGACAGGCAGCCGAAGTTCACCAGGTCAGCCTCGGTGACGGTGCGCCGGTGGGTCAGCAGCGACTCGCCGATGCGCAGGTCTTCGAAGTGGCGGCGGAACGGGTGCACGTCGGTTTCGATCACCTCGGCACCGCGCACGTATTCGCCGGTCACCGCCATCAGCATGCTCGGCGAGCCCTGTATCGCGGCGCGTTGCAGGTAGTGCTTGACCGCCCGCAGGCCGCCCAGCTCTTCGCCGCCACCGGCGCGGCCGGGGCCGCCGTGCTTGAGTTGCGGCAAGGGCGAGCCGTGGCCGGTGGATTCAGTGGCGGCTTCGCGGTCCAGCACCAGCAGCCGGCCATGCCAGGCCGCCGCCACCGGAATGGCCTTGGCCGCCACGGCACGGTCGGCGGTGACCAGGCTCGCCACCAGGCTGCCTTTGCCGCGCGCGGCGAGGTCGAGGGCTTCGTCGAGGTCGTTGTAGGTCATCAGGGTGCTGACCGGGCCGAACGCCTCGATATCGTGGGCGCCGCCTTCGGCGTGGGCATCCCGGGCCAGCAGCAGGGTCGGGGCGAAGAACGCACCGTTGGCGACGCCTTCGCCGCGCGGTTCGAAACCGTCACGGGCGCCGAACAGCAGGTCGCAGCTTTGCAGCAGTTGTTCTACCCGCTCGCCAACGTCGGCCTGCTGATCATGGGACGCCAGAGCGCCCATGCGCACGCCCTCTACCGACGGATCACCCACCACCACCTTGCTCAGGCGCTCGCGCAGGCGCGTGGCCACGGCATCCAGCTGCTTGGCCGGGACGATGGCGCGGCGGATGGCCGTGCATTTCTGCCCGGCCTTGGTGGTCATCTCGCGCACCACCTCCTTGATGTAGAGGTCGAATTCCTCGCTGTCCGGCGTGACATCCGGGCCGAGGATGGCGCAGTTCAGCGAATCGGCCTCGGCGGTGAAGGGCACCGAGTGGCGGATCAGGTTGGGGTTGACGCGCAGCTTCGCCGCGGTGTCGGCCGAGCCGGTGAAGGTCACCACGTCCTGGCCGTCGAGGCGGTCGAGCAGGTCGCCGGTGCTGCCGATCACCAGTTGCAGGGCGCCTTGCGGCAGCAGGCCGGATTCATCCATCAGGCGCACCACGGCTTCGGTCAGGTAGCTGGTGGCGGTGGCCGGTTTGATGATGCACGGCATGCCGGCGAGGAAGGTCGGCGCGAACTTCTCCAGCATCCCCCAGATCGGGAAGTTGAAGGCGTTGATGTGCACCGCGACGCCGGTGCGCGGCACCAGGATGTGGCTGCCGGCGAAGCGCCCCTGTTTGCCCAGCGGGATTGCCGGGCCTTCATGCACGAGGTTGCCCGACGGCAGTTCGCGGGCGCCGATGCCGGCATAGGAGAACAGCGTGGCGTTGCCGCCTTCGATGTCGATCCAGCTATCGGCGCGGGTCGCGCCGCTGTGGTGGGACAGGGCGTAGAGCTGTTCCTTGCGCTCGGCCAGGTACAACGCCAGGGCCTTGAGGCGCTGGGCGCGTTGCTGGAAATCCAGGCTCATCAGTGCCGCGCGACCGCGCCGGCGGGCGTGTTCGACGGCTTCGGCGAAGTCCGGGCGCTCCTCGTGGGCATGGGCCAGGACGTGGCCGTCCAGGGCGCTGCGCAGGGATTGCGCGCCGTGCTCGCCGATCCAGCGGCCGGCGATGAAGCTTTGCAAGGTAGGGGCAGCAGGCATGGTGTGTTCTCCGATTCTTTCAAGACGGCGCTGTTACCACAGCGCCAGGGTGTAGCCGACGATCAGGCGGTTCTCGTCCAGGGCATTGGTCAGGCCGTTGCCGGAACGGAAGGTGACGTTGCGCCAACGCAGGCTGACGTTCTTCAGCGGACCGCTCTGGATGACGTAGGCGAGGTCGGTATCGCGTTCGCGCTCGCGGCCGTTGTCGATGCCCGCCGCCTTGGCGTGGCGGCCATCGGTGTAGCGGGTCATGAAGGTCAGTCCGGGGACGCCGAGGGCGGCGAAGTCGTAGTCGTAGCGCGCCTGCCAGGAGTCCAGCCCGGCGCGGGTGAAGGTGTTGAAGGTGACCAGGTTGACGGTGTACGGGTCGCCGCCGTTGAGGAACGGGAAGGCACTGTCGCCGGACATCTGCTGGAAGGTGCCGCTGAATTTGTGCGCGCCCACCGCCAGGGTGAACATGCCGTTGAAGTTGCGGTTATCGATGCGGCCGGCGCGTTCGGCACCGTCGCCGCGGCTGTCGAAATAACGCAGGTCGCTGCGCAGGCTCAGGCCTTCGCCCAGCGGCTGGGTGTGCACCAGGCCGACGAACTGCTGGCGGTAGATCTCCTCCAGCTTGGCGTAGTAGTAGGTCACCGCCAGTTGCGGGTTGAAGGCGTAGGTGCCGCCGCCGAAGTCGAAGTGGTCGCTGCTGGCGGCGCCGTAGCCGATGTCGTCATTGCTCGACGAGTCGCGCAGGTTGGCCTTGGTCAGGCGACCGCCGTTGAGGGTCAGGCCGTCGAGTTCCTGGCTGGTCAGCAGGCCGCCCTTGAAGGTCGAGGCGAGCAGGCGGGTGTCGTTGTAGGTCACCACCGGCAACAGCGGTTGCAGGGTGCCGAGGCGCAGCACGCTTTTCGACAGGCGCACCTTGGCGGTCAGGGCCAGCTCGCTGTAATCGTCCGCCGGCTCCAGGCTGTTGCGACCGTAAGGCAGCAGGCCGGTGCCGCGGCGGTCGCGGCTGGAATCGAGCTTGATGCCCAGTTGGCCCATGGCATCGACACCGAAGCCCAGCGTGCCGTCGGTGAAGCCCGATTCCAGCTTGGCGGTGAAGCCCTGGGCCCATTCCTCGGCCTTGGCTTGCGGCGCGTTGTCCTGGCGGAAATCGCGATTGATGTAGTGGTTGCGCAGCTCGATTTTTGCGTGGCTGTCCTCGACGAAGCCGGCCATGGCCGGGGCGCAGGCGAGGGGCAGGGTGAGTCCTGCCAGAAGGCGAACAGGGTTCATTGTTGTTATTCCCGAGTCGTTTTCTTGTGAATTAGTGTTTGCTGGCGCCAGCGGCGCCGATACCGGTCATGGAGCGGATGAACTGCGCCAGGTAGCGCCCGCGTTCCTCGCTGGCCTGGGCCGAGCGGTCGGTGACCGAGAACACCCAGGCACTGAGGAAGGCCGCGCTCATGGAGAACAGCGCCGGGTTGCTGTAGGGGAACAGCGCCTTGTCGTGATGCAGCACGTTGACCCACACCACCGGGCTCAACACCAGCAGGATCACGGCGGAGAGCAAGCCCGCCATGCTGCCGGCGACCGCGCCACGGGTGGTCAGGCCCTTCCAGAACATCGAGAGGAACAGCACCGGGAAGTTGACCGACGCCGCGATCGCCAGCACCAGCCCGGACAGGAAGGCGATGTTCTGCGATTCGAACATCAGCCCGAGGATGATCGCCAGCACGCCGATCACCAGGGTGGCGACGCGGGAGACGCGGATCTCTTCCTGTTCAGTGGCCTTGCCCTTGCGGATCACGCAGGCGTAGAGGTCGTGGGACACCGCCGAAGCGCCGGACAGCGCCAGGCCGGCGACCACCGCGAGGATGGTGGCGAAGGCCACTGCCGAGATGAAACCGAGGAACAGGTTGCCGCCCACGGCCTGCGCCAGGTGCACGGCGATCATGTTGCCGCCGCCGATGATTGCGCCGCTGGCGTCGCGGTAGGACGGTTCAGTACCGACCATGACGATGGCGCCGAAGCCGATGACGATCAGCAGCAGGTAGAAGTAGCCGATGAAGCCGGTGGCGTAGAACACCGACTTGCGCGCTTCCTTGGCGTTACTGACGGTGAAGAAGCGCATCAGGATGTGCGGCAGGCCGGCGGTGCCGAACATCATGCCCACGGCCAGGGAAATGGCGTCCACCGGGTTCGACAGCAAGCCGCCCGGGGCCATGATCGCCGCGCCCTTGGCGTGCACGGCGGTGGCGCTGGCGAACATCGCCTCGGTGCTGAAACCGAAATGCTTGAGCACCATGAACGCCATGAAGGTGGTGCCGGACAGCAGCATCACCGCCTTGATGATCTGCACCCAGGTGGTGGCGAGCATGCCGCCGAAGGTCACGTAGAACACCATCAGCACGCCCACCAGCATCACCGCGTAGAGGTAGCTGATGCCGAACAGCAACTCGATCAGCTTGCCGGCGCCAACCATTTGCGCCACCAGGTACAGCAGTGCCACGGTCAGGGTGCCGAAGGCCGAGGTCAGGCGCACCGGCGTTTGCGCCAGGCGGTAGGAGACCACGTCGGCGAAGGTGTATTTGCCCAGGTTGCGCAGGCGTTCGGCGATCAGGAACAGGATGATCGGCCAGCCGGCGAGCACGCCGAGGGCGTAGAGCAGGCCGTCGTAGCCGTTGAGGAACATCATCGCCGAGATGCCGAGGAAGGACGCGGCGCTGATCATGTCGCCGGCGATCGCCAGACCGTTCTGCATCCCGGTCAGGCCGCCGCCGGCGGTGTAGAAATCACTGGCCGAGCGCGTGCGCAGGGCGGCCCAGCGGGTCACGCCGAGGGTGAAGACGACGAACAGCAGGAACATGCCGATGGCGGTCCAGTTCATTGCGCGCACTCCTGCTTGACCTTGTCGTTGAGCGGATCGAGGACGTTGTTGGCGCGGTACACGTAGATACCGGTGAGGGCGAAGGACAACAGCACGATCAACACGCCCACCAGCATGCCCACCGTGGTCACGCCGCCACTGAGGGACTGGCCCAGGGTGCTGGGGGAAAAGGCCACGAGCAGGACGAAGCCGTAGTAGATCACCAGCATGGCGGCGGTCAGCGTGCCGTTGAGCCGGCGCTTGCGCCGGACCAGTTGCTGGAAGTCGGGGTGATTGCTGATGGATTCGATATGACTGGGAGTCATGGGTGGGCGCTCTCTTGATCTTGTTGTAGTTGTGTTGTGGGAGCGGGTTTACCCGCGATGGGTAGCGGACCCTGGGTATTTCCGGTGAAACGGTGTTGCCTGGTTTTGGGGCCTATCGCGAGCAAGCTCGCTCCTACTGGATTTGCGTTCGGGCGTGTAGGAGCGAGCTTGCTCGCGATAGTCAGAGCTGATCGAAGTCGAGCACCACGCGCTCGCTCACCGGGTAGCTCTGGCACGACAGCACATAGCCGGCCGCCACTTCGTAGTCTTCGAGGGCATGGTTGCTGTCCATTTCCACTTCGCCTTCGATGACCTTGCACTTGCAGGTGGAGCACACGCCCGCCTTGCACGACCACGGCAGTTCCGCGCCAATGGCGTTGCCGGCTTCCAGCACGCTCTGGGTGTTGCGCGGCAGGTCGAAGGAGAGGGCGCGGCCATCGCTGATCACGGTGATCTGGCTCACTGCCGCATCCACCTGCCGCGCCGCTTCGCGGGCCTGGCGGCGTTCGCTGTTGCCGGCAGTGGCGAACAGTTCGAAGTGGATGCGCTCGGCCGCCATGCCCTTGGCCTTCAGCGCATCGCGCACGGTCTCGGTCATTTCCTGCGGGCCGCAGATGAACGCGGCGTCGAGGTTGGGCACGTCGAGCCAGCGGCTGAACAGTTGCTCGCATTTGCCGGCGTCGATGCGGCCGTTGTAGAGGTCGATGTCCTGCTGCTCGCGGCTGAACACGAAGATCAGGTTGAGGCGCTGCAGGTAACGGTTTTTCAGGTCTTCGAGCTGTTCGCGAAACAGCGCGCCGCCGCTGGCGCGGTTGCCGTAGAGCAGGGTGACGCGGCTGTTCGGCTCGGCCTCCAGGGTGCTCTTGACGATGGACAGGATCGGCGTGATGCCGCTGCCCGCCGCCACGGCGAGGTAATGGCCGTGGCGCGCCGGATCGAGGGCGACGTGGAAGCTGCCGGACGGCGGCATCACCTCCAGCACGTCACCGGCCGCCAGGGCTTCGTTGGCGAAGGCGGAGAAACGCCCGCCGGTGACTTTCTTCACCGCCACGCGCAATTCGTCGTCGTTGATGCCGGTGCAGATCGAGTAGGAACGGCGCACTTCTTCGTCGTCCAGCCGGGTGCGCAGCACCAGGTACTGGCCCTGGGTGAAGCGGAAGGTTTCGCGAAGGTCGTGCGGCACGTCGAACAGGATCGACACGGCGTCGCGGGTTTCGCTGCGGACTTGCTTGACGGTCAGGCTATGGAACTGGCTCATGGAATTCTCCATCAGGCGCGCTTGGCCGCGCCTAGATGCACTTGAAGTAGTCGAAGGGCTCGCGGCAGTCGCAGCAGCGGTACAACGCCTTGCAGGCGGTGGAGCCGAACTGGCTGAGCAGTTCGGTGTGCACGCTGCCGCACTGCGGGCAGGCGATCACGTCGGGCTCGCCCAGCAGGCTGCGCTTGCTGCTACTGCCGACCGGCGCGGCGATGCCGTAGGCGCGCAGGCGTTCGCGGCCGCTGGCGCTGATCCAGTCGGTGGTCCAGGCCGGGCTCAGTTGCCGGCTCAGCCGCGGCGCGGCGAAACCGGCCTGCTCCAGCGCGTCGCGGATGTCTTGCTCGATCACCTCGGTGGCCGGGCAGCCGGAGTAGGTCGGGGTCACGGTCACGCGCAGGTGACCTTCGGCCCAGTCGAGGTCGCGGACGATGCCCAGCTCGACCACGCTGACCACCGGCACTTCCGGGTCCATGACCTGTTCCAGCACCGTCCAGGCCTGGTGCAGGTCGTCGGCCCGGGGCGCGCGGGCGCCGCGGTCGCTGGCGATCAGCTCACCAGGTCGCATCGGGATAGGCTCGCGGCAGGAATTGCATTTCCGCCAGCAGCAAGCCGAGGTGCTCGCTGTGCACGCCCTGGCGACCGCTGAGGTAGAAGTGGCTGGCCGGCTGCGGCACCGGCAGGCTGGCGCGCTCGAAGGTGGCTTCGACCTGCCGCTGCCAGTCCAGCGCGACCTGCTCGGGATTGCCGATCACGCCGGCCTGGAACAGGCGCTGCTCGACGGCATCGGCCTCCACCAGCTCGACGGTGAAGCGCCAGACCTGGGGCAGGGCGGTGAGCATGCGCTGGCGGCTTTCCTCAGTGCCGTCGCCCAGCCGCTCGACCCACTCGCCGGAGCGGCGCAGGTGATAGGTGACTTCTTTCAGCGCCTTGGCGGCGACGCCCTGCACACGCTCGTCGCTGGAGCGGCACAGGCCTTGAAGCACCGCGTAATGCCAGGCGTCGTAGAAGAACTGCTTGAGGATGGTCACCGCGTAGTCGCCGTTGGGTTGCTCCACCAGCAGCAGGTTGCGGTAGGCGCGTTCGTCGCGGCGGAACACCAGGTGATCGGCGTCGCGGCCGTCATCGGCCAGCTCGGCGGCGTATTCCAGCCAGTTGCGCGCCTGGCCGACCAGATCGAGGCCGACGTTCATCAGCGCCAGTTCTTCTTCCAGCGCCGGGGCGCGGCCGCACCACTGGCACAGGCGCTGGGCCTGGACCATGGCGCTGTCGCCCAGGCGCAGCAGGTACTGGATCAGGTCCTGGTTCATCACATGTGCCCCACTTCGGCCGGCAGCTCGTAGAAGCTGGCGTGGCGGTAGATCTTGTCTTCGGACGGGGCGAACAGCGGGTCTTTCTCGTCCGGCGACGAGGCGGTGATCAGCGCCGACGGCACCACCCACAGGCTCACGCCTTCATTGCGCCGGGTATACAGCTCGCGGGCGTTCTCGATGGCCATTACCGCGTCGGCGGCGTGCACGCTGCCGACATGCTTGTGATTGAGGCCGTGCTTGCTGCGCACGAAGACTTCGAAAAGGGTCCATTCGGACATGGCGGGGTTCTCCTGTCAGGCGGCGGTCAGGCGGCGTTCTTGTTGTGTTTTTTGCGGGCGTGGGCGACCGCGGCCGCGCGGACCCAGGCACCGTCTTCGATGGCCTGGCGGCGGGTGGCGACGCGCTCCTGGTTGCACGGGCCGTTGCCCTTGAGCACTTCGTAGAATTCGTCCCACTGGATCTCGCCGAAATCGTAGTGGCCGCGCTCGGCGTTCCACTTCAGGTCCGGGTCCGGGGCGGTGCAGCCGAGCAGCTCCAGTTGCGGCACAGTCTGGTCGACGAAGCGCTGGCGCAGTTCGTCGTTGCTCTGGCGCTTGATTTTCCAGGCCATGGACTGGGCGCTGTTGGGCGAGTGCTCGTCGCTGGGGCCGAACATCATCAGCGACGGCCACCAGAGGCGGTTGATCGCGTCCTGGACCATGTCCTTCTGCGCCTGGGTGCCCTCGCGCATCATGGTCAGCAGCAGTTCATAGCCCTGGCGCTGGTGGAAACTCTCTTCCTTGCAGATGCGGATCATCGCCCGCGAGTAGGGGCCGTAGCTGGTGCGCTGGAGCACCACCTGATTGACGATGGCGGCGCCATCCACCAGCCAGCCCACCGCACCGATATCGGCCCAGCTCAGGGTCGGGTAGTTGAAAATGCTCGAATACTTGGCTTTTCCGCTGTGCATCTTGTCGATTTCTGTATCGCGATCAGCGCCCAGGGTTTCCATCGCGCTGTACAGGTACAAACCGTGGCCGGCTTCGTCCTGAATCTTCGCCATCAGTTGCAGCTTGCGCTTGAGGCTGGGGGCACGGGTGACCCAGTTGCCTTCCGGCAGCATGCCGACGATTTCGGAGTGGGCGTGTTGGGAAATCTGCCGGATCAGCGTCTGGCGATAGGCGTCCGGCATCCAGTTCTTGGCTTCGATCTTGATCTCGGCGTCGATCCGTTCCTGGAAGGCGCGTTCCTGCTCGGACATCTCTTCGAGGGTCTTCAGGCGCTTGACGCCGGTTTCGACCAATTGTGCGTACATGAGGGGTCTCCCGCCTTTTTGTCGTGGGGGCTTCGGGGCGTGAGACAGTTATAAGTGATACAAAACCAAATATCAAACAGAAAAAATGGTGTCGTAATTGTTTTTTGTATCGGATCGCAGCGTTGATGACGAACGGAGTCCGGGTTGCTTTATGTACTAAAAGTAACCTACCTTTGGTATGTCGATATTTCATCTCAACAACCCGGAGAAACCCATGCACGCCTTGATCGTCGTTGCGCATCCCGACACCGGTTCCCTGACCCATCGCGTCGCCGCCGAACTGGCGCGTGGCGTCGCCGAACACCACGCCTTCGAACTCGCCGACATCAGCGCCGAAGGCTTTGACCCGCGCTACAACCCCGAAGACGTTGCCCTGTTCCGCAACCAGGCGGCGGTGCCCGCGGACGTCCTCGCCGAGCAGGCGCGGATTGACCGCGCCGATGCGCTGGTGTTGGTGTACCCGGTGTATTGGTGGTCGTTCCCGGCGCTGCTCAAAGGCTGGATCGACCGGGTGTTCACCAGCGGCTGGGCCTACGATCAGGCCGAGCAGGGGCTGTTGCAGCGCCTGCCGGTGCACTTGGTCGCCATCGCCGGCGCCGGCCCGCGCACCTACGACAAGCACGGCTACGCGGTGGCGATGCACACCCAGATCGAACACGGGATCTTTGGCTATTGTGGTGCGCGGGTGGCATCCTCGACGCTTTTGACCCAGATGGATGAGCATTTCCCCGAGGGGCATTTCGACACCGCGCGGCGTATTGGTCGTGAGCTGTTCAGTCACAGGAGTTGATGCATGAGCGACACCCGCAAGCGCCTGACCCGCGAGCAGCGCCTGGAGCAGTTGCTGGACGTTTCCCGGCAACTGATCGCCGCAGAGGGCACCGATGCCCTGAGCCTGGGCCGGCTGGCCGAGGCGGCGGGCATCACCAAACCGACGGTGTACGACCATTTCGGTACGCGGGAAGGTTTGTTGACCGCGCTCTACCGGGATTTCGAAACGCGGCAGAACCTGTTGATCGACGCGGCCATGGCGGCGGGTGAAGCCAGCCTGGCGGGTAAGGCGCGGGCGATCGCCGACAGTTACGTCGACTGCGTGCTGGCCGAAGGGCGGGAGATTCCCGGGGTGTTGGCAGCGCTGGAAGGTTCGCCGGAACTGGCGCGGTTGAAGCGCGAGTGTCAGCTTGAGTTTCTCGGCAAATGCCGGGCGGTGCTCGGGCCTTTTGCCGGGGCGCTTTCTACCGCGGGGTTATGGGGAATGCTGGGCGCGGCGGATGCTTTGTCCGGGGCGGCGGTGGCCGGAGAGATTGAGCACGGGCAGGCGCGGGAGGAGTTGTTTGCCGTGATCGTCAGTCTGGTGGGCAGAAGCTGAGGTGAGGGCCTCATCGCTGGCAAGCCAGCGCCCACAAGGTCCGGCGCATGCCGATCCCCGTGGGAGCCGGCTTGCCGGCGATGAGGCCCGAAAGACGGACTCAGCCCTCAACCCGCCTGCTTGCGCTTGTCATACACATGACACGCCTTGCCTTCCGAGCGTTTGATCGAGTACGCCGGCTGCAACACGATCCGCGAGCTGATGCCGATATGGGTCTTGATATGCCGGCTCAGTTCCGAACACACCTCTTTCTGCTGCGCCTCGCCCAGGTGCTGGTGCTCGCCGCGCAGTTCGACATGGATGTCGATGCTGTCCAGGTTGCCGTTGCGATACAGGTGGATCTCGTAGCACTCCGAAAGCTGTTTGACCTTGAGCACCTGTTCCTCGACCTGGGTCGGGAACACGTTGACCCCGCGGATGATCAGCATGTCGTCGCTGCGCCCGGTGATTTTGTCGATGCGTCGCATCGGCCGCGCGGTGCCCGGCAGCAGGCGGGTCAGGTCGCGGGTGCGGTAGCGCACCATCGGCAGCGCTTCCTTGCTCAGGGTGGTGAACACCAGCTCGCCCAACTCGCCGTCCGGCAGCACTTCGCCGGTCACCGGGTCGATGATCTCGGGGTAGAAGTGGTCTTCCCAGACGGTCGGCCCGTCACGGCTTTCGGCGCATTCCATGGCGACACCCGGCCCCATGATTTCCGAAAGACCGTAGATATCCAGGGCGGTGATGCCCAGGCGCGCCTCGATCGATGCGCGCAGTTCCGGCGTCCACGGCTCGGCGCCGAAGATGCCCAGGCGCAATGCCAGCTTGTGCGGGTCGATGCCCTGGCGTTCGATCTCGTCGGCCAGGTTGAGCATGTACGACGGCGTGACCATGATGATGTCGGGCTGGAAGTCGCGGATCAGTTGCACCTGTTTCTCGGTCTGCCCGCCGGACATCGGAATCACCGTGCAGCCCAGGCGTTCAGCGCCGTAGTGGGCGCCGAGGCCGCCGGTGAACAGGCCGTAACCGTAGGAGACATGCACCTTGTCGCCCTTGCGCCCGCCCGCGGCGCGGATCGAGCGGGCCACCAGGTCGGCCCAATTGTCGATGTCCTTCTGGGTGTAGCCGACCACCGTCGGCTTGCCGGTGGTGCCGCTGGACGCGTGCAGGCGGACGATGTCGTGCTGCGGCACGGCGAACATGCCGAACGGGTAGTTGTCGCGCAGGTCGTTCTTCACCGTGAACGGGAAGCGCGCGAGGTCATCGAGGCTCTTCAGGTCGGAAGGGTGAACGCCCAGTTCGTCGAAGCGCTGCCGGTACATCGGCACATTCTGGTAAGCGTGCTCCAGGCTCCAGCGCAGGCGCTGCAACTGGTGGGCGCGCAGTTCGTCGACGCTGGCGGTTTCCATCGGGTCAAGCACGGGGGCGGGGGAAAGCTGCATGTTCATGGGTTCACTCTAATGTTGTTGTTGTCTGCGGCCGGCACGTCGGCCCGAGTGCATGGCGCCAAGCATAACCCGGCGCCATGGAGCGTTCAGTGTTCAGTCGTCGAGGCGTTCGATAATCATCGCCAGGCCTTGGCCGACGCCGATGCACAAGGTGCACAGGGCATAGCGGCCATGGCGTTGCTCCAGTTCGGTGAGGGCGGTGGTGACCAGCCGTGCGCCGCTCATGCCCAGCGGGTGACCCAGGGCAATGGCGCCGCCGTTGGGGTTGACCCGCGGATCGTCGTCGGCCACGCCGAGTTCCCGCAGGACCGCCAGGCCCTGGGCGGCGAAGGCCTCGTTGAGTTCGATCACGTCCATGTCGGCCAGCGCCAGGCCGGCCAGTTCCAGTACCTTGTGGGTCGCCGGCACCGGGCCGATGCCCATGATTCGCGGTTCGACCCCGGCGCTGGCCATCGCCACCACCCGGCCCCGGGCCTTCAGGCCGTAGCGGCGGGCTACTTCGCGGCTGGCGAGGAGCACGGCGCAGGCCCCGTCATTCACGCCCGACGCATTGCCGGCGGTGATGCTGCCGCCTTCGCGGAACGGCGTGCCGAGGCGTTGCAACTGTTCCAGGGTGGTGTCGGCGCGCGGGTGCTCGTCCTGTTCCACCAGTTTCGCCGGGCCTTTGCGCTGCGGGACCGGCACCGGCACGATTTCCAGCCCGAGGCGGCCGCTGGCCTGGGCGGCTGCGGCGCGCTGCTGGCTGCGCAGGGCGAAGGCGTCCTGGTCGGCGCGGCTGATGTTGAACTGCGCGGCGACGTTTTCGGCGGTCTCCGGCATGCTGTCGATGCCGTACTGTTGCTGCATCAGCGGATTGACGAAGCGCCAGCCGATGGTGGTGTCGAACAGTTCCGCCTGGCGCGAGAACGCCTGTTCAGCCTTGCCCATCACCAGCGGCGCGCGGGACATCGATTCGACGCCGCCGGCCAGCACCAGCCCGGCTTCGTTGCAGCGGATCGCCCGCGCGGCGGCGCCGACCGCTTCCAGGCCGGAGGCGCAGAGGCGATTGAGCGTGACGCCGGGTACGCTGATCGGCAGGCCGGCCAGCAGCGACGACATGCGCGCGACGTTGCGGTTGTCTTCGCCGGCCTGGTTGGCGCAGCCGTAGAACACATCGTCCACCTGGCTCCAGTCCACCTGCGGATGGCGTTGCATCAGGGCGCGCAGCGGCACCGCGCCGAGGTCGTCGGCGCGCACGCCGCTCAGGGCGCCGGCATAGCGCCCGATGGGGGTGCGCACGGCGTCGATGATCAGGGCGTCATTCATGTCAGGGTCTCCGGTTCGAGTACGCTGCCGCGTACCTGGTAGGACTTGCCGCGAAACAGCGCGATCAATTTGCCGTGCTGGTTCTCGATGCGGACGTCATAAGTGCCGGTGCGTTTGCCGCGGCTCAGTTCAGTGCAGTCGGCGGTCAGGGTGTCGTCGAGAAACGCCGGGGCGATGTACTCAATGCTGCAACCCTGGGCCACCGTGGCGTCGTTGTGGCTGTTGCAGGCGAAGGCGAACGCCGAGTCGGCGAGGGTGAAGAGGAAGCCGCCGTGACAGGTGCCGTGACCCTGCAACATGTCGGCGCGCACGCTCATGCCGACCCGCGCGGTGCCCGGGCCGCTGGCGAGCAGGCGCATGCCCAGGCCCTGGCTGGCGGCGTCGCGGTCGAACAGGGCCTGGGCGCAGCGGCTGGCCAGATCCAGACGGTCATTCATGAAAGCGTGCTCCTTCGGCCCGTTGCCGACGCAGTTGCAGGGAGGGGCGATAGCGTTCTTCGCCATAGGCGGCTTGCAGGTGGTCGAGCACGCTCACCAGGGTGTCGGCGCCGAGCTGGTCGGCCCAGGCCAGCGGGCCGCGGGGGTAATTGACCCCGGCGCGCATCGCCAGGTCGATGTCCGCCGCCGAGGCCACGCCTTGCAGCAGGGCGTCGGCGGCCTCGTTGGCGAGCATGGCGACGGTGCGCAGCACGCACAGCGCCGGGCTGTCGCGCAGCGGGGTGACGGCGATGCCGGCGGCGTTCAGCAGCGCGGCGACCTGGTCCACGGCGTGGGTCGAGGTGCCATTGGCCCAACTGATGCCCACCCGGGTGCAGCGCCGGTAATCCAGGGCCAGGTCCAGCAATACCAGTTCGGTCAGGCCGTCATCGGCGGCGCGCTGGCTGGCGAGGCGGCCGTCGCTCAGGGCCAGGGTGGCGTCGCCGACCCGCAGCAGCCCGCGTCCGGCGCGGCGGCTGATGCTCACGCCGTGTTCGCTCAGGCGCTCCAGCAACGGCTGCAGCAGTCCGGCGTCGCCTTCGACGATCACGGCCGGCGTTTTCGCCGGGCTGATGAGGCTGGCGGCGGACGGGCGCACGGCGCCTTCGCGGTAGTCATAGAAACCGCGGCCGCTCTTGCGCCCGAAGTGACCGGCGTCCACCAGTTCTTTCTGGATCTGCGAGGGCTGGAAGCGCATGTCCTGGTAATAGGCGTCGAACACCGAGCAGGTCACCGCGTAATTGACGTCGTGGCCAATCAGGTCGGTCAGTTCGAAGGCGCCCATGGCAAAGCCACCGGCCTCGCGCAGCAGGGCGTCGAGGCTGGCGCAGTCGGCGGCGCCTTCCTGCAGCAGGCGCAGGCTTTCGGCATAGAACGGCCGGGCCACGCGGTTGACGATGAAGCCGGGCGTGGAGCGCGCCAGCACCGGTTGCTTGCCCCAGGCCAGGGCGGTGGCGAGCACGCGCGCGGCAACGTTCGGATCGGTGGCCAGGCCCTTGATCACTTCCACCAGGGCCATGACCGGCGCCGGGTTGAAGAAGTGCATGCCGACCAGGCGCTCGGGCCGGCGCATGCCGGCGCCGAGACGGGTGATGGAGATCGACGAGGTGTTGCTGGCGAGGATGCAGTCAGGGGCGCAGAGCGATTCCAGTTGGTGCAGCAGCGCCTGCTTGACCTCCAGATTTTCGACGATGGCTTCGATCACCAGCCCGGCATCGGCCAGGCGTTCCAGGCTGTCCGCCGGCACCAGCGCGGCAAGGCAGGCGTCGCGGGCGCTGGCCGCCAGTTTGCCGTTATCGACCCGCTTCGCCAGTTGCCGGGCGATGCCGTCGATGGCTTGGGCGGCGGCGCCGGGGCGGTTGTCGTAGAGCCAGACCCGGTGCCCGGCGCTGGCGGCCACCTGGGCGATACCGGCGCCCATGGCGCCGGCGCCGATCACCGCGACGGGCACGTTGCTGTTGAGTGCGCTCATCGACTCAGTACCCCTTGAACTGCGGCGTGCGTTTTTCCATGAAGGCGGCGACGCCTTCGCGGTAGTCCTCGCTGCGTCCGGCCAGGCGCTGCAGGTCGCGTTCGAGGGTCAGTTGCTGTTCAAAGCTGTTGTCCAGGCTGGCGTGCAGGCTGCGCTTGATCAGGCCGAGGCCATAGGTTGGCTGGGTGGCGAGCTGGCGGGCGAGGGCGATGGCCTGGTCGCGCAATTCGGTGTCATCGACCACGCGGTAGATCAGCCCCCATTCCAGCGCCTGCTCGGCGCTCAGGCGTTCGCCGAGCAGGGTCAGTGCCTTGGCCCGGGCCATGCCGACCAGCCGTGGCAACGCCCAGGTGCCGGCGGAGTCGGGAATCAGGCCGATCTTGCAGAACGCTTGAATAAAGCTCGCCGAGCGCGCGGCCAGGACCAGGTCGCAGGCCAGCGGGATGTTGGCCCCGGCGCCCGCGGCGACGCCGTTGACCGCGCAGATCACCGGGATCGGCAGTTCGCGCAGGGTGCGGATCAGCGGGTTGTAGAAGCGCTCGATGGACAGGCCGAGATCGGGCATTTCCGCGCCGGGGGCGACGTTGCGGTCGCTGAGGTCTTGCCCGGCACAGAAGCCGCGGCCTTCGGCGGTCAGCAGCAGGACGCGGACGTCGCTGTTGTTCTGCACGGTCTTCAGGGCGTCACGCACTTCCTGGTGCATAAGCGTATTGAAGCTGTTCAGTTGCTCGGGGCGGTTGAGGCTCAGGGTGGCGACCCCGGCTTCAATGGAAAACAGGATGTGCTGGTAGCTCATGGCGGGTCCTCTTAACGGCCTTTGAAATCGGCCGGGCGTTTTTCCTGGAAGGCGCGGATGCCTTCGTTGCGGTCGGCGGTGCCGGCCAGCAGGGTGAAGGCGTGGCGTTCGAAGCGCAGGCCGCTGGCCAGGTCCAGGTCCTGGGCCTTGAGCAGAGCTTCCTTGGCCAGGCGCACCGCCAGCGGCGCTTTGGTAGCGATGCGTTGGGCGATCTGCAGGGCGCGTTCGACGGTCAGTTCCGGCAGGGTGATTTCGCTGACCAGCCCGGCATCGAGGGCGCGACGGGCGCTGATGGATTCGCCGGCGAGGACCATCTGCATTGCCAGCGACTTGCCCACCGCCCGCAGCAGACGCTGGGTGCCACCGGCGCCGGGCATGATGCCGAGGTTGATTTCCGGCTGGCCGAACTGGGCGTCGTCGCCGGCGATAAGGATGTCGGCGTGCATCGCCAGTTCGCAGCCACCGCCCAGCGCGTAGCCGTTGACCGCGGCGATCAGCGGTTTGGGGAAGCGGGTGATTTGTTGCCAGTAGGCCTGGCGCGGGTCGTCGAGCATGCCGACGAGGTCGCGCTCGGCCATCTCGTTGAGGTCGGCGCCGGCGGCGAAGGCCTTGCGGCTGCCGGTGATGACCACGGCGCGGACCTCAGGGTCATCGGCGCAGCGTTGCAGTTCGTCCGCCAGCTCGCCCAGCAGTTCGGTGGTCAGGGCATTCAGTGCATGTGGACGATGCAGGGTGATCAGGCGGGTGGCCTGATGCGCCTGCACCACAAGGGTGTGCGGCATGACGACTTCCTCGCAAGGCTCGCCGGACCCGAGGGTCGGCGTTTTATTGTTGGACGGGCTCGATGGCCGTTTCGCCAAAGTATAGGCATAATGCGATACAGAAAAACAATATAGACAATGAAAAATGTGTCCAATGATCGATTGTAATACTCAGGGAAGTCCGTTATTCCTAAGTAAAACCTCGTGTTAAGGGTTTTCGTTAGTCCGCCTGTTGCGTATCGTTTTCGAGGAGAAATGGCATGACTTGTTACAGCATTGACGGCCTGACCCCGGTCATTCACCCCACCGCCTACGTGCACCCGTCGGCGGTATTGATCGGTGATGTGATCATCGGGCCGAACTGCTACGTCGGCCCGCTGGCCGCGCTGCGCGGTGACTTCGGACGGATCGTCCTGGAGGAGGGCGCCAACCTGCAGGACACCTGCGTCATGCACGGCTTTCCGGCCAGCGATACGGTGATCGAGCGCAACGGCCATGTCGGCCACGGTGCGGTGTTGCACGGGTGCCGGGTGGGCGAGGACGCGTTGATCGGGATGAACGCGGTGGTGCTCGACAACGCCCGCATCGCCCCGCGCTGCATCGTCTCGGCGGGCGCGCTGGTCAAGGCCGGGTTCCACTGCGAGGAGCAATCGCTGGTGCTGGGCTCGCCGGCAAAGGTGACCCGGCGCCTGAGCGACGACGAAGTGGCCTGGAAACAGACCGGCACCCGCGCCTATCAGCAACTGACCAGGCGTTGCCTTGAAAGCCTGCGCGAGTGCGAGCCGCTGAGTGAAATCGAGGCCGGCCGCGGCCGTTACCGTGACGACGCCGTGCGCCCGAAATTACCGGGCGGCGCCTGAACCGCCGGCGCGCGCCGAGCATGGTCATGCCGCGGGCGCGCGGGTATATTCCTTCCTTTTCTGACCGGAACGCTTATGTCGTCCCTCACGCCACTCGACCACCTGATCGACCGCTTCCAGCAGCAGACCCCGGTTCGCGCCAGTTCCCTGATCATCACCCTCTATGGCGATGCCATCGAACCCCGTGGCGGGACGGTCTGGCTGGGCAGCCTGATCCAGTTGCTCGAACCCATGGGCATCAACGAACGGCTGATTCGCACCTCGATCTTTCGCCTGACCAAGGAAAACTGGCTGACCGCCGAGAAAGTCGGCCGGCGCAGCTACTACAGCCTCACCGGCACCGGGCGGCGGCGTTTCGAAAAAGCCTTCAAGCGTGTCTATGCCGCTAATCCACCGGCGTGGGACGGCTCCTGGTGCCTGGCGGTGCTGACCCAGTTGCCGCAGGACAAGCGCAAGGAAGTCCGCGAGGAACTGGAATGGCAAGGCTTCGGCGCCATTTCCCCCGGCGTGCTGGGTTGCCCGCGCTGCGAGCGTGCGGATGTCAGCGCCACCCTCGCGGACCTCGGCGCCCAGGAAGACACCATCCTCTTCGAAACCACCGCCCAGGACGTGCTGGCCTCCAAGGCGCTGCGCATGCAGGTGCGCGAAAGCTGGAAGATCGACGAGCTGGCGGCGCACTACAGCGAGTTCATCCAGTTGTTCCGGCCGCTGTGGCAGAGCCTCAAGGAACAGGACACCCTCGACCCGAAAGCCTGTTTCCTGGCGCGGGTGCTGCTGATCCATGAGTACCGCAAGCTGCTGCTGCGCGATCCGCAACTGCCGGACGAACTGCTGCCGGGTGATTGGGAAGGCCGCGCGGCGCGGCAGTTGTGCCGCAATATCTACCGGTTGATCCACGCCGCCGCCGAGCAGTGGCTGGAGGCGGCGATGGAGACGGCAGACGGGCCGTTGCCCGAAGCGGGTGAGGGGTTTTACAAGCGGTTTGGCGGGTTGACCTGATAAAAATGCCAGTTGTGTCGCTCATGCCCCAAGAGGCTTACTGAAGTCCTTCTGAGAGGGGCTTCAACATGGCCAAACCTTCGCTGGCGCAACTGAAGTCCTGGCTTGCAAGCGGGCCCAGAGGTCTGGGCTGGGAGATGATCGTTGCCTATGATCGGGACATGATCAACGAACTGCTTCAACAGCAGTACATCCATCGGTTCAGCCAAAGCGACTTCATACCGGCAATTTCTCAAAGCATCGACCTCACGCACTCCACCGAACACATGCAGGGCATCAGGCTCAGGGCGCCGGTGGCTTCATTTGAAGGTGACTCGCTGCGCCTGAGCATGGACTGCATCAGCGGAACGATCATCACGGAGGTAACGATAACGGGCGCCGTGCCTTACATCGGCACGGTCCGAAACCTGCTGCCCGTTGGCGGGCCTCAACTGACCTTGGGCGTGCCGCTGACGGAACTGACCGGGCAGGTGGGTGACGGTCGAAGAATTGTCCTGGATATCAGCAAGGGCACCGAGTTCTCGGCCAACTTCGTGCTCGACACACAGTCTCAGCAGGTAATTGGCCAGCGCTTCAAGCATGTCTTTCAGAGCCTGCCTGAAGCACAACGGATGTACGATCTGGGCCAGCTCGCCGATGATTTTCCCGTGCCGAAAAAGGTTGTCATGCGCGTCATGCCCGTCCCCGGAACGCGGGATAGCTCATCTTCCACGCTGGGAGGCGGCGCACTGCTGATGTTCGTGCGTTTCGAAAAGAACGCCGACGGTTCATTTCCTGGCCCGGACTTCCTGTACCCGATACCAGAGCACACCGCGTCCAAGCGCTACACGATATCGACCCTGACGTTCTGGGACTCCGCGAAGGAGTTTCCCGGGGATACCGGTGGAGGAGCCCCCCCCGAAGTCATGAGTAGCATCGGTTTTGGTGACCACTATCAGGTGTTAGTGAACGACATCAGCTTTAGTGGGCAACCGGCGGCGCATCAAGGGTGGTACGGCGACCTTCAACTGTCGAGCAGTGTGTATGACGTCACTCCGGCATTTCCGGTTATCTGGGCGGGGGCCTATTTCGGCTTCTCCACAGTACCTCCGGTGAGTAACTGGGTACTGAGCTGGAGTGCGCGTGGAACGGATCCGGCCAACAGCAACGTCGGCTCTATCAGCACCGTTGGCAATTACGTTCCGCCTGAGCCCGCGTCGATGAAGAGTGATTGCGAGAACGTCACGGTATCGGCCAGTTGGAAAGTCGCAGGGCGGGATTTGCGCTCTTGCGCACTGGTTTCCATTTTGAAACACCCCTTGGCGGTTTCACCGACGTTTGAGGTCTGCAGCGCCGGGAAGAGCGTCAGCATGACGGCGGCAATTCCCTCCTCGCACGCGTCGACGCTGTCCTGGCGGATTGTTTCCCCTGGCATGGGCGGAACGCTCAGTACAGCAACCAACCGGCTGAGCTGTACCTACCAGGCGGCCGCTCCAGGCACGCAAAAGCAGGCCATTTATCTGGAGAGGGTGCGCGTCAAAAGCACGTATTCCCATGCCCCGGAAGACGAACAGGACATCACGATACTGGTACTGAACGTTACCCCCTCGGTGCCGATGTTCATCAGCGCGCAGAGCCAGCCTGAAACCAATCGCGTCCAGCTTCAGGTTCTGCGCAAAGGCGTTCCGGTCAATCTGAACGAGGTGGGCGACTATGTGCTTGAGCGAATGCTCATGCCCGCTACCTGCAACGTCACGGAGGACGGTATTTTTTCGGCGGCTTCCACGGCGAGCGGTATTGCCATCTTGCACCTGACAGTGCTCGATGACTTCTCCGACCATCACGGCTTTATTGTCATTCCCTTGCCATTGTGGGCTCATGGCGAGATTTTGCAGCGGGCGAATCTATCGATCCAGCAACACGCCATGGCGAGCGCAGTGAACTGATCCGGTTCACTCCACGTGAGCCGGTATCGACGCATCGGGTGCCCGCCACAACACATAGCGGTCCTTGCCCTCATGCTTGGCGTCGTACAGCGCGGCATCCGCCCGGCCGAGGGCGTTGCTCAGGTTGTCACCGGCCTCGATGCGGGTCAGGCCGATGCTGATGGTCACCGGGTGGTCGCCCGGAGTCTCGCGCACCAGCGCGCACAGCGCCGCCACGCGTTCTTCGGTAGCCTGCTGGTCGAGGCCCCAGAGGTAGATCACGAACTCCTCGCCGCCCAGCCGGGCATAGACGAACTCGTTCATGCTGGCCTTGATATTGGCGGCGATGCGCTTGAGCACGACGTCGCCGCTGTCATGGCCGAACTGGTCGTTGACCCGCTTGAAGTTGTCGATGTCGATCATCGCCAGGTAGCGGCCCTGGCCTTCCTCGTCGGCGCTGAGGTGCTGCTCGGCCTGGGTCATGAACGAGCGGCGATTGGGGATTTCCGTGAGCACGTCGATGTAGGCCTGGTCCAGCAGCAGGCGCGACATGTAGAAATTCTGCAGCTTGGACTCGCGCAACACGCTGTAGCTGTGGAAGGTCAGGCCGGTGATGAAGGCGGCATAGCTGATGATCATCAGGCCGCGCAGGTCGAACAGCACGGTGCCGTCGGCCTGGAACGGGTTGAGCAGCAGCCAGGTGACCAGGGCGCTGGCGAAATAGGACCAGCGCCGCACAGGCAGCACCGAGATCGAGTAGAGGATGCTCGACGCCGCCATGATCAGCCAGCCGGCTTGCAGGTCTCCCAGGGTGTCGTCCACCACCCAGTGCACGGCGAAGGCCATGAGGCTGACGAACAGCAGGTTGAGCACGCTGAAGTGATCGGCCTTGCGCACGAACAGCAGGACCACCGTGAGGATGCACATGCCGCTGATCAACAGCATCGAGCGGTAGGTGAAGCCCTGGCCGCCGATGAAGCTCAGCAGCAGGTCGAAAAGCACCCAGATGGCGATGCTCAGGCAGAACACCAGCAGGCAGAAACCGCGCAGGCGATCGAAGTCGTGCTGACGGAACTCGGCGCGGATCGCGGCGGGGGCGGTGTGTTTGCGGAGCTGGTTTTCGATGGTTTTGTACATGGCTTCTAAATGTATGGAGAGCTTGAGGGCCTCATCGCGGCGCACTGGGCAGCACTTTAGCCCAAGGCCGGTAATTCAGCGCGAACACCGCTTCGGTATGACACCTCGCACCCATGGTCGGGGCGCGGGGTACCGCGCGGAAGGCCTCGCCCTCGGCGCTGACCTGGCGAAACGCTTCGCGAATGATGCCCACCTCGCACGGCAGGGCGTCGGCGTATCGTTGCCGCACCAGCGGGCTGAGGCGGCCGGTGCCGCTGCCGTCCTGCCACCAGAGGTTGAGCTTGAGTGCCGCCAGTTCGGCGAACCAGCTCGCCTGCACCCCCGGTGCCAGCTTGCCGGTGCTGAAGGCGCTCAGGTGCAGCGGGCCATCGAGCTTGCGGTTGAATTCCTGCAGTTGCGTGTACAGCACCTCGCGGCGATCGGAGGCCTGAAAGTGCAGGTCGTCCAGCTCCATCGGCAGGTACCAGCCGGCTACCGGCAGTTTCCACTGGTCGCGTACTTCGCGCTGCTGGGTCAGGGACTCGCCGAGCTGCGCTTGCCAGTAGGCGGCCAGGCCCGCGCTGTCCAGTTCATTGATGCGGGTGTAGTACGCGCTGTCCATATGCAGCCCGACCACCAGTTCCAGCCCCTGGGCATGGGCTTCGCGCAGGCTGGTGGCAAGCCAGCCGGAGCCGCCGCCGAAGCGCTCGTCGCCGTAACGCGTCCATTGCACGATCAGCGTTCGCCCACCGTTCTGCACGGTGTCGCGCCAGAGCTGGCGCCACTGTTCGGCGGTCAGGACGGCATCCTGGTTCAGGGGTTGATAGATCACCCGCTGGTCAGCGACGACCGGCAGGCAGACCAGCAATAACAGCAGCAACAGTCGACGCATCAGAAAGTCAGCTCCACACCCAGCAGCACGCCGTTGGCGCGTTCGTAAAGATTGCCGCCGAGGGACTGCTGGTACTCGGTGCGTACCTTCAGTGAACCGCGATAGGCGTTGTAGCGGTCGTCGTCGAACCACCATTGCCAGCGCAGGCCGACCCCGGCGCGCAGGTCCTGGCGCCAGTCGTTGCTCGGGTCCTGGCTGGCGAATTCGACGAAGCCGTAAGGCATCAGCGTTTGCGGCGACTGGCTGTCGAGCTTCCAGGTATGACCCTGCTGGTAGCGCGACAGCCATTGATGGTCGCCGGCGCGGGTCCACCAGGCGGCATCGAGGTAGAGGAAGCGCTCGTTCCAGTCGTCCTCATCGACGCGCCAGTCGGCGCGGTAGTCGCCCTGGTCGAAGAACGAGGCGGTGGCCCGCAGCAGCAGGTCGTTGCTGCTTTCGGCGTGGCTGCGCAGGTCTTGCCAGTTGTCGCCGACCTTGGCCGGGCTGAGCAGTTGCCCGAGGCTCAGGCCGTTGTAGTGCTCGGCGTCGGTCTGGCGCTGGTGATACAGCTCGGCGTAGAGGTTGAGGTTGGCCTGGCCCAATGGCTTGTAGCGCAGGCCGACGCCGGTGCCCATGCTCTGCGCGTAGTCGCTGCGGCCGCTGCCGCCGAACAGCACCCGCCCATACACCGACAGGGTGCTGCCGTTGCGGCTGGGTTCTTCGCCGAGGGCGTGGTCCCACATGGCCAGTTGCACATTCTGCGACTGGGCGCGGCGTTGCGGGTTGTCGGCGGCGCGGAAGTTGTCGTTGGTCGAGACTCCGGCCGGTGACCAGGTGCTGGCCAGGGTCACGCTGTCGCGCCGCGACAACGCTTCGTGGGCGCGGCGTTGCCGGTACTTGCGCGCTTCGAGGCTGCCGTATTCGTCGCCGCCGCCCACCAGGTCCTGTTCCACGTCGAGCACCCGGCGCAGTTCCTTGCGGGCGGCGGCGCTGTCCTCGACCTCATCGTAGCGCCAGGCCAGGGTTTCGCCGATCCGGTAATCCTCGGGGAAGCTGCGGGTGGCCTGTTGCAGGTACGGGATGGACTGGCGGCGCACGGCCGGGTCTTTGTCTCCGGCCAGGCGCATGCCGTAGTCGGCGCGGTAGCGCGGTTGCTGCGGCGCCAGGTGCACGGCTTCGGCCAGCCAGGCGGTGCTCTGGGCCAGGTCGCCGTTTTTTTGTGCGGTGATCGAGGCGTCGTAGTAGTGCTCGGCACGGGGTTGGTGTTGCAGGGCCTGGCGACGCCGTTCCAGCGCCAGCGGCAGGTCGCCACGGTGTTCGGCGATGGCGGCGCCCAGCGCCCAGTCGTCGGCGTGCGGATGGGCCGCGCTGTTCCAGTGTTGCCCGGCGCTTGCGGTGTTGCCGGCTTTCAGCGCACTGCTGGCAGCGGTCAGGCGGGCATTGTCGGTCCATTCGGCGGCAGGCAGGCTGTCGAAGATCCGCACAGCCGCAGCCGGGTCGCCGGCGGCGTCGAGGGCATAGGCCAGCGGCAGGCGGCTGCCACGGTCGCCCAGGCGTTCGGCGGCCTGGTAATAGATCACCGTTTCGCCCGGTCGCTCCGGCATTGCGCAACGGCCCAACGCCCGAAGTTGGCCGACCTCACGCGGTTCGCCGGGCATCGCCGCGCGCACGGCATCGCACTGGCCGCTTTCCGCCAGCCGCGCCAGCAGCAAGGCGCGGCTGGCCGGATCGACACGCGGGATCAGGCTGCTGACACGTCGGGCATCGAGGGGCGTATCGGTCTGGCTGTAAAGCCCGGCCAGGCGTTGCAGTAGCGGGGCGGACAGGCGTCCCTGACGGCGGTCGTAAGCTTGTTCCAGCAAGCTCCGCGCCTCGGCCTTGCGGCCAGCTTCGAGCATCAGGTAGGAGGCCTGATTCAGGGCGTCGAGGCTGCCGGTCTGACGATAGAGGGTGATCCAGGTGGTGCTGGCATCGCCTCGACGGCCGCTGTTCTGCAGCAGTTCGGCGCGTTGCTGGAGCACCGTCGGGGTCTGCGGCTGCGCGGCGAGCCAGTCCATGACCTGGCGGGTCTTGCCTTCTTCGCGCCAGACCTCCAGCAGACGCTGTTGCCGCTGGCTGTCCCACGGTTGCGGCAGGCGCTGGTTCTGTAACAGGTCGTCGGCGTGCAGGCGCTGGGCGAGCACCAACCAGGTTTTCGGATCATCCTCGGCATTGCACTGGCGCAGTTGCTCCAACGCCTGTTGCGAGTCATGCCGCGACAGCCACTCGGCGGTTTCCAGGCAAGGGCGCTGGAGGTCGTTGCTGAGTTCCCGGACCAGTGCGCTGTCCTCGCTCTGGCGGGCCAGTTCCAGCAACTGCTGGCGTTGTTGAGGGGGGTTGCGGTCGGCTTCCGGCAACGACTGCAGCCAGCGCCGGGCCTGCTGTTCGTGGCCCATGGCGACGGCGCGGTCGACCATCGCCAGGCGGGTCTTGCGCGCGACCTCTTCCGAGGGCGCCTGTGCGAGCAGCTTTTGCAGCGGCGCATCATCCAGCCGCTGCACATAGGCATTGGCCAGGCGTTGCCAGTCGTCGGCAGCGAGGGTGCCGCTGGCGGCCAATGGCGCGAGCTGATCGACGGTTTCGTTCCAGTCGCTGACCTGCTCTGCCCAGTTGGCCCGGGCCTGGCGCAGTACATTGTCGTCGCCATGGGGGCGCAACTGGTTGAGCCAGGCCAGGGCTTTCGCCGGACCGCCGGACTTGCCCAGGCTCAGGCTGTAGGCCTGCCACAGGCGCACGCGCTGGTTGAGGTCGCTGTCCTGCAGCCAGCGCTCCACGACACTGGCGTCGGGCGGGTCTTGTTCGATCCAGACCAGGCGCAGTTCCAGCAGTTCATCGTGCTGCGTGGCAGCGGCCTGGGCTTCGGCCAGTTGCGCGGCGTCGCGGTAGCGGCCCTGGTGCGCCAGCGCCTGGATCAACAGGCCGCGGGCCTCGTCGTTGTTCGGCACACGTTCCAGCAGGTGCCGAGTGAGACGCTCGACCTCGGCCCAGTTGTTGTTTTTCGCCTCGCGGTAGCTGCGGTCCATATAGGGGAAGCTGCGGAAGCGGTCGAAGTCGCTCATCGGCGCGGCGACCGTGGGCACGCCATACAGGCACAGCAGCAGGCCGGTGAGGGCCAGGGGCGCGCGGCGGCTCATGCCACCTCCTGGATGAGCCGGAAGGCGGCCTGTTGTTCGGCGGCCTGTTCGGCGAGGGCGTCCTGCAGCACCTGTTCGGTGATGATGCCGCGTTCGATCAGGTGCTCGCCCAGGCTTGTGCGCTCCGGGTCGAAGTCGATCAGTACCTGGTTGAACAGGGTGGCGGGGACCATGCCGCGGGTCTGCAGCAGGGTGCCGAGCAGTACCTGGTGATGGCTGACCCGTTCGATCAGCGCGGCGTCATCGCGATGCTGTTCCAGTGCGGCGAGCATCTGCCGGGTGTCCTCCTTCTGCCAAGGGCTGGGGTAGTGATAGCGCAGGCCGAGGGTGACCCGGCCCTGAGGCGCCAGCCGACAACTGACCGGGCGTTTGAGCTGGCGGGCGATGGCCCCGAGCGACACCTGGCTGACCGGGCTTTCGCTGGCCAGCACCAGGGTCTTGCCGTCTTCGGCCACCGGCAGCACGCCGTAATGCACGGCGAGTTTGCGCGGCAACTGGGCGATCAGGTGCGGCTCAATGGCGAAGGGGTCCAGCGGCGCCCATGGCAAATCCAGTTGTTCGGCGAGGGTTTCGGCCAGTTGTTCGCTGGTGATCAGCCCGCGGATCAGCAATTCGCGGCCCAGGCGCCGGCGTTCCGGGGAGGTGATCGCCGCCTGCAGCTGCTGCTCGGTGAGCAGGCCTTTTTCGATCAGGCGCTGGCCCAGCGGGGTGCGCGCCGGCGCGGCCAGGGCGGGGAACTCATGGGTGGTCTTGTCCCAGGCCACTCGCCGCGAATCACCCATTTCCAGCACCTGGCGCAGGGCGCGGACGTTGGCGAAGAAGTTGACGAAGTTGCTCCACATCATCCGTGGTGCCGACAGCAGGCCCTGGAAAATGCCGTAGTAGCGGGTGACGAACCAGGCGCGCTGGAACAGCCGGTTGAGTAGCAGGAAACCGTTGAGCCAGAGCAGGGTGCTGAGCAGCGCACTTTCGCCGAGGATCGACGGGAAGCGCCAGGACTCGGGGAAGATCACGGTGATCAGCAGCATCACCAGCAGCACCAGCAACAACAGGTTGACCAGGAACCCCAGCAAGTAGGCGAACAGCCCGCGGCGGTCGCGCCAGAGGAAGTAGTTGAGCGCGCCCTTGCGGCTCCAGCCGAGGTTGGTGGTGCCCTGGAAGACGATGCCGACGATCCACCGCGATTTCTGCCGGATCGCGTGCTGCCAGTCCCGCGGGAAGTGTTCGCGCACGCAGATCACCTGGGCGAACGCCTTGCTCATGCCCGGCGCCCAGACCCGCTCCAGGGCCAGTTTCGGATCGCTGATGGAGTAGCGGGCGAAGATGCACTTCATGCCTTTCTGCTTGAGGCGAAAACCGATGTCGTAGTCCTCGGTCAGGCTCTGCACGTCGAAGGCGATGCCGTCGCCGTCTTCCAGCAGGGCGCTGATCGCGCGGCGGCTGAAACAGGTGCCGACCCCGGCGCTCGGCACCTGGCCGGTGAGGGCCTCGCGGACGATAACGTCCTTGCCGTGGTTCTCGGCGAACTCGTCGACGTAGTGCCCGGCCGTGAACCCGTTCCACTCGGGGGCGAAGGGGTAGACCGGGATCTGGATCATGTCCTTGGCCGGCAGCAGGTAGTTGAACAGGCGCAGCTCCATGGGCGAGATGACGTCTTCGGCGTCATGCAGGATGAAGCCTGCGAACTCGATACGGGCGTCGCTCTCGAAGCGCAGGATGGCGTCGATCACGTTGTTCAGGCAGTCGGCCTTGCTGGTGGGGCCGGGGCGGGCGCAAACCACCTTGTGCACGTTGGGGTAGTGCAGGCACACGGCATCGACGTCGGCCTGGGTCTGCGGGTCGTTGGGGTAGGTGCCGACGAAGATCTGGTAGTTCTCGTAGTCGATGGTCGAGGCCGCCAGCCGCGCCATTTCGCCGACCACGCCGACCTCGTTCCAGGCCGGAACCATGATCGCCAGTGGTTTTTCCGCCACCTCGAACAGGCGTTTTTCGTCGGCGCGCGCGTGTTTGTCGTAGATGCGCAGGCTGCGAAACAGCTTGCGCGACCAGTAGACGATATCGATGAAGAGGTCATCCAGGCCGAGCAGGAACATCAGGCTGGCGAGGATGATCGCCAGCCATTTCAAACCGAACAGGATATAGGTGAGGGCATCGACCCAGAACAGACTCATGAGGCCGCAGGCCCGTTGGCGTCTTCCTCCAGCCAGCGGCTGAGTCGTTCTGCGATGCGTTCACTGGCGTGGCCGTCACCCACGGGGAAAAACACCCGGCTCATGCGTGCGTAGGTGTCGGGGTCATCAAGCAGATGACTGGTCTCGCGGACGATGCGCTCGGTCAGGGTGCCCACCAGCATGACCGTGCCGCCTTCCAGCACCGCCGGCCGCTCGGTGACCTTGCGCAGCACCAACACCGGTTTGCCCAGCGCCGGGGCTTCTTCCTGGACGCCGCCGGAGTCGGTGAGGATCAGGTAGGCGCGGTCCATCAGCCAAACGAAATGCTGATAGTTCTGCGGCGGGATGAGCAGGATGTTGGGCTGGTTCGACAGCAGCGAGTACACCGCTTTCTGTACTTGCGGGTTGAGGTGCACCGGGTAGACGAACTGCACGTCCGGGTAGCGCAGCGCCAGCTCGGCCAGGGCCAGACAGATGCGTTCGAAGCCCGGGCCGAAGTTCTCGCGGCGGTGGCCGGTGATGAGGATCATCCGCTGGTCATCGCGCAGGGCGCGCAGCGGCGAGTCGGCGGCCGGTTGCCAGGCGTTGCGGTGCAGGTACTCGCGCATCCACAGCAGCGCATCGATTACCGTGTTGCCGGTGACTTCCAGGTGCTCCAGCGGCACGCCCTCGCGCAGCAGGTTGTCGCGCGAATCCCGGGTGGGCGGAAAGTGTAAGTCGGCGATGACCCCGGTCAGGCGGCGGTTGGCTTCCTCCGGCCACGGCGCGCGCAGGTTGCCGGTGCGCAGGCCGGCCTCGACATGGGCGATGGGAATCTGCCGGTTGAAGGCGGCGAGGGCGGCGATGAAGCTGGTGGTGGTGTCGCCGTGGACCAGCACGATCCGCGGCTTGAAGCGCTCGTAGGCGGAGTCGATGTGCCCGAGTAGCTGCTGCGAGAGGCTGTTGAGGGTCTGGTTCTGGGTCATCACCTGAAGGTCTTCGTCGACGTTCAGGCCGAAATCGTTGAGGACCTGCTGGAGCATTTCCCGGTGCTGTCCGGTGGAGCAGATGTTCAGGTCGATGTCCGGCCATTGGCGCAGGACCCGCGCCAGCGGCGCCATCTTGATCGCTTCGGGGCGTGTGCCGAATACCATCATGACTTTGTAAGGAATCCCTGCGCTCATGGTCCGGCCCCTCAGAGGCTATGAGTTATCCGCGTCTTGCATGTGTGTAGGACCTAGATACAAGCAGGGGAGTTGGAGGTTGTCCAACCAACGGCCGGCTTTTGCGGGACAGTCGCCAGAGGCGTTGGCAGGTGGCTGCCGGAAGCTTTTTGAATCAATCGTTGACTTGGTAAAGGCACTTCGCTAGTTTCGCTGGTATGACGAACCTCCCGCTTGTGCCGACCCGCAGCATTATTACCGCCATTATCAGATTGGCGGGTTAGCTGGCACTTGCACCGAACCCGCCCTGGAGGCGGGTTCTTTCTCTCGACTCCTGGGCTTTTTGAAAAAACCAGGAGTTACCGATGACCAGCCTCACCGCATGCCCCAGTACAGCCGTTGTCGCACCGAACCTGCTGTCGGACTATGTGCGCCGGATTCTTGCCGCTCCGGTGTACGACCTGGCCATTGAAACCCCGCTGCAACCGGCCCGCGCCCTCTCGGCGCAACTGGGCAATCAAGTGCTGCTCAAGCGCGAAGACCTGCAGCCGACCTTCTCCTTCAAGATCCGTGGCGCCTACAACCGCCTTAGCCGGCTGACCCAGGCCCAGCGTGATCGCGGCGTGATCACCGCGTCCGCCGGCAACCATGCCCAGGGCGTGGCGCTGGCGGCCCGCGAGCTGGGCATTGTCGCCACCATCGTCATGCCGGAAACCACCCCGGCCCTCAAGGTCGAGGGCGTTCGCTCCCGCGGCGGCAACGTGGTGCTGCACGGCGACGCCTTCCCCCGTGCCCTCGCGCATGCGCTGCAACTGGCGCAGAGCGAAGGCGCGACCTTCGTCCCGCCCTTCGACGACCCGGACGTGATCGCCGGGCAGGGCACCGTGGCCATGGAAATCCTTCGCCAGCAGCAGGGCCCGCTGGATGCAATCTTCGTCCCGGTCGGTGGCGGCGGCTTGATCGCCGGCATCGCCGCCTACGTCAAATACCTGCGGCCCGAGGTCAAGGTCATCGGCGTCGAACCCCACGACTCCAACTGCCTGCAGGCGGCCCTGGCGGCCGGCGAGCGGGTGGTGCTGCCGCAGGTCGGCACCTTCGCCGACGGCGTGGCGGTGGCGCAGATCGGCGCGCATTGCTTCGATGTCTGCCGGCACTACGTGGACGAAGTGATCACCGTCAGCAGTGACGAACTGTGCGCGGCCATCAAGGACATCTACGACGACACCCGCTCCATCACCGAGCCGTCCGGCGCGCTGGCGGTCGCCGGGATCAAGAAATACGTGGCCGCCCGTGGCGTGCGCGGGCAGACCCTGGTGGCGATCGACTCCGGCGCCAACGTCAACTTCGATCGCCTGCGCCACGTCGCCGAGCGCGCCGAACTGGGCGAGCAGCGTGAAGCGGTGATCGCGGTGACCATCCCCGAGCGCCCCGGCAGCTTCCGCGCCTTCTGCCAGGCCCTGGGCCGGCGGCAGATCACCGAGTTCAATTACCGCTACTACCCCGGCAAGGAAGCGCGGTTGTTCGTCGGCGTGCAGACCCATCCAGTAAACGATCCGCGCGACGCACTGCTGGCCAGCCTGCGTGAACAGGGCTACGAGGTGGTGGACCTGACCGACAACGAACTGGCCAAGCTGCACATCCGCCACACCGTGGGTGGGCACGCCGGGCCAGGCGCGGACGAGCGCGTGCTGCGTTTCGAATTCCCCGAGCGGCCGGGCGCGTTGCTGGGCTTCCTCGAAAGCCTGGGCAAACGCTGGAACATCAGCCTGTTCCATTACCGCAATCACGGCGCCGCCGAAGCCCGGGTGTTCGCCGCCCTGGAAGTGCCAGCGGAGGAGCGCGACGGCCTGCCGGGCGCGCTGGATGCCATGGGTTATCGCTATTGGGACGAGACCGATAATCCGGCATACCGGCTGTTTCTTGGCTGAATTGTCGTAGATCAACACGTGCTGATCAGGACAGGTGGATGCTTGAAAGTACCGAGATAAAGCCACTGAGGGACAAGACCATGAGCAGCACGTTTTTCATTCCAGCCGTGAATATCATGGGTATCGGCTGCCTTGACGAGGCGATGGCCGCGATTGTCGGCTACGGCTTTCGCAAGGCCTTGATCGTCACCGACGCGGGCCTGGCCAAGGCCGGCGTCGCCGAGCGGATCGTCGAGCAACTGGCGCTGCGCGATATCGATGCCGCGGTGTTCGATGGCGCCAAACCGAACCCGAGCATCGCCAACGTCGAGCAGGGCCTGGCGATGCTGCAACGCGAGAAATGCGATTTCGTGGTTTCCCTGGGCGGCGGTTCGCCCCATGACTGCGCCAAGGGCATCGCCCTGTGCGCCACCAACGGCGGCAAGATCGCCGACTACGAGGGTGTCGATCGCTCCGCCAAGCCGCAACTGCCGCTGGTGGCGATCAACACCACCGCCGGCACTGCCAGCGAAATGACCCGTTTCTGCATCATCACCGACGAAGCGCGCCACGTGAAAATGGCCATCGTCGACCGCAACGTCACGCCGATTCTCTCGGTCAACGACCCGGCGCTGATGGTCGGCATGCCCAAGTCACTGACCGCTGCCACCGGCATGGATGCGCTGACCCATGCAGTGGAGGCCTACGTGTCCACCGCGGCGTCGCCGATTACCGATGCCTGCGCCTTGAAGGCCATCGAACTGATCAGCGCCAACCTGCGCCAGGCCGTGGCGGACGGCACCGACATGCAGGCGCGCGAGAACATGGCGTATGCCCAGTTCCTCGCCGGCATGGCATTCAACAATGCGTCGCTGGGCTATGTGCACGCCATGGCGCACCAGTTGGGCGGCTTCTATGACTTGCCGCACGGCGTGTGCAACGCGGTGCTGCTGCCCCATGTGCAGCGCTTCAACGCCCGTGTGGCTGCGGCGCGGCTGCGGGATGTCGCGGCGGCGCTGGGTGCGCAGGTGGGCGAACTGGACGCGGAGCAGGGCGCGGCGGCGGCGATAGCCGCGATCGAGCAACTGAGCCGGGATATCGACATCCCGCCGGGATTGGCGGCGTTGGGGGCGAAGGTGGAAGACGTGCCGATCCTCGCGGCCAACGCCCTGAAAGACGCCTGCGGCCTGACCAACCCACGGCCGGCGAGCCAGGCGGAGATCGAGGCGGTGTTCAAAGCGGCGTTTTGAGTTTGGGTTGAGGGAGATTTCATCGTGACCAGGCGCTAGCCGAGGGTTTTTCTTCGCTCTCAAGATCGAGCGCTGTCCGCGCATCGCGAGCAAGCTCGCTCCTACAGTCGTGCATGCGCCAAGGCCCGCAACGCTATTTCCGCAGGCCATGGTGCGGTAGGAGCGAGCTTGCTCGCGATGCGCGGGTAGCGCTCGATCTCAAGAGCGCTGGAAAACTTCCGGCATACGCCTGGTGGCTACTACCCTCAATCACACCAAAAACCTACCCGCCTGAATCCTTGCCAGCCCGCCGCCGCATCTCTAACCTTGCCGGTCTTTGCGTCTTGCCCCCGAGCCCCCATGACCCGCAGCACCTCCCGCACCACCGGACGTCCCACGCTGGCCGAAGTGGCTCGGCTTTCCGGGGTTTCCCCGATCACCGTGTCCCGCGCCCTGCGCGGTGTCGCCACGGTGGCGCCGGATCTGGTGGAAAAGGTCCGCGCCGCTGCCACTGAACTGGGTTACGTCGCCAACCCGGCCGCCCGCGCCCTGGCGTCGGCGCAGAGCCAGTCGGTGGTGGTGCTGATTCCTTCGCTGTCCAACCAACTGTTCGTCGAAACCCTCGACGCCATTCATGACGTCCTGCGCCCTCGCGGCCTGGAAGTGCTGATCGGCAATTACCACTACGACGTCACGGTGGAAGAAAACCTCATCCGCAATTACCTGGCCTATCAGCCCCGCGGCCTGCTGCTCACCGGTTTCGAGCGCAGCGACGCCGCCCGGCAGATGCTCGCCGCCAGCCGCGTGCCTTGCGTGCACATGATGGAACTGAGCCACGCGCCGGGAACGCTGTCGGTGGGTTTCTCCCAGCAGGACGCCGGTCGTGCCGTGGCCCGCCACTTGATCGAGCGCGGGCGGCGGCGCCTCGGCTTTATCGCCGCGCAACTGGATGCACGGGTTATGCAGCGCGCCGAAGGCTTCCGTCAGGCCCTTCTTGAGGCAGGGTTGTACGATCCGTCCCTGGAATTGCTGGTGCCGCAGCCGTCGTCCATCGGTCTGGGCGGTGAGTTGTTCAGCCAGTTGCTGGCCCGCCACGGCGATATCGACGGCCTGTTCTTCTGTAACGACGACCTCGCTCAAGGCGCGATCTATCAAGCACAACGCCAGGGCATCGCGGTGCCGGAACAGGTGGCGATGGTCGGTTTCAACGACCTGCCGGCCTCGGCCCATATGGTCCCGCGACTGACCTCGATCCGCACGCCACGGGCCGCCGTAGGCCATCACGCGGCGCAAGCGCTGCTGGCCTTGCTCGACGGAAAGAGTGGGCAAGCGCTCACCCGCGACCTCGGTTTCGAGCTGATGGTGCGGGAAAGCAGTTGATTAAAGCCGATAAGCGGTGCTGGCAGACTGCTTGCAGCGCGCTTTGGCGCATCTACGCTTAGCTCAATTCCGCCCATGGAGTGAGCGCGACATGTTTGACTCCCATCGCAAAACCGATCTTGCAGAAATCGAGCGGTGTAACCGGGCCTTGGCTGAGGCCAACGCGAAACTGGCCGCGATCAGCCGTTCCATGGCGATGATCGAGTTCAGCCCCGACGGAGTAGTACTCGACGCCAACGAGCACTTTTGCAACACCATGGGCTACCGCCTCGAAGACATCCGCGGTCAACACCACCGCATGTTCTGCGAGGAAGCCTTCACCAAGACCGAGGACTACCGCCAGCTCTGGCGCGACCTGGCGCGGGGCGAGCCGCGCAGCGGGACCTTTGTGCGACTGAACCGGCAGCACCAGGAAATCTGGCTCGAGGCCAGCTACATGCCGGTGTTCGGCACGGGCGGGCAGGTCACCAGCATCATCAAGGTGGCGACCGATATCACTGAACGGGTGGTTCACGAGCACGAGGCTGACTGCCTGCTCGAAGCCATCGGCCGCTCGATGGCGGTCATCGAGTTCACCCCCGACGGGCGGGTGATCAAGGCCAACGACAATTTCCTCACCACCATGCGCTACCGCCTCGACGAGGTGGTCGGCCAGCACCACAGCCTGTTTTGTCACAAGAGCGAAAGCGAGTTGCCGGCCTACAAGGCGTTCTGGGCTTCGCTCAACCGCGGCGAATACCATTCGCACCGCTTCGAGCGAGTCAACAAGCTGGGTCAGATGGTCTACCTCGAAGCCTCCTACAACCCGATCTTCGACACCCATGGCCGGCTATACAAAGTGGTCAAGTTCGCCAGCGACATCACCCAGCAGGTCTGCACCCAGCAATCCGCCGCCGAGGCCGCCCACGCCACCTCGGTGCAGAACGACGCCTGCGCCCGCAAGGGCTCGGAGGTGGTGCAGCAGACCGTGCATGTGATCGAAGAAATCTCCCACGACCTCAACGAAGCGGCGCGCAGCATCGATGCAGTGAGTCGCCAGTCGGAACTGATCGGGCAGATCGTCCAGACCATCCGCGGCATCGCCGACCAGACCAACCTGCTGGCGCTCAACGCCGCCATCGAGGCGGCCCGGGCCGGTGAGCACGGGCGCGGGTTCGCGGTGGTGGCCGATGAGGTGCGCAACCTCGCGGCGCGCACCAGCAAGGCGACGCTGGAGATTGTCGAGGTGGTGCGGCAGAACCACGACCTGTCGCTGAATGCCGTGGCCAGCATGCAGTCAAGCCTGAGCCGCACCGGGCTGGGGGTGGAACTGGCCAATGAGGCCGGGGAAGTGATCCTTGAGATCCAGCAGGGCTCGCAGCATGTGGTGGATGCGATCAGCCAGATCAATTCGACGTTGCAATTGCATTAGCCTGTCGGGGCCTCATCGCTGGCTTGCCAGCGATGGGGCCCTCAGCTCAAACAGCCGCCGCCAACTGCGCCACCACATGCTCCCGGCGAATCCGCGCCAGCGGCACGCTGACCAGCGCCAGGGTCAGGATCACCGTCACGGCGATGCCCCACGCCGCAAGGGTGAAGCCGCCGAGGGAAATCAACCCGCCAGAAATCGCCGGACCCACGGCCAGGCCGAGGCTGAGGAAGCTGCCGGCCGCCGCCACCACGCGACCTTCACGGTCCAGTTCCGCCGCCAGGCCGGTCAGGTAGCTCAGGGCGTAGAAATAGGTGATGCAGATGGTCATGACGCCGGCGGTGTACATGGTCTTGGAGTGTTCGCCCAGCACATAGGCGAGGCTGGTGCCGCCGGTCAGCAGCACCGCGAGGATCACCGGGGTGCTCATGCCGAAGCGCTTGCCGATCATCGCCGCCAGCAGCGGGCCGATCAGGCCGACCACCGATTGCACCGACAACAGCACGCCCAGTTCATCGCCGCTGTAGCCGACCATGGTGCCAATGCGTTCGACGAAGGCCCAGCCCATGGTGTCGCGGGCCTGAAAGACGAACATGGCGAGCATCATGCAAACCGCGGGCAGGCTCAGCAGCACATTGCCTTTGCCGCCGGCCGGGCTGGCGATAACGGTTTCTGGCAGCGGTGCCCGTTGGGCCATCGCCGGAATCGCCAGCAGCATCACTGCCATGGTCGCCGCCATCGCGTAATACAGGCCGGGCAGGCCGTACAGCGCCATGACCTTGGCGTAGCCGAGCATGACCACGATCATCAGCAGCACCGACAGTACGTTCATGTGCCCGGCGATGCGGTCCGGGTGTTTGGCGCTGGCCACCGCGGCGTTGCCGCAGGCCAGGGCCAGGCCCGCGCCGATGCCGGCGATGCAGCGCACGGCGGCGAGGGCGTAGAGGTTCTCGATGTTGGCGCTGACCAGGTTGGCGGCGATCGCTAGCAGGGTGCCGGCCAACGCCAGCGTGCGGCGTGGCGCGCGGCCCATGAACGGCGCGACCAGCAGCGAAGCGAGCATGGTGAAGCCGAATTCCGCCGACATCAGCAACCCGGCCTGGGCTTCGTTGAGTTGCAGGTCGTGGATGATGGCGCTGATCAGGAACGGCAGGGCCCAGAGTCCCAGCAGGCCAACCCCGTAGGCGGACCCCGCGGCGGAGAACACCAGGCTCCAGCTTTCAGGCAGGACGTTGCGTATTGTTTTCATTGTGTATTCCCGGAGTGCACGCAAAAAAGCGCGCCATTATCGGCGCGCTGATGGAGATTTACTGCTGACTTTCGTCGACTGGCGTGCCGTCGTCGTACTGCGACAGCCAGGTCACCATGGCCTCGCGGTAACGGGTGAAGCCCTTGTAGTCCACCAGTTCCTGGTCGAGGTCGCGGATTACGCGGTGCATGCGCTTGGCCCATTGCGGGGCGAACTCGGCCAGTTGAGCGAGGCTGACCAGGTAGGTGCGTACCGGGAACAGCACGGCGTTGCTGCGCGGCAGGCGGTGCAGCGGTTGCAGCTCGATTCGCAGGTTGACCAGCTCGCCGGCGTTTTCTGCGGTGACGATGGTGCGGTCCGGCGCCCAGTCCGGCAGGGTCTCGGCGGAGGTTTCCAGACGCGGGTTGACGGTGATCGACCAGTTGGTGCGGCGCACCGGGTGGCCGGGACGCAGGCGCAGGAGGAATTTCAGCGCGCGCTGCAGGATGCCCATTTCATGCAGCTTGGGCACCGGGCCGTGGAATTCCATGAAGCTCATGCCGAGGTTGAAGCGCAGCGAGTAGTCGGCGCGCTGGGTCGCCATGCCGGCGCCCATCACCAGGGTGTCGTCGCGCTCTTCGAGCAGGATGAATTCGCCCTGGGCCTGGCGGGTGATGTATTCCATCGGGTCCATCGGCAGGGTGCTGGCGTCGCCGAACACGAAGGTGTCGTCGAGCTGCAGCGGACGGTTGATCCAGTGCCACTGGGTGCCTTTCTTCTCCAGGGTGAAATGCTCGGGGTAGTCCCGGGAATAGGACTCCATCAGCAGTTCCAGCAAGTCCCACTGCGCTTCCATCATGTGCGGCAGGGCGGCGTAGTGCACGCCCGGCTGGCTTTCGAGGATCTGCGCGCGGTGATGGCATTCGGAGATGTAGTGTTCGTCGATGTCGAACTGGCCGCGCAGCGCGCCCTCGCCGAACGGCACATGCGGCTCGACGTTCATCGAGTACATGTACTGGTCTTCCGGATAGGGGAAGGGCAGGCGCAGCACCGCGTCACGGCTGTTGCTGTAAGTGAAGTCGCTGGCGTCGACGTCGGCGTAGGTTTCGATCGGCTTGAATACGGTCATGTGTTGTCTTCCTGTCTCAGAGGTCTACGACCAGGCGGCTGCAGTTGGCGCGGGATACGCAGGGCATGAATTTGCGCTTGCTCAGCTTGTCTTCGTCGCTGAGCCAGTCATCGCGGTGGTCGAGTTCGCCCTCGACTTCCAGCACTTCGGTTTCGCAGTAGCCGCAGGCGCCGCCGCGGCACAGGTACGGCACGGTGTAGCCGGCCTGTTCGGCGGCTTCGAGCAGCGACTGTTCGGCCGGCACTTCGATGGTCACGCCCTGGCGCGCCAGGGTGACGCTGAACGGCAGGCCGTTGGAGCCTTGCTCGACGAAGCGTTCGTAGTGGATGTGGCTGTCGGTCCAGCCCAGGGCGTGGGCGCTTTCGACGGTGTCGTCGATCATGCTGTCCGGGCCGCAGACGTAGACGTGGCTGCCCAACTGACGGCCGGCGAGGATGCGCGGGATGTCCATGCGCTCGTCCTCGCCCTGCACATACAGATGCACCCGGGCGCCGTAGCGGGCTTGCAGTTCGCGACCGAGGGCGAGGTGCTCCGGGCCGCGCACGGCCAGGTGCAGCTCGAAGGTGGACTGCTTGAGTTGCAGCTCTTCCAGTTGCGAATACACCGGGGTGATGCCGACGCCGCCGGCGATGAACAGGTGCTGGCGGGCGTGCTTGGCCAGCGGGAACAGGTTGGCCGGTTGCAGGATTTGCAGCAGGTCGCCTTCGCTCACGCGGTCGTGCAGGTAGCGCGAGCCGCCGCGGCCTTCGCTGACCCGGCGCACGGCGATCTGGTAGGCGCTGGCGTCGTAGGGCGAACTCATCAGCGAGTAGGCGTTGCGGTGAGTCTTGTCGCCGTCTTCGAGGACCACCACCACATGGCTGCCGCCGGAGAAGGCCGGCAGGCTCTTGCCGTCCGGATCGACCAGGGTGAAGCGGGTGATTTCCGGGGTCAGCGGTTCGATCCGGGCCACGCGGACGGCGAGGGTGCCGTTATGGGTATTCATGTGTCGAGCTCCTCGGCAGCGGGCAGTTCGCCTGGGACTTCGCCGTCGGCCTTGATGCCCTGGAAGGCGGCCAGACGACGGGAATAGTGGTCGCGTACCACGAGGTTGAGCTGGCAACCGGGGCAGGTGAAGACACGCTGCGCGACGTTTTCGGTGTAGGTGTCGCAGTGCGCGCACCAGACCCGGCGAACCAGGGTGCCGCTGTGTTCACGCAGCACTTCGTCGCGGTTCAGGTCGACTTCGTTGGCGGCCTGCATGGCGGTGCCGATAAAGCTTTCCGAGCCGCTCAGGTACAGGCGGGTGCCCATGCGGGCGGCGCCGAGGCGTTCGCGCAGGGCGTCGAGCAGCGCCTGGTTGCTGGGGAACACTTCCAGTCCCGCCACGTCGGCGTCTTGCAGGTCCTGCAAGTGGGTGTGGCCGGAGAAGGATTCGGTGGAGTAGAGCAGGGCGCTGTTGTGGCGCTGTTCGGCGGACATGTCCGCGATCAGGCGCAGCATGGCCGCGCCGCCGCTGCCCTGGCCCGCGATCAGGTGGCGCAGGCCGCCCGTCATGGGTTGCAGCCGGTCGTAGACCGGACGGCTCTTGATGCCGGTGATAAGCATGGGTGACACACCTCGTAAGTCGTTACCCCGGTTTTGGGCCGGTGGGTAACAATGGCGACCGGTTTCTGCTTCGTGTCGGGGATAAAGCAGAACCTATGCCATATTGCCTATGGTTTTATATGTTTTATCGCAAAGGCCGGTTTTGGGCCGGTTTCATCAGGTGGTGCAAAGGTGAAGGGTGGTGCCGCGAAATGGGGCGCAAGGCACCCCTTCGGTGCGAATCAGTGCTTGAACATCACGTGGCGGACGCAGGTGTAGTCTTCCAGGCCGTACATCGACATGTCCTTGCCGTAGCCCGACTGCTTCATGCCGCCGTGGGGCATTTCGCTGACCAGCATGAAGTGCGTGTTGACCCAGGTGCAGCCGTATTGCAGGCGCGCGGCCAGGCGGTTGGCGCGGCCGACGTCGCGGGTCCAGACCGAAGAAGCCAGGCCGTAGTCGGAGTCGTTGGCCCAGGCCAGGGCCTGCGCTTCGTCGTCGAACGGGGTGATGCTGACCACCGGCCCGAAGACTTCGCGCTGGACGATTTCATCGTCCTGGCGGGCATCGGCCAGAACGGTCGGCTCGAAGAAGAAGCCCGGGCCGTCGACGCGGTTGCCGCCGGTGACCACACGGATATGCGGCTGCGCCTTGGCGCGCTCGACGAAGCCGGCCACGCGCTCAAGGTGATCGCGGGTGATCAGCGGGCCGAGTTCAGTCTCCGGGTCGTCCTGCATGCCCATGCGCAGGCTTGATACCGCCTCGCCCAACTGGCTGACGAAGCGCTCGTAGACCCCTTTCTGAACGTAGAGGCGGCAGGCGGCGGTGCAGTCCTGGCCAGCGTTGTAGAAGGCGAACGCGCGGATGCCCTCGACGGCGGCGTCGATATCGGCGTCATCGAAGATCAGCACTGGCGCCTTGCCGCCCAGTTCCATATGGGTGCGCTTCACGCTGCTGGCGGTGCTGGAAATGATCCGCGCGCCGGTGGCGACTGAACCGGTCAGCGACACCATGCGCACCTTGGCGTGGTTGACCAGCGGCTCGCCGACGCTCGGGCCGCGACCGAAGAGGATGTTGACCACGCCGGCGGGGAACAGCTCGGCGATGATTTCGCCGAGGGCCAGGGCGGTCAGCGGCGTCTGCTCGGACGGCTTGAGCACCACGGTGTTGCCGGCGGCCAGGGCCGGGGCGAGTTTCCAGGCGACCATCATCAGCGGGTAGTTCCACGGCGCGATGGAGGCGACCACGCCCAGCGGGTCGCGGCGGATCATCGAGGTGTGGCCCGGCAGGTATTCGCCACCCGCGGAGCCCGACAGGCAACGGCTGGCACCGGCGAAGAAGCGGAACACGTCGGCGATGGCCGGGATTTCATCGTTGAGGGCCGCCTGATAAGGCTTGCCGCAGTTCAGCGATTCGAGGCGCGCGAGGGTTTCGGCCTCGGCCTCGATGCGATCGGCCACTTTCAGCAGCAGGTGCGCGCGGTCCTTCGGCGGGGTCTGCGACCAGCCGTCGAACGCCTGGTCGGCGGCCTGCACCGCGGCGTCAACCTGGGCGCTGCTGGCTTCGGGGATGTTCACCAGAACGCTGCCCTCGGCGGGGTTGTACACGGCGTAGGGAGCACCTTGCCCATCGATCAACTGGCCATTGATCAGGAGTCGGGTTTGCATGGCGTATTCCTTGGTTGGATTTGTTGACGGAAATCGCTGATGCAGGCGCGGACGTCGTGGATGCTCGCGTTCCTGCTTTAAACATATGAAACCATATCTTAAAGTTTGATTCTTGCCAACTGGCTTTAAAAAGCTAAGTCGAGGCGAATTCGGCGCTATCACGCGTCCGGTTCTTCGCTATAAGATGCGGGATTGAATTTTTTCGCCGAGGCTGGCTTCAGGCTCTGCAATGCTCGATAGGGAGAGGCAATGACTGCCCTTAATAGTGCTCGTAACACCGCATTCATCCGGCTGCGCCAGGAAGGGCGCACCGATGAGGTGGCGCGCCGGCTGGTGGAGGCCATCGAACTGGGGCTGTTCGCCGAAGGCCAGCAGTTGCCCAGCGAGGCGGAACTGGCGCTGCAACTGGGCGTGGCCACGGTCACGCTGCGCGAGGCGCTGGTGGTGTTGCGCCAGCGCGGGTTGATCGAAACCCGGCGCGGGCGTAACGGCGGCAGTTTCGTCTGCGCGCCGATCGAATTACCCGAGGCGTTGCTGCTGCAACGCCTGCGCGACATGAGCGGCCCGGACCTGCGTGACCTGGGCGACGAGCAGACCGCCATCTCCGGCACTGCGGCGCGCCTTGCCGCCCGGCGCAGTTCGCCCGAGCAGCAGGCGCGCATCGCCCATCACATCGACATGCTCCGACAAGCCGCCTCGCGCCAGGCACGGCACCGCGCCGATGCCCGTTTCCACATCGAGGTGGCCGCGGCCGCCCAGTCGCTGCGCCTGACCAACGCAGAGATGCGCTTGCAATCCGAAGTGGGCGAACTGTTGTGGATGGACGCGGCGGGCGGTGGCGATGTGGCGGTGGTCGAGCAGGAGCATCAGGCCATCTTGCAGGCGCTGGTCGCGGGAGACGCGGTGCTGGCCGGTGCGCTGGCCGAAGCGCATGTCAGCCGCGGTATCAAGCGCCTGATCAGCCTTCGCCTGGAACTGCTGGCCGAAACCGATGAAGACTGAAATGGCGTGACACAACGCCTGATGACATAACAAGAAATGCCGAACCTGCGTGAGGTAATGCCATGTTTGCCCTGAGCGATAACGCGTCCTTTTCGGCCTGCGCCCAGCAGCTGGACAGCACCCTGGGGACTATTTTCAACCAGGTCCGCGAGTTGGTGGAGGACACCCGCTCGCTCTGGGAGCGGGTTCTGGCCGAGGGCCGGCAGCCCGCCGCGAAAGACCTGGCGTCCTTGCGCCCGGCCATCGACCGCCAGTTGCTCGCGACCGGTGCCTTTGGTTGCGGTGGCGGTGTGATCGTCGAGCCCAACTGTCTGGCCGACCGGGAAATGCACCTGGAATGGTGGTACCTGGCGGACGGTGGCAAGACCCTGCCGCTGCGGCCCAATTTCGACCGGCGCCGCGAAAACTACTACGACTACACCGAAATGCCCTGGTACCGCCGTCCCCGCGATACCGGCAAAAGCGTGGTGGAGGGGCCTTACGTCGACCTCTACGGCACCAACCTGTACGTGTTGACCTTCACCATGCCGATCATGGTGCAGGGGCGTTTCATTGGTGTCGCCGGGCTCGACCTGTCGCTGCACAACGTCGAACGCTTGCTGGTGCGCAGCTTGATGCGCCTGGACCATGAGGCGGTGTTGTTGTCCGCCGATGGCCGGGTGATCGCGTCCAACACGGCCAACTGGATGGTGGGGGATCTGGTGTCGACGTTGCTGAGCAATATGCAACTGGACGAGATTCGTTTGACCTTGTCGGAGTCGGAGACGGGGTGGTCGCTGGTGCGGTTGCCGGGGTTGCGCAAGGCGCTTTGATCTTTTATTGCGAGTATCGCGAGCAAGCTCGCTCCTACAGGGTTCAATCGCAATCCTGTAGGAGCGAGCTTGCTCGCGATGCGGCCCCATCAATCAAGCCTGCGCAACAACCTCTCCAAACTCTCCTCCAGCCGCCCCTTCAGCACCTGCAATTCCCCATCCCCCAACTTCTGCGCACACCCTCGTTCCAGCGCATCGCAATGCGCCACCAGCCCACGTGCCTTGAGCATTTTCATGCCGCCGCGAATCCGGTGGACCAATGCCTTGAGCGCCGGTCGCGGCGAGTCCGGGCCGAGGGCGCGCAAGGCAGCAAGGTCCAGGGTGGTGCTGTGGGCCAGTTCGGCGATCAGGCGCTGGATCAGTTGCGGGTCGTTGAGGGTCAGGTGACGCAGTTCATCGAGGTCGAAACCGCTGTCGTCCTCGCTGGCTGCCATGGCGGGCGTCACGTCCAGCCCGCTCAGGTGCTGGCGCAAGGCGCCAAGGCCGATGGGCTTGAACAGGCAGTCATCCATTCCCGACGCCAGGCAATGCTCGCGTTCCTCGGCCTGGGCATTGGCGGTCAGGCCGAGGATCAGGCAGCGGCGCCGCTGGCTCGCGGCCTCTTCAGCGCGCACCGCCTGGGCCAGCTCATGACCGTCCATGCCCGGCATATTGCAATCGGTGATCAGCACGTCGAACTGGCCGTCGCGCCATAGCTGCAACGCCGCGCTGCCGTCGCTGGCCTGGCTGACGCGGTGGCCGAGTACGCCGAGTTGCTTGTCCAGCAGCATCAGGTTGGCCGGGTAGTCATCCACCACGAGGATGTTCAGCGCCGGGCTGTTGGCCTGCGTCTCGCTGGTCACTTGCGCGCGCTCCAGCGGGCCGGCCCACGGCAGGCTCAGGTCGATCACCACCCGGGTGCCCTGGCCGGGTTCGCTGGAAAGCCGCAGCGCGCCGCCCATCAATTCGCACAGGGTCCGGCTGATCACCAGGCCCAGGCCGGTGCCCTGGCGCGCCGGCTGCTGGCCGACCTGGGCGAAGGGGCTGAACAGCCGCGCCTGATCCGCCGCGCTGATGCCGATGCCGCTGTCCCGCACGCTGAGTTCGATGCGGGCATTCAGGTCGTCGCTCGCCGCCTCGATGTTCAACTCGACCCGCACCACGCCGTGTTCGGTGAACTTGATGGCGTTGCTCAGCAGGTTGGACAGCACCTGGCGCAATCGCAGCGGATCGACCAGCACCGACCGCGCCGGGCCGCGCAGGTCCAGTTCCAGGGTCAGGCCCTTGAGCCGGGCGCTGCTGTCGAAGACTTGCGCGGCACCGCGGATCAGCAGCGGCAGGTCGGTAGGTTCGAGCACCAGGGCCATGTGCCCGGACTCGATGCGGGCGATGTCGAGCACGTCACCGATCAGTTCCAGCAGCCCGCTGGCGGAGTCGAACGCGACCTGCAACGACGGCTGGTCGATGCGGCCCTGTGCGGCATCTTTCAGGGCCAGTTCCAGCAGGCCGATCACCGCGTTCATCGGCGTGCGGATTTCATGGCTCATGGTGGCGAGAAACGCACTCTTGGCGTGGTTGGCGTTGTCGGCCTGTTCCTTGGCCTGGCGCAGTTCGAGCAGCAGTCCTTCGCTGATTTTCAGTTGCCGTTGCAGCGCCTGTTCGGCCTCGGTGCGCTGGCCGATCAGGCGGCGCAGGTAGCGGTTCCAGAACACCACGGCGGCGATCAGCAGGCCGGCGACCACCAGAATCTGCAGCACCAGCCCGCGGTAGTTGCGCCACGGGTTGTCGCTGATCAAGGCATTGGTCCGCCAACGGTTGGCAAGCTGGGTCATCTCATCCGGCTCAATGCTGAGCAGGGTCTTTTCCAGGATCGAATGCAGCAAGGTGTTGCCGTGGGCGGTGGCGAACGCGGCGGTCGCCGGGGTGTCGTCGAGCAGCGCGGCGATGCGCAGGCGGTCCTTGAACAGCCGGCTGATGAAATAGGCGGCGTTGATCTGTGAGCTGATGGCGGCATCGGCGCGGCCCTGAGCGACGTACTCCATCAACGCCAGCGGGTCATCGACCTCCACCAGCTCGATAGCCGGGTGCTCGCGGCGCAAGGTCTGCGCGTACGGCGTGCCACGGATCAGCGCCAGGCGTTTGCCGGCCAGCGCTTCGGCGGTGTCGGGGGCATTGGCGTGGGCCGCGGTAACCAGCACCCGCGGCGTGGTCAGGTAAGGCCGGGTGAAATCAAGGGTACGGGCGCGCTCGGCGCCGTAGGGCAGGGTGCCGACCAGATCGGCCTGACCGTCTTCGACCAACTGGATCATCTCCGGCACCGAGGCCGCCTCGACGACCTGGAAGTCGAGGCCGGTGCGCAGGCCGATCTGTTCCAGCAGGTCGGCGGTGATGCCGCGAAACTGCTGTTTGTCATCAATGAACGTCAGCGGCGCAAAGTACTTGTTGATCGCCACTCTGACCTTGGGATTAGCGCGGATCCACGCCAGTTCGTTTGGCGTCAGGACCAGCGCGCCGCGGTTGAGCAGGACGCTGTTGAGGCCGCTGCTCCAGCGCCGGGCGACATTCATCCGGTCGCTTTCCGAGAGGCTGTCGAGGGCCTGGTTGAGCACCCGCAGCAAGGTGCTGTTGTCGTGTTCGAGGGCGAAGTTGAAGGACGAGCGCAGCGGTTTGACGTAGTAGCTGATCTGCACGCTGTCGCGGTAGTGGTTGCCGATCAGGTAGTCGGCGCTGATGGCATCGCCGATGAAGGCGTCGGCATCGCCCTGGGTCAGGGCCGACAACGCGGCCATGCTCGACGCATAAAGCTGCAGGTTCGCGCGGGGATAGACCTCGCGAATGCGTTCGGCCGGCAGGTAGTGATCGACCATCGCCAGGCGCAGCCCGGCGAGGTCATCGTCGGGGTTGCGTGGTTTGCCCAGTGGCGTGGCGATGACCGCCTGATCCTCGGCGTAGGGCAGGCTCGACAGCAACTCGCTGTCGGCGCCCTCGAAACCGTTGGCGCTGCCTAGCAGGTCGATTTCGCCACGGTGCAGGGCCTGGATCGCCTGGCTGCGGTCGGGGTAATGCAGCACCTGGACGCCGACCCGCAACTGCTCAGCCAGCAGCCCGGCGTAGTCGGCGGTGAGGCCTTCGTAGTCGTGCTGGCTGACGTTGATGTCGAAGGGCGGGTAGTCCGGCGCCGAGGTGCCCAGGCGCAGGACTTTCTTGCGTTCCAGCCATTGCCGGTCGGCGCTGCTGAGGATTGGCGCCGCGCTGCTGCTGACCGAACGATCGAGCAATTCGCGCTGGGTCACCGGCTCGCTGGCCTGCAGCGGCGCGGGCAGCAGCAGGAGCAAGCCGCCGAAGCCCCAGGCGCAGAACAGATGGGCGTTCATGAGCGCTTCAGAGCATTTCGTGGCGGTTGGCCAGGTCGAGCAGTTCCGCCAGCGAGCGGACCTGGAGCTTGTCCATGATGCGGGTCTTGTAGGTGCTGATGGTCTTCGCGCTGAGGATCATGGCGTCGGCGATTTCGTTGTTGCTTGCGCCTTTGGCCAGTTGCCGCATCACCTCGAACTCGCGATTGGACAAGCGCTCCAGGCGCTCGGCCTCGGAGTTGGAGCGGGGCGCCATGCGCAGGGCGTCGGGCAGGTAGGAGTAACCGTTGAGCACGGCCTTGAGCGCGCCGCTGAAGATCTGCAGATCCTCGTCCTTGCGCACGAAGGCCGACGCGCCGGCCTCGATGCAGCGCTTGGCGAACAGCCTGGGCGGCAGCCCGGTGAACACCAGAATCCGTGGTGGCGGGTCCAGGGCACGCAGGCGTTCCAGCACGCTGAGGCCGTCGAGCCGCGGCAGGCCGAGGTCGAGAATTACCACATCGGGGCTGTGTTCCTGGCTCAGGCTGACGGCGGTGACGCCGTCGTGGGCCTCGCCGACGACCTCGTAGCCTTCGCGCTCAAGCAGCAGGCGAGTGGCAAAACGAATGGTGGGGTGATCATCGACGATCAGAATCTTGTGCATCGCAGGCCCTGCATCAGGAATGGATTTTTCCCGAGTCACTCAGGAGAGGAAACCGCCGGTTCTGACGGGCCGCTCACGATACGTCGAATCAGGTTCGATGAGTACGAGGAGTATAGAAGCGTGGAACAATTCCGGCTGGATAGATGAAAAGTCCTACAGGAACTGTGAAGAGTCTGTCAGTGGTACACGGCGCCAAGGGCGTTGGGCGCCGGGTGTGTTGCTGACGGGGCAGGGGGAATTGTGCTGACACGCCGTTTCCCCTTGAGTCGCTTGAAGGGTCGGCTCAATGCGCCGGATGCGCGGCGAGGGTGGCGCCCGGCGCCAGTTTGAGCGCTTTGCCGACCTCGGCCTGGATCGCATAGGCCGGCGCTTCCACCGCATCGAAATTGCGCGTGTAGCGCGCGGCGAACCCTTCCACGCCCCATTGCTGGTATTGCTGCACATGCTTGAGTTCGTGGGCCCACAGGGCGACGTTGTCGCGGGCGTCCTCGGCAGTGCGGAAGACGATCACGTCGACCAGGGTCACGGCGCTGACGTCGGGGTTCTGCAGGAAGGCGCTGGCCGCGTCGAGTTGCTGGGTGTTGCCGACCTGATAGCGGGCCGCATCGAGCACCTGGAAGTCGTACCAGCGCTCCAGTTGCGCGCGGATGTGCAGCGGAATCGGTTCGACCCCGCTGGCCACGGCGCTGTCGCGTGACAGCGCGAGCCAGTTGGCCAGCCCCGAAGAGGCCATGCGTGTGACATTGTGGAGCAGGGTGAACAGGTCATCGGCCTGGCCCGTCGCCGGTGTGGCGGCGGATGCGCCAGGCGCGGCGCCGAGCGCCAGGCACAGCAGCAGCGAGGGGCACAGCCTGAAGGGAACGCGGAGGGACATGTAGCTCCTGCCGGGGATCAGCGGCGAATGTCGGGGATGTGCAGTTTGACCGGTCGCGCAAACTTTAGTTACTACCGTCCGACAAATTGTCCGGGGGCTTGAGCGGGAAGGGCGGCGCAGGCATCCTTCGCGCTTTGATCTGCCTGGAGCCGTCATGGACGCCTCGACCCTTCTGCTTTACGTCATCGCCGCCAGCGCGGTGATGGTCACGCCCGGCCCGGCCATGCTGCTGGCCCTCAACAACGGCGCCAGCCACGGCATGCGCGTGGCCGGCTTCGGCATGGCCGGGGCGATGCTCTCCGACCTGATCCTCATTGGCGCCGTCGGCTGCGGCCTCGGCGCCTTGCTGCAGGCGTCCGAACACTTGTTCAGCCTGGTCAAATGGGTGGGCGCGGCGTACCTGCTGTACCTCGCGGTGATGCTCTGGCGTGCGCCGGTGCAGGCGTTGAGTACCAGCGGCACGGCGGTCGCTGTGAGCGGTCGTTCGAGCTTTCTGCGGGCGCTGTTCGTCGGCCTGTCCAATCCCAAGGGCTTGCTGTTCTTCTCGGCATTCCTGCCGCAGTTCATTCGCCCGGACCAACCGGTGTTGCAGCAGTACCTGGTGCTCGCGGTTGTCACCGCGTCGCTCGACTGCCTGGTGATGATTGTCTATGCCCTCGGCGGGCGACACGCGGTACGTGCCTTCTCGGCGCGGGTGATGCAATGGATCAACCGCGGCTGCGCCGGCATGCTCGCGGTACTGGCGGTCGGCGTCAGCCTGTACCGCCGCAACGACCTGCACTGATTCCCCTCACGGCACTTGCTCCAGCGCCTTGCGCGCAAATCCCCGGCTGGCCGCCAGCACGGCCTCCCGGGTGTCTTCCCCGGCGAGCATCCGCGCCACCAGCAGCGCCCCGACACACTGACTCAGCAGCACCCAGGCCAGGGCTTCGTCCTTCAAGGTGACCGCCCACGCCTGGTGCAGGGTTTTCAGCCAGTGCTCCGCTTCTTCCCGCACCTTGATATCCGCCCGGGCGATTTCCGCGCCCAGGCTCGGAATCGCGCAGCCGTTTTCCGGGTTGTGCAGGTGGGCCAGGCTCAGGTACTGGTCGAGGCAGCGTTGCAGCTTGTCCCGGTTCAGCTCGCCGGCCTGGGTTTGCAGGTTGATGAAACTGTGGGACAGCTCCTCGCGGACGATCTCGCTGAACAGGTCGTCCTTGGACGGGAAGTGGTTGTAGAAGGCGCCGCCGGTCAGGCCGATGGCCTTCATCAAACCGGCCACGCCGGTGGACGCAAAGCCGCCCTGCTTGGCCAGGGCGCCGCTGCTTTGCACCAGCCGCTGCCGGGTCTGTTCCTTGTGGTCGTTGGAATAGCGCACCTGGGAAATCCTCTGTTACACGCTTGACGAATGTGCGGATCGTAGCATAGCGTTCGTTCACTAAACGATCATTCATCAATGAGGCGACACCCATGACCGATAACAACAAAAAAGTCGTACTGGTGATCGGCGCTGGCGATGCCACGGGCGGCGCCATAGCCAAGCGGTTTGCCCGTGAAGGCTATATCGCCTGCGTTACCCGGCGCAGTGCCGACAAGCTGCAACCGCTGCTGGATGAAATCCGCGCCGAGGGCGGCCAGGCCCACGGTTTTGGCTCCGATGCGCGCAAGGAGGAGGAGGTCGCGGCTCTGGTGGAGGAGATCGAAAGCAGCATCGGCCCGATTGACGCCTTCGTCTTCAATATCGGCGCCAACGTGCCTTGCAGCATCCTCGAAGAAACCCCGCGCAAATACTTCAAGATCTGGGAAATGGCCTGCTTCGCCGGCTTCCTCACCGCGCAGGCGGTGGCCCGGCGCATGGTCACCCGCGAGCGCGGCACCATTCTCTTTACCGGCGCCACCGCCGGTTTGCGCGGCGCCGCCGGGTTCGCCGCCTTCGCCGGGGCCAAGCACGGCATCCGCGCCCTGGCCCAGAGCATGGCGCGGGAGTTGGGCCCGCGTGGCATCCACGTTGGCCATGTGGTGGTGGATGGCGCCATCGACACCGCCTTTATCCGCGACAGCTTCCCCGAGCGCTACGCGCTCAAGGACCAGGACGGCATCCTCGACCCCGCGCATATCGCCGACAACTACTGGCACCTGCACGCTCAGCCGCGGGATGCCTGGACCTTCGAACTGGACCTGCGCCCGTGGATGGAACGTTGGTAAGCCCCGTCGCTCGCCCTGAAATGACCCCACCTGCGCACAAGGACCTGAATCTCATGAGCAAGACCGTCGAATTCTTCTTCGATCTCGGAAGCCCCGCCAGCTACCTGGCCTGGACCCAACTGCCGCGTCTGCGTGCCGAGCACGGCGCCAACGTGGTACTGCGCCCGATGCTGCTGGGCGGCGTATTCCAGGCCACCGGCAACAGTTCGCCGGCGACCGTCCCGGCCAAGGCCCGCTACACCTACGCCGACTTCCAGCGCTATGCCGCCCGTTATGGCGTGACCCTGCGTTTCAGCCCGCATTTCCCGATCAACACCCTGACCCTGATGCGCGGCGCGATCGGCGTGCAACTGCGCCAGCCAGAGCGTTTAGGCGACTACCTGGCGGCGATGTTCACGGCGTTGTGGGTGACCGGGCGCAACCTCGGTGACCCGGCCGTGGTGGCCGAGGTGCTGACGGAGGCGGGATTTGAAGCGGACGGCTTCGTCGCGCTGGTGGGCGATGCCGAGGTGAAGGCGGCGCTGAAGACTGTGACCGAAGAAGCGGTGGCCCGCGGGGTGTTTGGTGCGCCGACGTTCTTTGTCGGCGAGCAGATGTTCTTTGGTCAGGACCGCCTGGACTTTGTGGTGGACGCCCTGGGCTGATCGGCCGTCGCGCGCTGGGCGGTGTCCTTCACGAACACCGCGCCAGCGCCGGCCGGGGTTTGCCGCCGCCGCGAAAGTCGCTCGGGCTCATCCCGGCGTGCTTGCGGAAGAACCGGCTGAAGTAACCGACATCGACGAAGCCCAGCTCATGGGCGATGCCTTTAACGCTCAGATCGGAATGCCCCAGGCCGCGCTTGGCCTCCAGCACCATGCGGGCGTTGATCACGTTCATCGGGGTCATGCCCAAGTGTTCCTGGCACAGGCGGCCGAGGGTTGCGACCGTCATGCCCAGATCGCTGGCGTACGCGTTTAGCGGGCGATGCTCGCGAAAATGCATGTCCACCAGTTCGCGGAATGCAGTGAGCTGCTGGCTGCGACGGGACGGCACGCGGCGCTGCGCGTCATCGCCGCCCAGATGTTCGTGGCGCAGGGCCTGGACAAACAGCGCCAGCAGCAGCGACATGCTGCACGCCACATGCTCGCGGGCCCGGTTGTGGTACTCCTCGCTCAAGGCGCGGCACAGCGGCAGCAGCGGGTCTTCGTCCTCGCGCCAGTGCGGCAGGGCGATCACATGGGGTTTGCGAATCTGGCTCGACAGGCTAGGTGCCAGCACCTGGGCGATGCTTTCCAGCGGATGCTGCGCCGCCGTGATGACCTGGCCCTCGACCTGGCCGGCCCAGTGGAAACCATGCACCACTTGGGCGGGCACGAACACCACGCACGGCGCCTGCACCGGCACCCGGTCGCTGTCGAACAGCACTTCACCGCCGCCGCTCTGCACGTAGAGCAACTGCAACAGGCCGTCATGGCGGTGGGCGGCGATTTCCCAGTTGTGGGCGCCGGAGCGTTTCGAGATCGACTCCACATGCAGCGACTCGTGCCACACCGGCTGGGCCGTCTCGCCGTAGAGGGCGTAATTGGGGATCTTGTTCATGTTCTTGTAATTGTGTGATCGCGACCCGGCCACTGTGCCACAGCCCTGGCCGGGCATCAGGCGTGGCCGGCAATTTTGTCGAAAATGTCTGGACGGTTGCAGGTTTTGTCCATTCTTGCCGCAGGGCCGCGGTCCTAGTCTGTTCGCCAGAACAAGCGACACTCTGGAGAGCAGCATGAATAACAACACTTCCTCCCATTGGCTGGGCCTGGACGCCGCCGTTTGCGTGGTCACCGGCGGTGCCGGCGGGATTGGCGCGGCGCTCGCGGCGGCATTGGTGGAGCAGCAGGCCCATGTGGTCCTGCTGGACCGCGACGCCGATAAATGCCGCGAACTGGCGGCCACCCTTGGCGAACACAGCGTCGGCGAGGTCAGCGCCCTGGCCTGCGATATCGCCGACCCGCGCAGCGTGGCCGAGGCGGCGGCCAAGGTGCAGGCGCTGCACGGCCGCTGCGATGTGCTGGTCAACAACGCCAGCGTGCTGCGTCCGGGGGCGCTCGAAGGCCTGGACCTCGATCACTGGAATCAGGTGCTGGCGGTCAACCTCAGCGGCTATCTGCTGTGCGCCCAGGCGTTCGGCCGCTCGATGCTGGAGCGCGGTAGTGGCCGCATCGTCCATATCGCTTCGATTGCCGCCCATTTCCCGCAACCCAACAGCGGCGCTTATAGCGCGGCCAAGGCCGGGGTCAGCATGCTGTCGCGCCAGCTCGCGGTGGAGTGGGGGCCGCGCGGGGTGCGCAGCAACGCGGTGTGCCCGGGCTTGATCCGCACGCCGTTGTCGGCGGCGTTCTACGCCGACCCGGAAATCGAGCGCCAGCGCAGCGCCATGACTGCCAATCGCCGTATCGGCGAGCCGGTGGATATTGCCCAGGCGGCGCTGTTTCTTGCCAGCCCGCGGGCCGACTACATCAACGGTGCCGAACTGACGGTGGATGGCGGCCTGGAAAGCATGCCCATGGCGCTGATTCCGCGTCCCGGTTTCGAGGGGGCACGGTCATGAACGAGAGAAGCTGCGATGTGCTGGTGATTGGCGCCGGTGCCGGTGGCCTGGCCACCGCGATCACCGCGAAGAAACACGGGCTGGATGTGCTGGTGATCGAGAAGGACGACTGCTTCGGCGGCACCACGGCGTTTTCCGGTGGCGTGCTGTGGGTGCCGGGCAATATTCACGGCAAGGCCCAGGGCGCCGGTGACAGCCGGGAAAAGGCCCTGACCTATCTGCGCAATGAAACCGGCGCCTGCTTCGATGAGGCCGGGGTCGAGGCGTTCCTGCGCTACGGCCCGGAGATGGTGGAGTACTTCGAGCGGGAAACGGCGGTCAAATTCGTCCCCACCCTGTACCCGGACTACCACCCCGAAGTGGGCGGCGGCCTGGACATCGGTCGCTCGATTCTCGCCGCACCCTATGACATCCGTGGCCTGGGTGCGGACATGGCGCGCCTGCGCCCGCCGCTGAAGACCATCACCTTCATCGGCATGATGTTCAATTCGTCCAATGCCGACCTCAAGCACTTCTTCAACGTCACCCGTTCCCTGACCTCGTTCGCCTACGTCACCCGGCGCCTGTTGACCCACCTCAAGGAGCTGGCGCTGTACCGCCGTGGAACCCAGGTCACCAGCGGCAATGCCCTGGCGGCGCGGCTGGTGCGCTCGGCGCTGGACCTGGGCATCCCGATCCTCACCGGGACGCCGGCTCGCCAGTTGCTCAGCGAAGGCGGGCGGGTCACGGGCGCGCTGGCCAGCGAAGGCGGGCGTGAATTGCGCATCAATGCCCGGCGCGGCGTGGTGCTGGCCTGCGGTGGTTTCTCCCACGACCTGCAACGGCTGAAACAGGCCTATCCCCATGTGCGTCGCGGTGGCGAGCATTTCTCGCCGGTGCCGGCGGGTAATAGCGGCGACGGCGCGCGCATGGCCGAAAGCCTCGGCGCGCGGGTGGAAATCCGTCTGCAGGCGCCCGCTGCGTGGATGCCGGTGTCCAAGGTGCCCATGGGCGGCGGGCGCTATACCGCGTTTCCGCACTTGCTCGACCGCTACAAACCGGGGGTGATCGGCGTGCTGCGCAGCGGCCGGCGTTTCACCAATGAATCGGACTCCTATCACGATGTCGGCGCGGCGCTGATCGACGCCTGCACCGGAGAGACGGAAACTGCCATGTGGCTGGTCTGCGACCGGCGCACCCTCGGCAAATACGGCCTCGGCTACGCCAAACCGGCGCCGATGCCTCAAGGCCCGCTGCTGCGCAACGGCTACCTGTTCAAGGGCCGCACCCTCGCCGAACTGGCGGCGCGCACCGGCATCGATGCCCAGGGGCTGGAGCAGACCGTCCGCCAGTACAACCTCGGTGCGGTAAAGGGCGAGGACCGCCAGTTCGGGCGCGGCACCACTACCTTCAACCGCTACCTGGCCGATCCCGCGCACCAACCGAACCCGTGCGTGGCGCCGATTGGCGAAGGCCCGTATTACGCAGTGAAAGTGATCATGGGCGATCTCGGCACCTTCGACGGCATCCGCACCAGCGTCGTCGGCGAAGTGCTTGGCGCCGACCAGCGGGCGATTGCCGGCCTCTACGCGGTGGGCAACGACCGCGCGAGCATCATGGGCGGCAACTACCCCGGCGCCGGCATCACCCTCGGCCCGATCATGACCTTTGGCTACATCACCGGCCGCCATCTGGCCGGCGTCGACCAGGGCCTTGACGATGCCGGTGCTGCGCAGGAGGTGGCGTGATGGACAAGGCCATCGTCGATCACCGCATCTACACCATCAGGCCACGGTGCATGGCGGCCTTTCTCGACGCCTTCGACCAACTGGCGATGCCGATCCTGCTGCGCCACCTCGGCGCGCCGCTGGCGTTCTACACCAGCAGCATCGGTCCGCTGAATCAAGTGGTTCATCTATGGGGCTACGACAGCCTCGACGATTTCGAAAAACGCAGTGCCGCGCGCGACGCCGACCCGGATTTCGCCGCCTACCTGCACGCTACCCGCGATCTGGTGCTGGCCCAGGAGACCCGGATCATCAAGCCCGTACACCTGCGCAGTCTCGACCGCCGTTGAGTTGCCGACCGCCGCGCGCCCACACGCGTGCGGCGGATTTCCGCGTGCTGCAACCACACACAAAAACAACAAGAGGCAAGGGCAGTGGACACTTCCAACAGCATCAACATCCGCCGGCTGATCGATGATCAGCCGGTCAGCGGCTACCAGAAATGGGTGGTCTTCCTCGGTTTCCTGATCATCGCCCTGGATGGTCTGGATGTGGCAATCATCGGCTTCATCGCGCCGCAACTGAAAAGCGAATGGGGGCTGGGGCCGCAGGACCTCGGCCCGGTGCTCAGCGCCGCGCTGATTGGCCTGGCCTTGGGCGCGCTGGTGGCCGGGCCTCTGGCGGACCGCTACGGGCGCAAGCTGGTGCTGTTGGGCAGCGTGTTGCTGTTCGGCGGCTGGACCCTCGCTTCGGCCTTCGCACCGAATCTGGAAACCCTGGTGGCGCTGCGTTTTCTCACCGGGCTCGGCCTCGGTGCGGCGATGCCCAACGCCAGTACCCTGGTCAGCGAATACGCGCCGACGCGCAGCCGTTCGTTGCTGATTACCCTGGCGTTCTGCGGGTTTTCCCTCGGCGCGGCGCTGGGCGGCTTCGCCAGCGCCTGGATGATTCCCAACCTGGGCTGGCGCAGTGTGCTGGTGCTGGGTGGCGTGCTGCCGTTGCTGGTGGCGCCGCTGCTGTACTGGCGGCTGCCAGAGTCGGTGACCTTTCTGGTGCGCCAGGGCGCCGACCCCGAGTGCATTCGCGCCATCGTCCGCCGCCTGGCACCGAAGCGGGTCGGGCCGGGCACGGTCTTCACCTTGCCGGCAGCCGTGACGGCAGGCGGCGGGGCGGTCGGCACCATCCTGTCGCCGGGCTATCGCTTCGGCACCCTAATGCTCTGGGGCGGTTACATCCTCGCGTTGTTTCTGGTCTATCTGTTCAGCGGCTGGTTGCCGACGCTGGTGAAGGAGGGCGGTGGTTACTCGGTGGCCGAGGCCGCGATCGTGACCGCCTGCTTCCAGATTGGCGGGCCGGTGGGCGCGATTTCGGTGGGCTGGGCCATGGACCGCTGGAACCCGCAACGGGTACTGATGCTGGCCTTCGTGTTCAGTGGCGCGGTGATTTTCGCCATCGGCCAGGTGGCCGGTGCGTTTGCCTGGTTGTGCGTGATCGCCTGGGCCGTGGGCTTTGGCCTGAACGGCGCCAGCGTCGGCATGAATGCGCTGGCGGCGGCGTTCTACCCGGTCGAGGTGCGGGCCACCGGCGCCAGTTGGATGAGCGGCATCGGTCGTCTCGGGGCGATTCTCAGCGCCTTCGCCGGGGCGCAGATGCTGGCGGCGGGCTGGAGCTTCGCCCAGGTGTTCGCGTCATTGCTGATTCCGGCCGGGCTGGCGGCGCTGGCGGTGTTGCTGCAGGGGCGCCAGACCGGTCGAAGCGCCCCAGTGGCCGTCCGCGCGCGCTAGCTACTTGTCCAGCTGCTCCAGCAGGTTCCAGGCCAGCTTCACCCGCTCGCTATTGGGGTAGTTGCGGTTGGCCAGGATCACCACGCCACGCTGTTGCTCCGGCACGAACGCGATATACGCGCCGAAGCCGTTGGTGGCGCCGGTCTTGTTCACCCAGGCCCGTTGCTGCGGCGCCAGCGGCGGGTCGAGGGCCTTGACCGGCGCGCCCTGCAGCGCGGTGAGGTTGTCGTTGCCGTCGAGCAGGGTCTGCAAGGCCAGAGGATAGGCGTATTGCTCCCAGATCAGGTCCTGGGTCATGGCGCCGCGCTGGAAGTAACCGCGATGGGTTGCCTGCACGGCCTGTTCATAGGGCGCTGCGAGTTTCACCCGGCCGAGGTTGATCTCGACGAAACGCAGCAGGTCGCTGCTGCTGCTTTTCAGCCCGTAGGCTTGGTTGGCCAGAACGCCGGGATTGACCCGCACCGGGGCGCCGCCCTTGTCGTAACCCCAGGCATACAGCGTCTGTTGGTCTTTCGGCACGGCGAGATAGGTGTGCTTGAGTCCAAGTTCGGGCAGAAGCTGTTCCTGCATGGCTGTGACGAACGGGGTTTGCAGTTGCTTGGCGGCAATTACGCCGAGCATGCCAATGCTCGGGTTGGCGTAGGTGCGCCAGGTGCCCGGCGGCTGTTGCGGCGTCCAGGCCTTGAGCCAGGCCAGCAGTTGCGCGTCGTTGCTCACGGCATCGGGGAATTGCAGCGGCATGCCGCCGGTGGTGTGGGTGGCGAGGTTGATCAGCGACAGTTTGCCGAACGGCGTGCCGGCCAGTTCCGGCAGGTAGTCGCCGGCGCTGGCAGTCAGCGACAGCGTGCCCTTGGCCTGGGCGTAGCCGGCGAGGGTGGCGGTGAAGGTCTTGCTGATGGAGCCCAGCTCGAACAGGGTGTCGCGGGTCACCGGCTGGCCGCTGGCCTTGTCGGCCACGCCGAATTCATAGAAGTGCTGGCGGCCGTTATCCGTGATGGCGATGGCCAGGCCAGGAATGGCGTTGTCACGCATCAGCGCTTCGGCGGCGTCGCGAACCTGTCGGTCGAAGTCGGTATCGGCCCAGGCGACCAGGGGCGTGGCGCAGAGCGCAACAAGGGCAAGAAGGCGCATGGAAAGCTTCCGTGTCGAAAAACACGCACCCTGCTTGAGATGGGCGGAAGTATCAAGGCCGATACTTCCGCCGTGTCACCTCAGGACTTGAAGCGGCCCACCAGGCCACTCAGTTCCTGCGACAACTCCGACAGCCGTCCGGAGTCCTGCTGCGCCGAACGGGCCAGGTCCTCGACCCGCCGTGCTTCGTCGTAGATCTGCTGGATATGCCGGTTGATCTCTTCGGCAACGCTGTGCTGCTCTTCCGCTGCTGCCGAGATCTGCAGGTTCTGGTCGCGGATCTCGTTGACCGACAACTGGATGCCTTCGAAGCTGTCTTGCGCGCTGGCGATGGACGACACGCTGGCGCGGGACAGGTCCAGGCAGCTTTCCATCTTCTGCGAGACTTCCTGGGTCTTGCTGCCGAGGGTGCCGAGCAACTGATCGATCTCGCCGGTGGAATCGGAGGTGCGCTTGGCCAGTGCCCGCACTTCATCGGCCACCACCGCGAAGCCGCGGCCCTGATCGCCGGCCCGGGCCGCCTCGATGGCCGCGTTCAGCGCCAGCAGGTTGGTCTGCTCGGCGATGGCGCGGATGGTGCCGAGGATCTGGTTGATGTCGCGGCTGCCCTGTTCCAGCTCGACCATGGCTTGGGACGATTCAGTCAGGCGATTGCTCAGGCGGTTGACGTTATTGGTGGTCTGCTCGATCTGCTGCTTGCCTTCGGCAACCCGGCGGTGGCCATTTTCCGCCGCGTCGGCGGCGCTGCTGCAGGAACGGGCGACTTCGTTGGCGGTGGCGACCATCTCGTTGAAGGCGGTGGACACCAGTTCGACGGCTTCGCGCTGGCGGCCGGCGGCGTCGTTCATGTTGCCGGCCATTTCGCTGTTGGTCTGCGAGGCGCGTTGCAGATTGCCCGAGGCGGCGCCGATGTGCTGGATCAACTGGCGGATCGCCGCGAGGAACTTGTTGAACCAGCCGGCCAGCTCGGCCGTTTCATCCTTGCCTTGCACCTGCAGGTCGCGGCGCAGGTCGCCTTCGCCTTCGGCGATCGACTGCAGACCGGTGCTGACCTGGCCGATCGGCTTGACGATCACCCGCGAGAACGCCGCCGCGACGAGCGCGAAGACCAGCGCCAGGACGATGACGATGATCGCCGTGAGCCAGGTCATGCGGGTGGCGGTGCCCATCACTTCCTTGTGCTCGATCAGGCCGATGAAGTGCCAGCCCAGGCCCGGGGAGGTCCAGGTGTTGGCCATGTAGCGCACGCCATTGAGTTCGACTTCGGTGACGCCCTGGCCGGTGGCTGCCAGGTGTGCGTACGGCGCGCCGAGGTCGGCGAGCTTCTTGAAGCTGTGGCTGGCGTCGCGCGGATCGACCAGCACGGTGCCGTCCTCGACCAGCATCACGTAGCCGCTGTCACCCAGCTTGATGCTCTTGATCAGCTCGGTGAGGTTTTTCAGCGAGACACTGACGACGAACACGCCCTTGGCCTTGCCGGCCTCGTCGAGCAGCGCCCGCGCGGTGCCGACCAGGGCCACGTCATCCTTTTCGTAGTAGTACGCCGCCGTGCGCACGGTCTTCTGCGGGCTGGCCATCGCGGCCTTGTACCAGGGGCGGGTGCGCGGGTCGTAGTTGGCCAGTTGCGGGTCATCCGGCCACTTGGCGTAGCTGCCGTCTTCCAGGCCGATGGACAGAATCGCCGCGGCCGGATGAGTGGCGCCATAACGGGAAAAAGCTTCAATCACTTGTTTCGCCGCTGGCGGCAGTGGTTGGTTAGGGGCGTCGGTACTGATGTACTGTTTTAATTGTTCTACAGAGTTGTATACAGGATCTTTAGACATTTGATCGACGTTCTGCGAAGTGCCGTCGAAGAACTGCCGCATATTACCGTCGATCTGGCGTATTTCACGGGTGCTGCTTTCGACGAACTGATCGACCGCATCACTGCGGATACTCAGCACCGACAGGGCACCGACAAGGCTTACCGGAATAAATGCCACCAGTACGAAGGCAAGTATGAGTTTGTTCTTTATTTTCATCGTGAGGTACATCCATGCAGGCGGTAGGCAGATGGCAGTGTTGTTTGCGGTAATGGCAACTTGCTATTTTTTGCTTCATCAGACCGTGTACATAAATATTTGGCAAGTACTTCGTATACACGTTGCGAGTTAATTGTTTTGATCTGTTGGTCAGGTTTTACCCTGTTGCTTACTGGCCTTTCTGTTCATCCGATGGAACTCCGTCCTCGGCGTGCGCATCCTAGACTGAGTAATACCTGTCATTTCCGGAGGATTCCGTCATGCGGCGTACATTGCTCGTTTCTTCGTTGTTGCTCTGCCTGCCTTTCGGCACGGCGCTGGCCCGGGTTGATGCTGGTGATGTCGCCACTTCGGCCGGTGTCTCCGCTTCGCTGTATTCCACCTTCAAGGACGACAAACGGATCATCCCGGCGCGGGACGAGGCGTCCAGCTTCGTCGCCAGCGGCGGTGCGATCCGCGGCGCTTACCTGGAGTCGGTGCTGCAACGCGTGCGCCAGGAAAACCCCGGCATCCAGGCCAGTGACGAAGAACTGGCGCGGGCGATTCTGGTGAGCGATCACTTCGGTGATGAGCGCTGAAAACGGCACCAGGCGGACGGCTGGACGCCGCGCGGGTCTTCGACTTGACTGGTTACACCCCGTGACCTGACCAGGAGATGACCATGAGCAGCAACACCGTTCGCCTGCACCGTGTGTTCAAGGCGCCCGCCGAGCGCGTCTACCGGGCGTTTCTCGACGCCGAGGCGATGGCCAAATGGCTACCGCCCCACGGCTTCACCTGCAAGGTCGATCACTTCGACCCGCGGGTGGGTGGCACCTACAAGATGTCCTTCAGCAATTTCTCCAGCGGCCAGCGCCACGGCTTCGGCGGTGAGTACACGGAATTGCTGCCCAACGAGCGCATCCGTTACACCGATCGTTTCGACGACCCCAACCTGCCCGGCGAAATCATCGCGACCATCACCTTCAAGGCCGTGTCGTGCGGGACCGAGGTGCATATTGTCCAGGAGGGTCTGCCCAGCGTGATTCCGCTGGAAGGGTGCTACCTGGGCTGGCAGGAGTCGTTGAATCAATTGGCGGCACTGGTGGAGCCGGAAATCCCCGGCTGAGTCGCTTTCCGCGAGAAAGGGCATCGTATTCATGTTTTGTTACTGTTTTAATGGCGAGTCCAGTTGCACGGACCGCCTGAATCATGCCCGAAGCTCACGACGCCGTTCTCCCATCCTGCGCTGAAACCTCGCCGCGCCGCCGCGCCTTGCTGGCGGCCTGCGGCGCCCACGCTGTACACGATGGCCTGACTGACCTGATCTATGTGCTGCTGCCGATCTGGCAGGTCCAGTTCGGCCTGAGCTATGCGCAGATCGGCCTGCTGCGCGGCGCGTGGTCAGCCACCATGGCAGCGTTCCAGTTGCTGGCCAGCCGTGCGGCACGGCGCTTTGGTCGCGAGCAGTTGCTGATTGGCGGCACCGTGCTGATTGGCGTGGCCTACCTGCTGGCGGGGCAGGCCGGTGGCCTGATCGCCTTGTTCGCCGCGCTGGTGCTTGGCGGCCTTGGCGCCAGCACGCAGCACCCGCTGGCCTCGTCGCTGGTCAGCGATACCCACGAGCCCGGGGCGCCGGTCAAACAGGCGCTGTCGCATTACAACTTCGCCGGTGATATCGGCAAAACCCTGATTCCGGCGCTGGTGGGCGTGTCCCTGACGGTAATGAGCTGGCGCTTGAGCGTGACCCTGGCCGGGGTGCTCGGCTTGCTGGCGGCGCTGGCGATGTACTTGCTGATCCCGCGCGGCAACAGCGAGCATGCGGCCGCCGCGAAAAAGGTCGGCGATCATGCCGGCACCGGCTCGGTGGCTGGCCTGCGGGCGTTGCTGGCGACCGGCTTTCTCGACAGCGCCGTGCGCATGGGTTTTCTCACCTTCCTGCCGTTCCTGCTCACCGACAAGGGCGCGGGTACGGCCGGTATCGGCCTGGCGTTGACCCTGCTGTTTATCGGCGGCGCCTTCGGCAAGCTGATCTGCGGCTACCTGGGCGCGCGCTTCGGCCTGCTGAAAACGGTGTGGCTGAGTGAGTCGCTGACGGCGGCGCTGGTGGTGGCGGCGGTGTTCCTGCCGCTCAACGCGCTGATGATCATGCTGCCGCTGCTCGGGCTGGTGCTCAATGGCACCTCGTCGGTGCTCTATGGCGTGGTGCCGGAACTGGCGGCGGCGGGCCGGCGGGAACAGGCGTTTGCCCTGTTCTACACCGGCACCATCGGTGGCGGGGCGCTGGCGCCGATCGTCTTCGGACGCCTGGGGGATGCCAGCGGGGTGCCGTTCGCGCTGATGGTGCTGGCGGCGACCCTGCTGTTGACGCTGCCGCTGACCTGGTATGTGGACCGCGGCCTGCAGCGCTGAGCTCAGCCTTGTGGCAAGGCGTCGAGGGCTTTGCGCAGGGCGTCGGCGTCGCTGAAGGTCTGTTTCGACACCAGCGTGCCGTTCTCCAGTTGCAGCACCAGCACCTGCGCTTCACCGACTTCGTACTGCGGCACCACCTGGCCGTCGCGGTCGAGCACCACGCGGTAGTTGTAATCGCGCATTGCAGGGACGGCGAACAGCTTGCTGATCAGCGCCGGCATGCGCTGGATATCGGCGACGAACACCGCATGGCGCGCTTCCAGGTAACCCTTGGGCTGTTCCGCCACGGCGGCCTTGACCAGCTTGGCGCCGTCCATGTCGCCGGCGGCGAGCAGCACCCGGGTGCCGGCATCGAGGCTGAACGCCTGGTCATGCTGGTCGTTGAGGGTGAAGGGCTTGAGGGTGTCGCCGACTTCGGCGGCGTTGGCCATGAACGGCAGCAGGCCCAGCAGCAGTACGCAAGCAGCTTTCACAAATCGAATCCTTGAGCAGATTGGTAGGGAATTGCAGCAGGGGCGCAGCATAGCAAGCCTGCGCGGTGGCGACCTGCGGCATGCTGCCGCTCAGTGCGAGTGGTCCCGCCCCAGTTCCCCCGGCGACAGGCCGAACAGCCTGCCGAACGCGGCGCTGAAGGCCGATAGCGAGTCGTAGCCACAGGCCAGGGCCACATCGGTGACCCGCTCGCCGCGTTCCAGCGCCGGCAGCGCGCTGACCAGGCGCATGCGCTGGCGCCAGGTGCGGAAGGTCATGCCGGTTTCCTTGAGAAACAGCCGGCTGAGGGTCTTTTCGCTGACCCCGGCTTTTTCGCTGGCGTCGATCAGGCTGATGCTGGCGTGCGGGCGGGCCTGGGCCTTGCGGCACAGTGCGCGCAGGCGCGGATCGCGGGGTTGCGGCAAGACCAGGTCGAGTTCTTCGGCCAGGCGCAAGCGGTCCACCAACACCTCGGCGAGGCGGCCGTCGGCGCCGGTCAGGTCGTAGTCCACCGGCACCTCGCCAAAGCTGCGGATCAGCTCGCGCAACAGCGGATCGACGGCGATCACCCGGCACTGTTCGCCGGGCCAGAGATCCAGCGCGGGGTCAAGGTAGAGGCTGCGGATGCAGGCGTCGGCGGTGCAGGTGACCCGGTGCGCGACCTGCGCCGGCACCCACACCGCGCGGTGCGGCGGCACTACCAGCCGGGCGTTGTCGGTATGCACTTGCAGCACCCCATGCAAAGCGTGGGACAACTGGCCCCACGGATGCCGGTGGCGATAGTCGAGGGCGATGTTCGGCAAACTGCTGCGCTGCCCGTACAGCGGTCGCGGCAGGGCGGTGAGATCGCTCAGTTGCGGCTGGTTTTGTCCATTCGACGACATTAGTGGCGTTCTGGCGTTAGTCGGAAATTGCCGGACACCTTATCGTCTCCGCCACCTCCACCACAACACGCCGGAATGCACGATGAAACATCTGCGCTTACTGTTCGACAACTTCACCCTGGCCCTGCTCGCGGTGGTCGCCCTGGCCACCTGGCTGCCGGCGTCCGGCGCGGTCGCGACGTTCTTCGAAGGGCTGACGCACCTGGCCATCGGCCTGTTGTTCTTCCTGCATGGCGCCAAGCTGTCGCGTGAGGCGGTGGTCGCCGGGGCAGGGCACTGGCGCCTGCACCTGCTGGTGTTCGCCTGCACCTTCGTGATGTTCCCGCTGCTCGGGCTGCTGCTCAAACCGCTGATCCTGCCGCTGGTGGGCGATGCGCTGTACCTGGGCGTGCTCTACCTGTGCGCCTTGCCGGCCACGGTGCAATCGGCCATCGCCTTCACCTCCCTGGCCCGCGGCAACGTGCCGGCGGCAATTTGCAGCGCGGCGGCGTCCAGTTTGTTGGGGATCGTCCTGACGCCGTTGCTGGTGATGTTGCTGATGGGTGTTGAAGGCGACAGCGGTTCAAGCCTCGAAGCGGTATGGGCGATCGTCCTGCAACTGCTGGTGCCGTTTGTCGCGGGGCAACTGGCGCGGCGCTGGATTGGCGGCTGGGTGGCGCGCAATGCCGGCTGGCTGAAGGCGGTGGACCAGGGTTCGATCCTGCTGGTGGTCTACACCGCGTTCAGCGGTGCGGTGGTCAGCGGGCTGTGGAATTCGGTACCGGTATCGCATTTGCTCGGGCTGACGCTGGTGTGCTGTGTGTTGCTGGCGCTGGTGCTGTTCTGCACCCAGAGCCTTGGGCGCTGGCTGGGGTTCAATGTCGAGGACCGCATCACCATTCTGTTCGCCGGATCGAAGAAGAGCATGGCGACTGGCGTGCCCATGGCCCAGTTGCTGTTTGCCGGCAGCGCGGTGGGGGCGCTGATCTTGCCGCTGATGCTGTTTCACCAGATTCAGTTGATGGTGTGTGCGGTGCTGGCGCAGCGGTATGCGGGGCGGGGGAGTGATGTCTGAGGCTTGGATCGAGCGATGCGCATCGGTATCTACACATTTTTCGGTCATGTGGTGGTTGGAAGGCGCTTGTCAACAGACCGAGGAATGGCCACCAGGCGCATGCCGGAAGTTTTCTAGCGCTCTCAAGATCGAGCGCCGCCCGCGCGGCGCTCGATCTTGGCAACGCTGAAAAAACGCCGCCATAAGCATTCCTTACAAATCAATGATGACTTCGTCGTAAAGCTGGTCTGGCGCCAAACGCTCGGTGTCGTGCAGGTGCGAGTCCTTGGCCAGTGCTTCGAGCAGGGTGCGCCTTGGCACTTCGGTGTTGCCGGCCTCGTCCTTGCTGCCGTACTGCTCGGGCAGGGTGGACAGCACGCTGGTCAGGCGCCCGGGCTTGTCGGCGTTGCCTTTCTTGTGGAAATCGTCCCACAGGTTTTTCGGCGTCGCGTTGCGGCTGCCATGGTGACCAACCTTGTACAGGTCCACCGAGCTCAGCCGTTCGGCGACGCCGGGCTGGCTGAGGGCATAGCGCCAGTTTTCAATTTGCGCATCACCAGGGAACAGCAGTTTCTTCTCGCCGATCTCGAACAGCAGGATCAGGCTGGTGTTGTTCATCGCCTTGTCCAGCGCGGTGACGATCGACATCCATTGCGTGCCGCGACTCTCGCGCACGCGCTGGGCGATCCAGCGCGCCCGCCGTGGCAGCTTGCCGCCGGGGCTGTAGGGCGCCTCTGGAAACGGCGAGGTGCTGGCGCCACGGCTGACCCGCTGGCCGAACAGCAGTTCGGGCTGGCGCAGCCAGTATTGCGGGTCGTCCTTGGCCTGGCGGCGGACTTCCGCGCTCTGTTCCACCGTCGGCGGGCCGAGCACCAGCGTGACGACCCCCGGCAGCACGTCGGCCAGCGGGTCGTCGGTGCCGTAGTGGGCGTAGGCGGCGCGGGCGCCGGGGCGGTTGCCCATGTCGATGAGGTTGTTCACCGCAGCCTTGTTCTTGATGTTGTTCTCGCCAAGGAATCCCAGGCGCCGGGTCTGTTCCGGGCTGAGGCCCTTGGGTTGGGTTTTCAGGCGTTCGGTAAGGTTTTCGGCGAGCTGGTTCATGCCGTCCAGGGCCTGGGCATGGGCACTGGCCAGCGGCGCGGTGGCTTTTTCCGGGAGGTCCGGTTGCTCGGTCCAGGGTTGCAGGACCACGTCCGGCTCCAGGGCGCGAATGATATCGCCCGGTCCCTGGCCGTCCTTGCCGGGGGTAAAGCCGCTGATATGGTCGGCGTGGCGGTGGGTGGCGACCAGCGCCTGCAGCTTGCCGCCGCAACGCGCTTTGATGTCGTTGGCAATCTTGAGGATCTGCGCGGACTTGCTCATGCCTTTGGGCATGCCCACGGTGCCGAAGTCGATCAGCACATGGCGCTGGCTGTCGTCCGGGTAGACGAAGCGCAGCAGGAAGCAATCGCCGAAACCGACCTGGTAGGCGAACAGGTGCAGGCGGACCGGGCTCATGGCTGCACCTCCCCGGCGGGCGGCTGCATGGCCCGGGCCCGGTGGATGCGCACCAGGTCGGCGGCGGAGCCGGGCGCCGCGCCGTTGCTCTCGGGACCGTACAGCCATTCCAGGCGCCGCACCTGCCAGCGGGCATCGGTCAGCGGACGATCGATGTGGTACTTGATGCGCCCGTATTGATCGAAAATCAGCGTCCCGGCGCCATACACGGTCATCGCGTCGGTGGTCGCCATCCACGCCGGGCGCGGCTCCTTGAACACTGCCTTGAACTCGGCGCCGAACAGGTTGACCCGGCTGGTGTACTCGCAGACCGTCTCGCGCAGGATGAAGCCGTCCGGGCCGAAGCGCAGGCTGGGGCGGACCGAGGTCACCTCGGTGTAAGCGTCGGTGTCGATGTGCAGCGTCTCGCGGTTTTCCCAGATGAAACGGAACACCTCTTCGGAGTCGCGCAGCATCGAGTCGAAGTGGCTGCTGCGGTACTGGATCTTTTCGTTGTCGGCGAAGGTCAGCCAGCAGCCATCGGCATCGGTGCGCCCGGCGGGCACCTGGATGCCGTAGGCGGCGAAAGTGTCGCGGATGATCTGCCGGTAGCTGTAGCGCGAATCGTCCGGCGCCACTTCGGCGTCCACGGTGAGCAGCGCGGCCAGGTAGTGGCCGAATTCCAGGTCCAGCGGCGGCGAGTAATCGAGGGCGCGGATGGCGATGGTCAGCAACTGGTCGGCGGCCTTGGCGCCTTCGTCGATCACCGCGTCGAGGTTGTAGCGATTGTGGCCGAAGGTGCCGAGGGATTTGCGCCGTGCCACCCACAGCTCCAGCATGCTGCGCAGCATGGCTGCGGCGAAGATTTCACCGCGGCTGTGGGGCTCGGCGTAGTCGGGGCTGTCGAGGTAGTCGGTGGACGGGCGCAGTTGCACCGAACGGCGCAGCGGGTTGGCGCGCAGGCCGGTCATGGCCTGGCCGAACTGCTCGCCGAGGCCGAACAGCAGGGTGTCGGCCAGGGCGTCGATTTCCAGGGCGTCGCCGTCGATCAGGCGCACGCCGTCCTGTTGCTGGATATCCACGCCGCGGTAGCGGGTCAGGGCGAATTCGATCACCTCGCGCAGGGAAAACACAGAGAGCAGCGCCACCACATCGGCGAAGCCTTCATGAAAAGCCGCCTGGTCCGGGCCCGAGGCGTTCATGAAGCCGGCGCGCAGGCCGTCAAGGATGGCGTGGGTCGCCTCGTGGGCAACGATGTCGTGGGAGAGGGCGGTGAATACCCAGTCCTCGCCGTCCTGGAAGTAACCGAACATCAGCGCGCGGTCATCCCGCGAGTAAAAGGCATTCGCCTCGACGAAGGCGTGGGGGACGATGTGCAACTGGTGCCCGTCGAAGCCCCAGGCGATACGCCGGCCCAGCGCCAGTTCGAAGCGCGACAGGGTACGCATGACCACCGCGTAGACCTGCTGGCAGTGAAAGCGCGGGTCTGCCAGCACGCCGGCCTGCGGCGGATCGAAGGGGTCGACGGCCTTGTCGCCTGGCGCCTGCTGGTAGGTGTGCGGGGTGTACAGGCGGTTGGCCGAGGCGTCGAAGTCGATCACCTTGACCCGGTAGCCGGTGGGCCCGTCCGCCAACGACTCCAGCGGTACGCTGACCTTGGCGAACAGCGGCGTGCCGTCCGGGCTGGCCACCGCCGGGTCCTGGGCGAGGATGGTGAAGGGCTGGGTATTCGCTTTCGCCGCCATGGTTGCTGTACTCCCCTGTTCAATCCGTCGAAGTGGGTGTGCTGCGGGTATCAGCCCTGGGCGAAGTTGCGCAGGGTGTCGCCCTCCATGCGGTAGCGCACCCATTCGTCCTGGGGTTGCGCGCCGATGGAAAGGTAGAAATCGATGGCCGGCTGGTTCCAGTCCAGCACGCTCCACTCCAGGCGACCGCAGTCGTTGGCGCAGGCCACCTGGGCCAGGTGGCGCAGGAGCAATTTGCCGGCGCCGGTGCCGCGGGAGTGCGGCGTGACATACAGGTCTTCGAGGTAAATACCGTTGCGCCCGAGCCAGGTGGAGTAGCTGAAGAAGTACACGGCAAAACCGATGGCCTGGCCGTCACGCTCGCAGATCAGCGCCTTGGCGCTGCTGTCCGGGCTGAACAGGCTGCGCTGGATGTCCTCGACGCTGGCGATCACTTCATGGCGGGCGCGCTCGTATTCGGCGAGTTCAGTGATGAAGGTGAGGATTTGTGCGGCGTCTTCGGGCCGGGCGGGACGGATGTGCAACGACATGAAAGGCATTCCGATGAAAAAGGTGCCGACATCGTAGTCCACTTTACTGGCGCTCGTCAGAGGGTAAGTGAGAGCGGAACAGTAAAGTGTATGTGCGCAATAGTGCGGAACTGTATCGCTGTGCGGAGAAGGTTTCCCGGTAGGGTTTTACCTACAACGCCAAAGGGCGCGACGCCCCGATAATCAGGAACACCGCCATGCTGCTGACCTCCCTCAATCTGCTTTCAGCCTTCGTGCTGTTTGCATTCGTTTCTTCGATCACCCCGGGGCCAAACAACACCATGTTGATGGCCTCGGGGGTGAACTTCGGCGTGCGTCGAAGCATTCCGCATGCGCTGGGGGTGAGTATCGGCTTCATGCTGATGGTGCTCGGGGTGGGGCTCGGCCTGGGCGAGCTGTTCAAGCTCTACCCGATGGCCTACACCGTGCTGCGCTATGCCGGTGCCGCGTACCTGTTGTACCTGGCGTGGAAGATCGCCACGTCCGGGCCGATGTCCGTCAGCGATGGGCAAAACCGCAAGCCGCTGGGCTTCTGGGGCGCGGCGGCGTTCCAGTGGGTCAACCCCAAGGCCTGGGTGATGGCGGTCGGCGCAATCACCACCTACACGCCGGCCCAGGGCTACCTGTTCAACGTCGTGGTCATCGCCGCGGTGTTCTGTCTGGTCAACCTGCCGGCGGTGTGTGTCTGGGTCATGTTTGGCAGCGCATTGCGGCGCTTCTTGCAGGATCCGCGTTGGCTTCGGCTGTTTAACCTGCTAATGGCAGCGCTGTTGGTGCTATCTCTGTATCCGTTGCTGTTTGTAGAATCGGGCTTTTCCTGATTCCTGCTGCGAGTCCCGATGGAACTGATCCCCTGGTCGCATGATTGCGCCGAACACTTCACCCTGCGCGGCTGGCGTTCACCCGCCAGCGGCAGGCCGCTGCTGCACTTCATTCATGGCAACGGCTTCTGCACCCTGGCGTACCAGCCGCTGCTGGAACGCCTCGCGGTGCACTTCGACCTCTGGCTCAGCGATGTTCAGGGCCACGGCGACAGCGATCACGGTGGCACCTTCGTCGGCTGGAACCGCAGCGCCGAACTGGCGCTGGAAGCCTTTCACGCCGGGCGCGGTGTCTACGGCGATGTGCCGATGTTCGCGGTGGGCCACAGTTTCGGCGGCGTGCTTACCGGGTTGATGCTGGCCCGCGAGCCGCAGCTGTTCCGCCGCGCGGTGCTGCTCGACCCGGTGGTGTTCAGCCGCTCGATGATCGGCGTGATGGGCGTGGCCAGCCTGTTCGGCATGCACCGCCGTCACGGCCTGGCCCGCAAGGCTGCGACCCGCCGCAATTTCTGGCCGGACCGCCAGACCGCCCACGACTCGCTGCAAGGCCGCGGCATCTTCAAGGGCTGGAACGAAGCGGCCCTGCAGGCCTATGTCGATCACGCCATTGGCGACTGCGGCGAAGGCGTGGTGCTCAAGTGCCGGCCCAGCCGCGAGGTGGAAATCTTCAGCTCCTTCCCGCAACGGATGTGGGCCTCGCTGACCAGCATCGAGGTTCCGACCCTGGTGCTCTACGGCGAGCAGACCTATCCCTTCGTGCCCTTGTCATTGGCGCGCTGGGCACGCCTGAACCGCAAGGTCGAACCGCGCAAGGTGGCGGGCGGGCATTGCTTCATGCAGGAAGATCCGCAAGAAAGCGCCGCGCAGATCGAGGCCTGGGTGCTGGAAGCGCTGACCACCGCGCAAGTGAAATCTGCCTGATTGTTCCACTAATGGAACAGTGCGGGCGTTTTTAGCCCTCTACCGCCTTTTTCGTTGCATGGGTATTGTTGGTCCCATGCAACGAGGAGGTTCTCAATGAAAAAGATTCAAGGCGTTTACCAAAGCCCGGCGGCCCATTGGGTCGGTGACGGTTTTCCGGTGCGCAGTCTGTTTAGCTACGACAACCTGGCCCGCCATATCAGCCCGTTCCTGCTGCTGGATTACGCGGGGCCCCATCATTTCAGCCCGACCAACGCGCGCCGTGGCGTCGGCCAGCACCCGCACCGCGGCTTCGAAACCGTGACCATCGTCTACCAAGGCGAACTGGAGCACCGTGACTCCACCGGTGCCGGTGGCCTGATCGGGCCGGGTGACGTGCAGTGGATGACCGCCGCGGGCGGGATCATCCATGAGGAATTCCACGCGCCGTCGTTCGCCCGCACTGGCGGCATGATGGAAATGGTGCAGTTGTGGGTGAACCTGCCGGCACGGGACAAATCCGCGCCCGCCGGCTACCAGACCCTGCTCGCCGCCGACATTCCGCGGGTCCCGTTGCCTTCCGAGGCCGGCAGCCTGCGCGTGATCGCCGGTGATTACCTCGGCCACAAAGGGCCGGCGCGGACCTTCACGCCCATGGACGTCTGGGACCTGCAACTGCAGGCGGGCAAGTCCGTCAGTTTGTCCACCCAGGACGGGCACAACGCGGCGCTGGTGGTCCTGGCCGGCAGTGTCAGGGTCAATGGCCAGAAGGACGTGGGCAAGGCGCAACTGGTGTTGTTCGAGCGCGACGGTGCAGCGGTGCAGTTGGACGCCAGTAGCGACAGCAAATTGCTCTGGCTCAGCGGCGAACCGCTGGACGAGCCCATCGTCGGCTACGGGCCGTTCGTGATGAACAGCCAGGCAGAAATCGCCGAGGCGTTCGATGATTTTCACGCCGGCCGTTTTGGCCAGATGGGCGCGGAGGGGTGATCCGACAACCTTTCGTCCGATGGGCCATCACTTTGCCTGAACCCGCTAGCGGGCGCGCCGCTCCCTAAATCAGGGCCTACGGGGTTGGCTGGTGACGGCCATGCGCGGGTTCAATGAGGGAAGCGCTGACCAATGGCTTTTTGCAATTTGAACCTGCTGCCGGGCAGGCCTAACGTGGGCGACAGCCTTGATGACCAGAGGGTTGAATGATGCCAATGCATGGAGTGTGCGATCTCGAGTTGCGGCAATTGATAGAGGGTGCGTTCCTTCCGGACCGCTGCGAGGTGCGTTGTGGTGACGGGATGTCGCTGACCCTGTATTTCCCTGCCGATGCTACACGCCAGGCGATGGTGGTCGGCGATATCCAGCTCAACAGCCTGCCCGATTGCCGGGCACTGGCTGACCTGGTGATGAAAGTGCGTCAGCAGCGTGAACTGCACAGCCATGGGCGGGTGGACGTGCCGCATCTGATGACGGGGCGCTGAGTTTTTAGCGCGTTCGCAATCGAGCGCCGCTAACGCGGCGCATCGCTGGCAAGCCAGCGCCCACAGGGCCCCCGGTGCACACAGACCTTGTGGGCGCTGGCTTGCCAGCGATGAGCCGCCCCCAATTCACCCCGCCTTGCGCAACGTAAAATTGATCCGCCGCGCCCCCAGCAGCGGATGCACGCCGTCCTTGAGCGGCAGAATCCCGTGAAAGCGCAATCGATCCTCGCCACCCCAGACCATCACATCCCCATGCTGCAGCCCGATCTTTTGGGTGCGGTCGGCGCGCGCGTGCCCGCCGAACAGAAAGGTCGCCGGCAAGCCCAGTGACACCGACACGATCGGCTGGCTGAAGTCGCGTTCGTTGCGGTCCTGGTGCAGGGTCAGGCGATTGCCGAGCAGGTAGCTGTTGACCAGGCAGGCATCCGGGGTGAAGTCGGCGAAGCCGGCCTGGCTCGCGGCCTCCCGCGCCAGTTCGAGAAAGACCGGCGGTAACGCCGGCCACGGTTCTCCGCTCAGCGGATCAAGCGGGCTGTAGCGATAGCCGCGCTGGTCGCTGATCCAGCCCAGTTCGCCGCAGTTGGTCACCCGCACCGCGATGGTTCGCCCGCCGGGCGTGGTCATGTTGCGAAACGGCGCGGCATGCACCACCCGGCGCAAGGCTGGCAGCACCTGTTCCACCCGCTCGAGGGCGAAGCCGGGCAGCAGCACCGTCTGTTGGCCGACCCACTGCGGTTCGCGGCGCTGCGGTGAATCGAACAGCGCAAGTTCTGTCTGCATGCTCAAAGAAGTTCCCGGATAAATCAGGTCGCCAGTATGAACCGGCGCGTGCAGGGTTGCCGGCTCACGCGACCGAACGGCGCTCAACGCCAGGCGGATCAGTATCGGGACACTGCTGGAGCAGGAAGTCGCGCAGCGTGGCTAGGCTGTCCTGCCAGGCGCTGCCTGTCGGCCAAACCAGGTAATAGGCATCGCCGGTCGCCACCGCCTGAGGAAACGGCAACGCGAGCCGGCCATCACGCAAATGGGCGCCGATCAGCGCCAGGTCGCCGACGGATAGCCCATGTCCGGCCATGGCTGCGGCCATGCCCTGGTCGAGGGTGTCGAAGCAGATGCCGCGCGTCAGGTCGATGTCCGTCGCCAGCCCGCTGCCGCGCAGCCAGCGCTGCCAGTCGCGGCGGTCGCTGGACGGATGCACCAGCGCGGCACTGCTCAGGCGCTGGGCATCCCACGGCGAATCGCCCAGCAGCGCCGGCGCGCAGATCGGGATCAGCCACTCCTCGAACAGCTTGCAACTCTGCACCTGCTCGCCGAAATGGCCATTGCCGAGCAGCACTGCGCAATCGTAGGGCTCACTGGAAAAATCCACGGCGTCCTGGTCCATCCACACGCTGGCCAGTTGCACGGCGACGTTTCGCGGGTCGTGCCTGAAACGCTCCAGGCAGCCGAGCAGCCAGTGCATGGTCAGGGTCGACGGGGCTTTCAGGCGCAGTTGCCGGCCGGCGCCGCGAAATGGCTGGCACGCTTGCTCGATCAGGCTGAAGCCGGCGTTGAGCTGGCGGGCGAGGCGTTGCCCGGCGTCGGTCAGGCGCAGGCGCGGGCCATGACGTTCGAACAGGCGGCAGCCCAGGTGGCTTTCCAGGCTGCGGATGTGCCGGCTGATGGCGCTTTGGGTCAGGGCCAGTTCGTCGGCGGCGCGGGTGAAGGAGCAGGAGCGGGCGGCGACCTCGAAGGCGCGCAGGGCATACAGCGGGGGCAGGCGGTCAGCCATGGCGAAGGCTCATGATGAGTTTGAGTCATAGTAGGCCAGCGCTTTTTGCGTTTTTCAAGGCAGCACTCTCTGCCCAGAATGCGCGGATTCACCGCTACGAGAGCCAGACATGAACACACCGCTGCTGATTGCCTACCTGGGCACTGTCATCCTGTTGATCGCGACGCCGGGCCCGGTGGTCCTGCTGGTGGTGGAGGCCAGTAGCCGCGCCGGCACCGCCACGGCGGTGAAAACCGCGCTGGGCGCCAACGCCGCATCGTTGATTCTGGTCGCGGCTGCTGCGGCGGTGCTGGCGGGCAGCCTGGCGATCAGCCCGCACTTGCTGCAATGGGGCGGTCTGCTGGGTTGCCTGTTTATCGGCTGGCTGGGTTTCAGCGGCTTGCGCGATTGCGCCAGCACCGAGACGGGCGTGGCCCCGCGCGCCAGCGGCTGGTGGCAAGGCTTCGTGATCGGTATCTCCAACCCCAAGGACATTCTGTTTTTCGTGGCCCTGTTCCCGCAGTTCATCCCGGTGACCGAATCGTTCGGCACCAGCATCGGGTTGTTGGCACTGCTGTGGCTGATCGTGGACCTGAGCATTCTGGCGCTGTACATCGGCCTGATGCGGCACAGCCTGGCGCAGCGTTACCGGGCGTCGGTATCACGGGTATCGGCGGGATTGCTGTTGCTGGTGGCGACGGCGGGCGCGGGGTACTGGCTGACGGTGTTGCTGGGCTAACGGGGCGCAATGCAGGGTGATTGCGCCCGGAGGGAGGAAATCAGGCGCTGGCCCGGCTGGGCGACTGGGCCTGTTGTAGCATCAGGTTCAGGCGGGCTACCTGCTCCTTGAGCTGGTCACGTTCCTGCTTCAGACGTTGCAGTTCGTCACGGCGAACCTGGACGTAGAGCGTCTGGGGTGGGCTTGCCGGCATCAGGGTTTGCATTGCGCACCTCGCAAATGGGTTGTCACAGAACTGAAGCGTAGACGCTTGACGGGGCGCGATTCTGAATTCTTTTTCCGCCGGGTGGAACTTTTTTGTTTGTCGCTGTCGTGCCGTTCGTCGTGAAACCATCCTCCGGTCGTCTGGACTAACCTTGTGCACCTGATGAGGCATTTCTTCCTTTCGAACGGAGCGTCGGCACATGCAACTGGGAATCGTGGGGCTGGGCCGCATGGGCGGTAATATCGCAAGGCGCCTGATGCGCAATGGCCATCAACTGGTGGTGAACGACCGCAATCAGGCGGCAATCGACACCTTGGTGGCGGAGGGCGCACTAGGCGCGCCGGACCTGCCGGCGCTGGTGGCGCAACTGGGCAAGCCGCGGGCGGTGTGGGTGATGTTGCCGGCAGGCGCCCCGACCGAAGAGACCATCGCGCAACTGGCCGACCTGCTGGAGGCGGGCGACGCGATCATCGATGGCGGCAACACCTTCTACAAGGACGATATCCGCCGCGCCGGCGAGCTGAGCGCGCGTGGCCTGCACTATGTGGATGTCGGCACCTCGGGCGGCGTCTGGGGGCTGGAGCGCGGCTACTGCATGATGATCGGCGGTGAACAGGCGGTCATCGATCACCTCGACCCGCTGTTCGCCAGCCTTGCTCCGGGCGTTGGCGACATCCCGCGTACTCGCGGACGCAGCGGCCCGACCGGCCGTGCCGAACAGGGCTACATCCATGCGGGGCCGGCCGGCTCCGGGCATTTCGTCAAGATGGTCCACAACGGCATCGAGTACGGCCTGATGCAGGCTTACGCCGAAGGCTTCGACATCCTGCGCGGCAAGGCCGGCGAGGAGTTGCCGCCCGAACAGCGCTATCAACTGGACCTGGCCGAGATCGCCGAGGTCTGGCGGCGCGGCAGCGTGGTCACCTCCTGGCTGCTCGACCTGACCGCTGATGCGCTGGCGGCCGATCCGCAGTTGAGCCATTACAGCGGCGCGGTGGACGACAGCGGCGAAGGCCGCTGGACCATCGATGCGGCGGTGGAGCAGGCGGTGCCGGTGCCGGTGTTGTCCAGCGCGCTGTTCGCCCGCTTCCGTTCGCGACAGCAGCAGGGCACCTATGGCGATCGCCTGCTATCGGCGATGCGCTTCGGGTTTGGCGGGCATGTCGAGCGTTCCGAATGAATGAATACAACGTCGAAACCGCTCCACCTTGCACCCTGTTCCTGTTTGGCGCCAATGGCGATCTGGTCAAGCGCCTGTTGATGCCGGCCCTGTACAACCTGAGCCGCGACGGCCTGCTGGACCGCAATCTGCGAATCGTCGGCGTCGATCACAACACCGCCAGCGGCCCTGAATTCGCCGCCCGCCTGGAAGCCTTCATGCACGAACGCGACAAGGCGGCGGGCGAGGGCGCGCAGTGCCTGGACCCGAAGCGCTGGGCCAAACTGGCAAAGCGTATCGATTACCTGACCGGGGACTTTCTCGACGACGCCACCTACCAGGGCATCGGCAAGCACATCGACAAATCCCGCAACGGCAACGCGATCTTTTACCTGGCGACCTCGCCGCGCTTCTTCGCCGATGTGGTGCAGCGCCTCGGCGCCGCCGGGCTGCTGGACGAGCGCGACGGCTTTCGCCGGGTGGTGATCGAAAAACCGTTCGGCTCGGACCTCGCCAGCGCGGAACTGCTCAATGCCCGCCTGCTCAGCGTCATGAGCGAAAAGCAGATCTACCGAATCGACCATTACCTGGGCAAGGAGACGGTGCAGAACATCCTCGTCAGCCGTTTTTCCAACGGCCTGTTCGAAGCGTTCTGGAACAACCACTACATCGACCATGTGCAGATCACCGCGGCGGAAACCGTCGGCGTGGAAGAGCGCGGCGGTTTCTATGACGGCACCGGCGCCTTGCGCGACATGGTGCCGAATCACCTGTTCCAGTTGCTGGCGATGGTCGCGATGGAGCCGCCGGCCGCGTTTGGCGCGGATGCGGTGCGCAGCGAAAAGGCCAAGGTCATCGGCGCGATCCGGCCCTGGTCGAAAGCCATGGCCCTGAAGAACTCGGTGCGCGGGCAATACAGCGCGGGCAAGCTCGGGCGCAAGAAGCTCAAGGGCTATCGCCAGGAACCGCGGGTCGACGCGGACAGCCAGACCGAAACCTATGTCGCCCTGAAAGTGATGATCGACAACTGGCGCTGGGTCGGCGTGCCGTTCTACTTGCGCACCGGCAAGCGCATGAGCGTGCGCGACACCGAGATCGCCATCTGCTTCAAGCCGGCGCCCTACGCGCAGTTCCGCGACAGCGATGCCGAACGGCCCAAGCCCAACTACCTGAAGATCCAGATCCAGCCCAACGAAGGCATGTGGTTCGATTTGCAGGCCAAGCGTCCCGGGCCTGCGCTGGCGATGGAGAACGTCGAGCTGGGCTTCGCCTACAAGGATTTCTTCAAGATGCGCCCGGCGACCGGCTACGAGACCTTGATCTATGACTGCCTGATCGGCGACCAGACCCTGTTCCAGCGCGCCGACAACATCGAGAACGGCTGGCGGGCGGTGCAGCCGTTTCTGGATGCCTGGAAGGACGGCGGCGAGGTTCATGAATACCCGGCGGGTGAGGATGGCCCTGCGGCGGGGGATGAGTTGCTTGGGCGGGAGCGCAGGAGCTGGCATCGGTTGGGTTGAGTTTCGGCTTCATTGTTGGAAGGGTATCTACACTTCTCAGGGTTGTGTAAAGGTCACGAGCCGCCTCTCAGCGGAACCGGTGATGGCCGCTGTGTGCTAGCCGACAGGTCTTTAGTGCCCTTGAGATCGAGCGCCGCCCGCGCGGCGCATCGCGGATGAATCCGCTCCTACATTTGTTGCAACGCGCCATGGCCTGTGGGATTGGCGTTGCCAGCCTTGGTGCATGGCGGGAGAGTGCGGGGCGGCTGAGGCGCCAGCCTTGAAATTGAGCCGAACCACCAAGGCGGTCAACCATGGCCTGACAGGCATAGGTACGTTTCAAAAAATGTAGGAGCGGATTCATCCGCGATGCGCCGCGCGGGCGGCGCTCGATCGTGAGAGCGCTAAAAGACTCTCGACAAGCACTTTCCGGCCATCACCCTGACCTTCATTCAAAACCATCCAAACGGATGCCTGTCCAAGCCGTCAGTATTTTCCCGCATAGCCCGTAACACGCGGGCTACAGCCATTCCTTGACGCCATTTATTCGCCGCCAATGGCAACTGGCTATATTGTTTCGGATGCGGCATCTTAGAAAAAAAGCGAGCGCGATCGGGCTTTTTGCAACCCTCCACGAGAGGCGATCGCGTTTCATTTTTCACGTATCTGTTGAAGGGTTTCGCATGGACGCCGTCTTGGCAAAGTCAGGGAATTGCACGCCATGAGCCGGCCGGGCGGACTGCAACAGGTCCTGGACGACAGCAACGGGCGGTATCCGGGCAAGGCGGCGATCATCTACGCCGGCGAGACCTACACCTACGCGCAAGTGGAAGACGCCAGCCAGCGACTGGCCGGCGGGCTGCTGGGGGTCGGTCTGCGCACGCAGGACCGGGTGCTGTTGTGCCTGGGCAACCGCATCGAAACGGTCTGCGCCTTTTGGGGCGTGCTCAAGGCCGGCGGGGTGGTGGTCAATGTCGAGCCGCAGGTCAGCGCCAGTCACCTCGACTACATCCTGCGCGACTGCGAAGCCACGGTGCTGATCACCACTTGCGCCACCCTGGCCGGCCTGCCGGTCAGCATCGCCGGGCTGCCGCACCTGCGCAGCATCGTCCTGCTCGACGGCGAGCCGGATGCCAAGGCCACCCGCACCTTTGAAAGCCTGCTCGGCCAGGAGGCGTGGTGCGCATCGGCGATGCCGCCGCAGGAACAGGACCTGGCGACCATTTTCTATCCCGACGACGTTCCGGGGCCGCCACGCGGGATCATGGTCACCCACCGCAACATGCTTGCGGCACTCGGGTCATTGCGGCGCAACCTGGCCTATCAGGTCAGCGACAACGTGCTGTGCTGCTTGCCGCTGTCCTCGGACTACGGCCTGTACCAGATGCTGATGGCGCTGGACGCAGGCGCCACTCTGGTACTGGAGAAAGCGTTTGCCTGGCCGATATACCTGGTTGAGAGCATCGAGCGGCATGAAGTCAGCGTGGTGCCCTTCGTCGCCAACACGCTGATGCTGTTGCACGAGCACGCGGCCCGGCGCGGTATCTGCTTTCCCGCGGTGCGGTTGGTCACCAACGGCGGCACCGGGTTGCGTCGGCGTCAGGTCGCACGGATCGGCACGCTGTTTCCCACGGCGCAGATCTGCACGCTGTACGGCCTGCCGGAGTGCAAATGTTGCGCCTACCTGCCCGCCGAAGATGTCCACGGCAAGCCGGGCAGCCTGGGGATTCCGGTGCCCGACACCGAGGTCTGGCTGATCGACGAGGAGGGCCGCGACATTCTCCAGCCGGACCGCATGGGCCAACTGGTGATCCGCAGCCCGTCGATGATGCCGGGCTACTGGCGCAACCCGGTGGTTACGGCGCAGCGGCTCAAGCCGGGCGTCGAGCCGGGCGAGACCGTGCTGCACACCGGTGACCTGTGCAGTCGCGACGAGGACGGTTATCTGTATTTCCATGGCGCGATCCAGCGCCTGGTGACCTGCGACGGCGTGCGGGTCAATCCAGTGGAGGTGGAGAGTTTTCTGCAAGCCCTCGAGGGCGTGCAGGACGCCGCGGTGGTGGGCATTGCCGACCCCGTGGCCGGCGAGCGGCTGTGGGCTTTCGTGGTGCCGGACAGCAACGGGCCGCCAAGCCCCGGTGAAGTGCTGGAGCGATGCCGGGCCGGATTGACCGCCTGGCAGGTGCCGCAAGGGGTCACGTTCAGAGGCGTGTTGCCCAGCACCGGTAGTGGTCGGGTGGACTTCACCCTGTTGCAACAATGGGCACGTAACGAGCAGATGCAGGGAGATGGACAATGACAGCCGCCGAAACAACCCTTGAGGAACCGCACTTTGATTTCGACAGCATGCTCTGTTTCGCCCTGTATTCCACGGCCAACGCCATGGTCCGTGACTATGGCGAACCGCTGCGCCGGCATGGCGTGACCTACCCGCAATTGTTGGTGCTGATCGGCCTGTGGGGCGAGGACGACCTGTCCATCAGCGCCTTGAGCGCGGTGACCCTGTTCGACCTCGGCACCCTGACGCCGATCATTCGCCGCCTGGGCGAGGCCGGGTTCATCACGGTCTACCTCGACCCGGGCGACCGCCGCCGGCGCAAGGTGCTGCTCACCGACAAGGGCCGCGACCTGAAGGTCGAGGCGGCGCGGCTGTTCGACAGGATGCAGGACAAATTGGCGCTGGCGCCGCAGAACAAGCAGCAAGTGCTCGACACCTGCCTGCAGATCCGCTCACGGCTGCGCTGAAGCGGAGCCGTCGAGGTGCTGCGGCGTGTTGAAGTTGGCCAGCCGCGGATCGTCCTCGGCACAGTCCAGGGCCACTAGCGGCCCGCTGCGCAAAACTCGCAACAGGCTGCGTTCACCGGCATCCCAGGCGTCCGCCAGGGATTCGCGCAGGGCCCGCGGGATCACGCTGAACATCGGCTGCCATTGACCGGCCTGGCGCACCATCACCGAGGTGTTGTGCGTTGCGGCGAGGGCCCGCATCGACGTCAGCAACGCGTCGTCCACTTGCGGCGCATCGCAGGCCAGCACCAACAACCACTCATGCCGCGCCACTTCGAGCCCGGCCAGGACGCCGGCCAGCGGGCCGGGAAAATCCGGCTCGTGGTCGTGGACCAGGGTGTCGGCGTATAGCCGGTAGGTGTCGGCGTTGCGGTTGCAGGAAATGATCAGGTCATCACTGAGGGGGCGCACCACCGCGTGCAGGTGGGCGACCAGCGGCGTGCCGCGCCAGGTCAGCAGGCCCTTGTCCTGGCCGCCCATGCGCTGGCCGCGACCGCCGGCCAGGATCAGGATCGAACAGGGCGGAAGAGGGGCGGCGCTCATTGCGAAGTGTTTCCGTCGGACAGGGTCCGCCACCTTCCCATGCGCGCCGCCGGGCTGTCCATCAGCTTTCGCTGATGGCGGCCGATGCGGCCTCGGCCTGTTTGCGGCGGTAGCCGGTCAGGCGCATCACCACCACGAAGAACACCGGTACGAACACAATCGCGAGCGTGGCGCTGAGCATGCCGCCGACCACCCCGGTGCCGATCGCCTGCTGGCTGGCCGAGCTGGCGCCGGTGGCGATGGCCAGCGGCACCACGCCAAGGATGAACGCCAGCGAGGTCATGACGATCGGCCGCAGGCGCAGGCGCGCGGCTTGCACCGTAGCGTCCACCAGGTCGTGGCCCTGATCCACCAGGCTCTTGGCGAACTCGATGATCAGGATGGCGTTCTTCGCCGACAGGCCGATCAGGGTAATCAGGCCGACCTTGAAGAACACATCGTTGGGCAGCCCGCGCAGGGTCACCGCGAGCACCGCGCCGAGAATCCCCAGCGGCACCACCAGCAGCACCGAGGTCGGGATCGACCAGCTTTCATACAGCGCCGCCAGGCAGAGAAACACCACCAGCAACGACAGGCCCATCAACAACGGCGCCTGGCTGCCGGACAAACGCTCCTGCAACGACAGCCCGGTCCATTCCAGGCCGAAGCCCAGCGGCAGTTCGCCCACCAGCCGTTCGACCTCCGCCATGGCATCGCCGGAGCTGTAGCCCGGGGCCGGTTCGCCGCTGACGGCGATGGCCGGATAGCCGTTGTAGCGGGTCAGTTGCACCGGCCCGGACACCCATTGGGCGCGGGCGAAGGCGGCCAGCGGAACCATCTTGCCGCTGCTGTTGCGCACGTGAATCTTCAGCAGGTCCTCGACCTGGCTGCGGCGGTCGCCTTCGGCCTGCACCACCACCCGCTGCATGCGACCCTGGTTGGGGAAGTCGTTGACGTAGCTGGAGCCCACTGCGGTGTTCAGCACCGTGCCGATATCGGCGAAGGACACGCCCAGGGCGTTGGCCTGCTTGCGGTCGATCTCCAGTTGCACCTGCGGGCTTTCGGCCAGGGCGCTTTCGCGCACGTTGACCAGCACCGGGCTCTTTTCCGCGGCGGCGAGCAACTGGTCGCGGGCGGCCATCAAGCGGGTGTAACCGAGGCCACCACGGTCCTGCAGGCGGAACTCGAAGCCGGTGGAGGTGCCCAGTCCGTCCACTGGCGGTGGCAGCACCGAATAGGCGATGGCGTTCTTGAACTGGCTGAAGGCGATGGTCGCGCGCTCGGCGATGGCCGCGGCGGCGTCGTTGGCGCTGCGCTCGGACCAGTCCTTGAGCGTGGTGAACACCAGCGCGGCGTTCTGGCCGTTGCCGGAGAAGCTGAAGCCGAGGATCACCGTGGTGTCGCCCACGCCCGGTTCGGCGGCGTTGTGCGCCTCGATCTGCGCCGCCACCTGCTCGGTGCGTTCGCGGCTGGCACCGGGCGGCAACTGCACGTCGGTGATGGTGTAGCCCTGGTCCTCGGTGGGCAGGAACGACGACGGCAACTGGCTGAAACTCATCACCAGCACGCCCAGCAGTACGGCATACAGCAGCAGGTAGCGACCGCTGCGGGCGATGGCGTGGACCACCCAGCGCTGGTAGCCGTTGCTCATCGACTCGAAACGGCGGTTGAACCAGCCATAGAGGCCGCGACGTTCGTGGTGCTCGCCCTTGGCCACCGGTTTGAGCAGGGTGGCGCACAGCGCCGGGGTCAGGCTCAGGGCGAGGAAGGCCGAGAACAGAATCGACACCGCCATGGACATGGAGAATTGCTGGTAGATCACCCCCACCGATCCGCTCATGAAGGCCATCGGCAGGAACACCGCCACCAGCACCAGGGTGATACCGATGATCGCGCCGCTGATCTGGCCCATCGCCTTGCGGGTCGCCTCACGCGGCGGCAGGCCTTCTTCCATCATGATCCGCTCGACGTTCTCCACCACGACGATGGCGTCGTCCACCAGGATGCCGATGGCCAGCACCATGCCGAACAGGGTCAGCACGTTGATCGAGAAACCCAGCGCCAGCATGCTGGCGAAGGTGCCCATCAGCGCCACCGGCACCACCAGCGTCGGGATCAGCGTGTAGCGGATGTTCTGCAGGAACAGCAGCATCACCAGGAACACCAGCACCATGGCCTCGCCCAGGGTGTTGATCACCTGGGTGATGGAGACCTTGACGAACGGCGAGGTGTCGTAAGGGATCGACCAGGTCGCGCCCGGCGGGAAGTAGCGCGACAGCTCCTCCATCTTCGCCCGCACCAGGTCGGCGGTCTGCATGGCGTTGGCGCCGGGCGCCAGTTGCACGCTGAAGGCGGTGGCCGGCTTGCCGTTGAGGCGAGTGCCGAACTGGTATTCCTGGCTGCCGATCTCGACCCGCGCGACATCGCCGATGGTCACGCTGGAGCCGTCCTGGTTGGCGCGCAGGACGATGGCGGCGAACTCTTCCGGGCTCGACAACTGGCCCTTGACCAGCACGTTGGCGGTGATTTCCTGACCGGAGCGGCCCGGCAGGTCGCCGATGCTGCCCGGCGCGACCTGGGCGTTCTGCGCGGCGATGGCGTTGTTGACGTCCTCGGGTGTCAGGTTGAAGCCGATCAGTTTCTGCGGATCGATCCAGATCCGCATGGCCCGCTCGGAGCCATACAACTGCGCCTTGCCGACGCCTTCGAGGCGGCGGATCTCGTTCATCACGTTGCGCGCGAGGAAGTCGCTCAGGGCGGTTTCGTCGAGGCGATCGTCGTCAGCGGTGAGGGTCACCAGCAACAGGAAACCGGTGGAGACTTTTTCCACCTGCAGGCCCTGTTGAGTGACGGCGCGCGGCAGGCGCGACTCGACGATCTTCAGGCGGTTCTGCACATCGACCTGGGCCAGTTCCGGGTTGGTGCCGGGTTCGAAGGTGGCGGTAATGGTGGCGCTGCCGAGACTGCTCTGCGACTGGAAGTACAGCAGGTGATCGGCGCCATTGAGTTCCTGCTCGATCAGGCTGACCACGCTTTCATCCATGGTCTGGGCCGAGGCGCCCGGATAGACGGCGTAGATTTCCACCTGCGGCGGCGCCACGTTGGGGTACTGCGCCACCGGCAGCTTGGGCAGCGCCAGCGCGCCGGCAAGCAGGATAAACAGCGCGACCACCCAGGCGAACACCGGGCGATCAATGAAAAACTGCGGCATGAATCAGGCCCTCACTGGCCGGTGGTCTGGACGATGGGTTGGTCACCCGCGGCGCCCGGCGTGATCTGAACCGGGTCGCCGGCCTTGACGTGCTGCAGGCCCTCGGTCACCACACGGTCGCCGGGGCTCAGGCCGTCGCTGACGATCCAGCGGTTGTTCTGCGCGCTGCCCAGGGTCACCGCGCGTTCGGTGATGCGTTGCTCGGCGTCCACCAGCAGCACCCGCGGCTGGCCGGCGCTGTCACGCAGGATGGCCTGTTGCGGCACGCTGATGCCCTGGGGCTGGACCGCCTGTTCCAGGCGCACGCGGATAAAACTGCCGGGCAGCAGGTCGAGGTCTGGGTTGGGGAATTCGCTGCGCAGGGTGATCTGCCCCGTGCCCGGGTCGACGCTGATGTCCGAGAACAGCAGCTTGCCGGCCAGCGGGTAGGGCGTGCCGTCGTCCTGGATCAGGGTGACTTTCGCCTGGTCCTGGCCGACCTGCTGCAACTCGCCGGCCCGCAGTGCGCGGCGCAGGGCATTGATCTCGCGGGTGGACTGGGTGAGGTCGGCGTGGATCGGGTCCAGTTGCTGGATGATCGCCAGCGGCGTCGATTCGTTCTGGCCGACCAGCGCGCCCTCGGTGACCAGCGCGCGGCCGACCCGGCCGGAAATCGGCGCGGTCACCGTGGCATAGCCCAGGTTCAGCCGCGCCCGTTCGACGGCAGCCTTGGCCGCGGCGACCTCGGCGTCGGCCTGCATGATTGCGGCGCGGGCGTTGTCGCGGTCCTGGCGGCTGACCGCGTTGATCTCGATCAGCTCGGCATAGCGCTGGTCTTGCAGGCGCGCCTGGTAGCGTGTCGCCTCGGCCTTGGCCTGGGCGGCGCGGGCGCTGTCGAAGTCGGCCTGGAACGGCGCCGGGTCGATGCGGAACAGCACGTCGCCCTGTTTCACGTCGCTGCCTTCGCGGTATTCGCGCTTGAGCACCACGCCGGCCACGCGGGCGCGGACTTCGGCGATGCGCGGCGCCTGGATGCGCCCGGACAGTTCGCTGCTGATGGCCAGCGGCTGCACCCGCACGGTTTCCACCGTGACGTTCGGCGCGGGGGCTTTTTGTTCCTCGGGCGGCTTGCTGTCACAGGCGCCCAGCAGCAGGGCGAGGGCGGTGAGGGGGAGCAGACGTCGCAGACGGGCGGGGCTTGAAGGCAACATACGGATCTTCCATAAATGACCGCCGAATGGTAAGGCAGGCGCGCGACCAGCGGCTGTGAAGCTCTGTAGAGCGTCTGTTAAAAAGTGTGAACAAATAACTCGTTACCTTTTCCGGTTCTATATTCTGCGTTCCTTTCCCTGTTCTCCAAGTCAACTCATGCCCAACATTCTCCTGGTCGAAGACGACTGCGCCCTGTCCGAATTGATTGCCAGCTACCTCCAGCGCAACGGCTTTACCGTGAGCGTCATCGCCCGTGGCGATCTAGTGCTGGAGCAGGTGCGCCGCGACAAACCTGATCTGGTGATCCTCGATTTGATGCTGCCCGGCCTCGACGGCCTGCAGGTCTGCCGCCACCTGCGGGGCGAGTCGCAGAGCCTGCCGATCCTCATGCTCACCGCCCGCGACGACAGTCACGATCAGGTGCTGGGCCTGGAAATGGGCGCCGACGACTACGTTGCCAAGCCCTGCGAACCGCGGGTGTTGCTGGCGCGGGTGCGGACCCTGCTGCGCCGCAGCAGCATTACCGAGCCGCACCTTGAGAGCGACCGGGTGCTGATCGGCGCCCTGTGCATCGACCTCGCCGAGCGCACGGTGTCCTGGCGCGGGCAGCCGGTGGAACTGTCCAGCGGCGAGTTCAACCTGCTGGTGGTGCTGGCGCGCAATGCCGGCACGGTGCTCAGCCGCGACCATATCCTCCAGCACCTGCGCGGCATCGAGTTCAACGGCACCGACCGCTCGGTGGACGTGGCGATTTCCAAGTTGCGCCGCAAGTTCGACGACAACGCCGGCGAAGCACGGAAGATCAAGACCGTGTGGGGCAAGGGCTACCTGTTCAGCCGCGTGGAATGGGAGGTCTGAGGCCGGACCATGCTGAAAATCCTCGTTCGCCTCTACCTGCTCACCATCGTCACCTACGCCGGGGCGATCTTCCTGGTGCCGGAAGTCATCCTCAAGGCGTTCAACGAACGTTACCTGGCGTACAACCTGGAGCAGGCGCGGGGCGTGCAGGCGCTGATCGTCCGCCAGTTCCGCCAGGCGCCGGAGAGCGAATGGCCGGCGGTGGCGAAGGCGCTGGCGGTCGATTTCGCGCCGCTGGCGGTCGAGCTGATGCCGAGCACCTCGGCCGATCTGACCGAGCAGGAACGTGTGCGCCTGGACGCCGGGCAGAACGTGGTGCGCCTGGGTGACTGGGGCTATTACGAGACCGCCATCGCGCCGCTCAACGGCCAGTGGCTGGTGGCCCTGCGCAACCCGCCGGACCCGTTCGACATCAACCTGTTGTCGTGGGGCATCACCGTACTGATCGGCGCCGCGCTGCTCGGCTGCCTGCTGCTCTGGCTGTGGCCGCACTGGCGCGACCTGCAACGGCTCAAGGCCACCGCGCAGTTGCTCGGGCAGGGGCAGTTGTCGGAGCGCACGATGATTTCCTCGCGCTCCAACATCGGCGAACTGGCCCAGGTGTTCGACACCATGGCCCACGACCTGGAGCAACTGCTGACCCAACAGCGCGAACTGCTCAACGCGGTGTCCCATGAGTTGCGCACACCGCTGACCCGTCTCGACTTCGGCCTGGTGCTGCTTTATGACGAACTGCCGGCCACCAGCCGCAAGCGCCTGATGCAACTGGTCGGGCATGTTCGCGAGCTGGATGAGCTGGTGCTCGAACTGCTGTCCTACAGCCGCTTGCAAACCCCTGGGCAAAACGTCGAACGGGTCGAGGTGTCGTTGCTGGAGTTCGTCGACAGCATTCTCGGCAGCTTCGCCGAGGAACTCGACAGCCGTGACATCTGCTGGGAGGTCTGCGCAGCCAACGACTTGCCGCGGTTCGCCCTGGACCCACGGCTTACCGCCCGCGCCGTGCAGAACCTGATCCGCAACGCCATGCGCTACTGCGACCGGCGACTGCTGCTGGAACTCGGCCAGGACGCGGCGGGCAACTGTCTGCTCAGCGTCGAGGACGACGGCATCGGCATCCCCGAACACGAGCGTGAGCAGATCTTCCAGCCGTTCTATCGCCTGGACCGCAGCCGCGACCGGGCTACCGGCGGGTTCGGCCTGGGCCTGGCCATCAGCCGTCGGGTCATCGAGAGCCAGGGCGGGCAACTGACGGTCGGCCCGTCGGCGTTGGGCGGTGCCCGGTTCAGCATTCGACTGCCCCGGCGATAGGCACCCCGGCGCTTTTCCCACGGCGCCGGGTGTACTCACATTCAATCCTTCCTTCCGCAATAACGGCCCAGCGCCACGCGCCATTCGCACATTTCCCCGAGCTGTTTCATGGGCTGTAAGTAGGCTCGGTGGGAAATTTCCCGGTGTCACTGGGATACGTCTGATGTAAGCCTTTTTCCCAGTCACGAATAATCCGTCCTGCCCATCTGGCGCCAGCAACCCTTCCCCGGCGGCGTCTTTGGTGGGCTTCGGAATTTTCGTTCCTCAGATAGGGAAAAGATCATGAAATACAGTGCGTTCGCGCTTCCGTTGGCCTTGATGCTGGCGGCGGGCACAGTTTCGGCGGCCGAGCCGATCAACAAGCAGGTCAAGCTCGTCGGCACCATTCCGACCGAGTTCTTCAACGTGATCGATAGCGGCAATTGGTGGGGCAAGAATCACGAGTTGAGCTGGGTGGAAGGTGAAGGTTTCGCCTTGTTCAAACAGCGGCTCATCTTCGTGAGCACAGTCGGTGCCGTCACTGCGCACCTGACGCTGCCGGCGCAACTCACCAATGACAAGGACGATGTGATCGCCATGCGCCTCAGGGTCGCCGGAAAGACCCTGAGCACCCTGCCGCAGGAAGTGGCCAGCGCGGAAGAGATGCTGACGGGCAAACCGTTCATGGTGGATTTCGATCTGTCCGCCGACTCTACGGCGATGCCCGCGCCCGGCGACTATTCGGGGGTCTTCGGCATGATGTTCGAGACTAAGGCGCCTTTGTAAGCGGCGGCAGGTCGTCGAAATCAATCCGTACTCCCACAAGGAACTGAATTATGAAATACCGTTTTTTCGCGCTTCCTCTGGCGCTGATGCTGGCCTCGGGAGGCGCATCAGCCGTCCAGCCGATCGAAGGTAACTTCACGGTCTCCGGCACGGTGCCCACGGAAAGCTTCAGCGTTATCGACCCCGCTAACTGGATGAGCCAGACCCAGACCCTGAACTGGAACGTCATCGGTACCGGGTTTACCCCGCTCCAGCAAAAACTCCTGCTGAAAAGCACGGTCGGCGCCATCACGGCATACATGCTCGAACCGGCGCAAATCAGCAGTGGCGATAACGTGATTCCGATGCAGGTGGCCGTCAACATGGTGGCTCTTACCGAGTCTCCCAGAATCGTGCTCAGGGCCGACCTGGCTCCGCCGGGCCTTCTGGTGCAATTCAATGCCAGCGTGCTCAACCCGAGCACCATCGAACGTACTCCGGGCGATTACGCCGGCACCTTGAGCATGATGTTCGAGACCGCGCCCCCCCTGTAGCCATTCATTCACCGGGCCCTCTTTGCCTATTACCGGGTCGCTCCGGGTTCTTGCCTGCACAGGCGCGGGGCGACTGCTGGGCTTTTTCCATTCGCTGACGAGCAGCGACACGTCTTTGGCGATACCTGTTCGACCGGCCTGAGCGCCGGGATGATCGCCAATGACCTGTTGCACCCCCTGGTAGTCGCCGGCCTTTCGGCGCAGCGGGTTGATGAGTGCATGCAATACGGTTCTTCGCTTCCTGGGCCAGATGTTCGAGACCGCCGCGCCGCTGTAGCCAGCGGCCGGTCGCCGAAATCAATTGGTACTCCGACAAGGAACTGAATCATGAAATACAGCATTTTCGCGCTCCCTCTGACACTGATGCTGGCCTCGGAATGCGCATCAGCCATCGAACCGCTCGAAGGGCACTTCAGCCTCACGGGCACGGTGCCCACGGAAAGTTTCAGCGTCGTAGGTCCCGGCAACTGGATGGACCAGACCCAGACATTGACGTGGGGCGGCGCCGGCACATCCTTCGGCATATTCAGGCAGAAGATCCTGATGAAAAGCACGGTGGGCGCCATTTCGGCCTATCTGGTCGAGCCCGCGCACATCAGCAATGGCGATAACGTCCTCAGCCTGATGGTGCAGGTCAACAACGTCACCCTTTCGGAGGTTCCCAGAGAGGTCGTCAGACCCGAGGTGGCCGCGCCCGGTGTGCTGGTGAACTTTCAGACCTGGGTGCCCCCCAGCAGCAACCCTCAGTACCTCCCGGGGGATTACGCCGGCGCGTTGAACATGATGTTCGAGACCGCTCCCCCCTTGTAGCCATTCACCGGCTGCTTCCTTGCCCATTTTCGGGGCGCACTGACTTTTGCCGGATTGCAGGAGTGGGGCGACCGCGGGCCTCTTTTCATTCGCTGATGAGCAGTGACATGTCTTTGGCAATATCCATTCGACTGACCTTGGGCTGCTGTGCCGCAACGGTCTGGCTGGCATCTGCCTGGGCAAACGGGTCGACGGAGCAGAGCAGTCGACCAGGGATTCTCCGGCAGGCGGAAGGCTTGCCCAAAGGGTTTGATGAGCATTTTTTCGAGGTGCCGCTGGCGGTGCGGGTCGAGCTGGACGGTCGTTTGCTGGGTGAGGCACTGGTGGTGCTGAGCCGCGACGACCGCGTCCAGTTGCTGAACTTCACCGACAGCCGCGACAGCCAGGAGCCGGAAATCCTCCGCCAGGCCTGGGCGGTCGCGCTGGGCAACGGGCTGGCGCTGGGCAACTGCGAGCGTAGCTGCCCGCGTGATTTGCTGGCGCTTCACTACGACCTTCTGGAGTCGCGGCTGTCGATCCTCACCCGCGGCGCGGAAAGCAGCGGCCAGGAGACGTACCACCGTTTGCCGGAGCAGGGCAGCCGCGGGCTGATCCTGCGCAACCAGCTCAACCTCAGCCGCGACGGCGAACAGACCGTCGGGCGCTACGCGCTGCAGGGGCAGGGCAGCATCGGCAACTGGACCGCGTTGGCCGAAGCCCGTTTTGACCGCAGCGGCGGTCGCTATGAAGAAACCCGGCAGAACATCGACCAGCTCTACGCCGAGCGAATCCATGAGGACCGTTTCTTCCGCCTGGGCTATTTCACACCCGATGTTCAGGGCCTGAGCCGCCAGCCGCTGTTGCTCGGCAACACACCGGAAACCACCTTGGGGGTGATGTTCGGCAGCAGCGACAGCCTGGCGGTGAACAATGGCAGCGCCAGCGTCACGCCGATCTATGTCACCCCCAATCGCCAAGGCCAGGTGGAGATTTACCGCAACGGCCAGTTGATCCAGACGCAGCCGGTCGCGCCGGGTTTGCAGGTGCTGGACACCCGCGGCCTGCCCGGCGGCATCTACGAGGTGGAAGTGCGCCTGATCGAGGACGGCCAGATCACCTCGCAGAGCAACGAGTTCGTCTACAAACCCAATAACTGGAGCAACACCGATTCGCCCTGGCGCTACAACCTGTATGCCGGTCAGCGCCAGGAACTGCTGGGCAGCGACGATGAATCAAGCGCCGGCGGCCTGAGTGCCGGGGTCATCGCCAATTACCTGCTGCACCCGCGGGTGGTCACCGGCCTGTCGGCGCAGCGGGTCGATGACTACATGCAATACGGCTCCTCCCTCGATTGGCATGTGCTGGATCGCTTGCAACTGCTGGGCAGCGTGTTTCGTACCGACGGCCTGGGCAATGGCTACGACCTGCGGGGTATTTTCCAGTACGGCAGCGGCAGCGTGATTCTCAGCCACAGCAGTACGGCATTCGAGCCGCGTCGGACCGGGCGCGATGAGGTGATGGCGCCGGGGCGAACGGGGCAGTCTTCGCTGTCGTTGAATCACCGCCTCAACCGTGAATACACGGCCAGCCTGCGGGTGAGCCGCGACACGGGCGGCAGCGCCGGCACGGCGATGGACCTGGGCCTGTCCTATTTCGGCAAGCTCTGGGACAGCAACGCGAACTGGCGGGTTTCGCTGTTCGACCGGCCCGGCACCGAGAGCAGCGGCGATCGCCGCAGCCGTGGCATCAATTTCAGCGTCAGCACCAGCCTGGGCGGTTCGGACCGCCGCCTGTCCGCCAGCCTGGGAACGCGAACCTCGCGCGACGGCGGGCAGGACCGCAACGCCGCGCTGACCTACCAACACCTGCCCGAACAGGGCAGCGTGCGCAGCATCGCCGGCACGGTCAGTTTCGACCGCTACGGCACCGGCCTGACGGCAGACACCCAATTTGAAAACAGCGCCTTGAACGGCGATGCCTTCATCCAGCGCTCGTCCTTCAACCAGGACTTCAGCGCCGGCCTGAACCTCGACAGCACCCTGGCCGTGGGCGGCGACCACCTGGGCTTCAGCGGCCAGTACCTGCCGTATGCGGCCGGGCTGATCGTCGATGTGGAAACCGATGTGCCCAACCTGCAATTGCGCGCCAACGACTCCGAAGGCAGCAGCAGCGTGTTGCGCCCCGGGCGCAACGTGGTGCCGGTCAATGCCTACAAGTCCGGCCATGTGCTGCTGGATTTCCTGTCCGGCTATGACGCCAGCGCCGTCATCCAGCCACCGACGCTGACCTATCACCTCAACCGCGGCGGCGTCGAGTACCACCGGTTGCGGGTCATGCGCACGGTCACCGTGATCGGTCGCTTGCTGGATGAGCAGAGCAAGCCGCTGCGCGGTGCGATGTTGATCAACCACGCCAGCCGCGGCGTGAGTGAAGCCGACGGATTCTTCGTGGTGGAAATCAGCGAGGCGGTGCCGACGCTGGAGGTCCAGCACCGGGGCCGGCAGTTGTGTGTGCTGCGGGTCGACCCGCAAGGGCCGCGTGAAGACGGTGTGTTGCTGGCCGGTGATCAGCGGTGTGAGGCGAGGACTCTGGTTCGCGGTGAACCAGGCCCGTCAGGAGAGGGTGTATGACGCAGTTCCACGCTTGGAAAACGCTTGCATGCCTGCTGCTGATGCTGCAGGCGGGCGCGGGGTCTACCCCGGCCAACGCGACGGAGGTGACGGTCAGTGCCGAGTACCGTGGTGGCCTCGACTTTGTCCACACGTCCCGCGCGCCGGACTTCTGCGGACGCTGGCCGGGGCAATGCAACGCCGGGCCGGCACTCGACCTGCCCATCAGCTATGAGCTGGCGACGCAGGACAAGGAGGGCGGCGGTGCGGGTTACTCGATCCGGGTGCCGGGCCGGCGCCAGGTCACGGTGACCAACGAACGAAGCGGCGAATCCTACTCGCTGGAATTCGAAATCCTCGCGCTGGGCCTGCAGGTCGACACGGCGGCCGGCGCGGCGGCGTCCCGCCCAGTGCAGGGCGGATGCGCCGTCGCCGGCGCGCAGAATGCCGGGGCACGGAGCCACTACCTGTGGCGGATCAACACGCCGGCGCAACCGGCCACGTGTTTCTCGGCCAGGCCGGATGACGCTGTCGATGATGCCGCCCGCTTGCGCATCGGTGAGCTTGGCCTGGCCTACCGGCTGAGCACGCCGTCACCTTTGAAAATGAAGCCGGGCAAGTACCGCGGACGCCTGGTGCTCAGCGTCGGCCCTGGCGCGGACTTCGACCTCGGCCACGGCGTGGCGGGGCTCACCACCGACAGCCTCGGGATCAGCGTCGAACTCGACGTGGTGCATGCCTTCCGCCTCGAATTCGCCCAGGGCAGCGAGCAGGTCGTGCTGGAACCTTCCGGCGGCTGGAGCCAGTGGTCCAACCGCCTTCCGCACCGGCTGTACCGCGATGTCGCCCTGCGCGTCTGGTCGTCCGGTCCTTTCAGTGTCCACCTGCGCTGCCAATACAACGAGGCGCAACGCTGTGGCATGCGCAATCGAGCCAATGAGCATCAGGTGCCGCTGCACGTCGCCCTGACGTTGCCGGGAGGTTTCCTGCACTCCGGGCAAGCCGTGAGCCGGCTGACGCTGCCGGTGGGCGAGGCGATGGCGCTGAAACTGGAAAGCCTCCAGCCAATGCTCAATCAGGGCGGGGTTTTGCACTTCGACGTGGGCAAAACCCAGGTCAGCGAAATGGCCCGCTACCCCGGAATGGAGTACGCGGGCGATGTAACCGTGATTTTCGATGCGGGCATGTAGCGCCCGGGCACAAACGTATTTTTGACGAGGTGATGAACGATGAGAAAAACCCTTTGCGGCGTGTTGCTGCTGATAACCGGCGCCACGGCGCACGCCGCTCCACAGATCAACGTGGGCAACCTGTACGACTACATGGACGGCGAGCGCAGCACGATGCTCAAGCGGATACGCAACAGCGGCGACACCACGGCATTCGTCAAGGTCAGCGTGTTCGAGCTGGTCTATGACGCCCAGGGCAACATCACCGAGGTGGCGCAAGACGACCTGCCCCTGGAGCAGCGGCCACTGATCGCCAGCCCCGCCAGGCTGATCGTGCCGGCCTCGGGGATGCAGACGATGCGCGTGCTGTATCGCGGTGACCGGGCCAAGGAGCGCTATTTCCGCTTGCGCTTCATTCCGGTCGTCCCGGAACGCGGCGATGGCTTCGCCATCAGCGAAGCGGACGCCGAGCAATATGAAGCGCTCAAGGCCAAGGTCGAAATCCTCACCGGCTTCGGGTCGCTACTGTTCGTCCATCCCAACGGGGTGCAGTACCAGACCGACGTCTCGCGCGAAGGCCAGCGCTTCATCGTGCACAACCGTGGCAGCAGCACCGTGGTGCTGGACCATTTCAACGATTGCGACGCCACCGGCAAGCAGTGCTCGGTGGCGACCAAGCACCATATTCGCCCCGGCATCGACCGCGAATTCAGCCGCGACCCAGGGCGGGTGTATCGCTTTGAACTGATCGAAGGGCAAGAGCGGCGGCGGGTGGAAATCAAGGGTTGATCTAGTCGCTGGGAAATTTCCCTCGTTGATTAGGGAATTGTCCGATGCACATGTGCCTACCTGGCGGTCGATACTCTGCACCCTAAGTGCTGGCCTTTTGATGCTATTGAATCGCTTCCTCCCCAGGTAGGCACGGCATTCGAAACGGACCCTGCACGTTATCCAAAAACAGGGAGGATTCATGTACAAAGCCATGATCGTGGACGACCATCCGTTCATCCGCGCCAGTGTCAGAATGCTGCTCCGTCAGGAGCAATTCGAGGTCGTCGCCGAGGCCGACAACGGTATCGACGCCATGCGCCTGATCCGCGAACACGAGCCTGACATCGCCATCCTCGATATCGCCATCCCGCGTATCGACGGGCTCGAGATCATCACCCGGGTCAAAGCGGCGCAACTGAACATCAAGATGCTGGTGTTGACGTCCCAAGCGGTCGGGTATTTCTCGCTACGCTGCATGCGCCTGGGGGCTTCGGGCTTCGTCTCGAAGAACGATGACTTGAGCGAGCTGCGAAAGGCGGCGCTGGCAATCATGTCCGGCTACACCTACTTCCCGGAAATTTCCCTGAGCTCGGTAAACCGTTTCGACTGCCACGCCACCGAAACCCAGCGCATCGAAAAACTCACCGACCGCGAACTGCTGATCCTCCAGCAACTGGCCCGTGGCCTGAGCAACAAGGCCATCGGCGAGGCGATGCTGCTCAGCAACAAAACCATCAGCACCTACAAGACCCGCCTGCTGGAAAAGCTGCGGGTCAGCTCCCAGGTGGACCTGGCCGACCTGGCCAGGCGCCACACACTGATCTGACGCCCACTTGCGGTCTTTCCCTCCTATGCGGCGCGCCTTGCTGCTGTCGCTGGCGGTACTGTGCGTGTGCCTGTTCAGCGGCCTGACCAAGGCGGAAACGCCGAATCTGCTGGCCCGCTCGAGCCTCGACGACAACCTGCGCCTGGACCTGAACGACAACGACCGCCACTGGTTGTGGGCGCGGCGGACGTTGTGGCTCGGGGTTAGCCGGCCCGACCGCGTGCCGTTCGACATCACCGCCACCGGGCGCGATTACGAAGGCCTCACCGCCGATTACGCCGGTCTGCTGGGGGAATTGCTCGACGTGCAGATCCGCGTGCGCCGCTATGGCTCACGGGCCGAGGCGATCAGTGCGTTACAGCGCGGCGATATCGACCTGCTGGGCACCGTGTCAGCCGATGAGGCGGCGCGCAGCCGCCTGCTGCTGTCGCGGGCCTACGTAGAAAACCAGCCGGTGCTGGCCACGCGCAGCGACGATGGCGGCTCGCCGGACTCCGGCCGGCCCGGCGTGCGCCTGGCGATGCGCGAGGGCTACCTGTCCGAGGACCGCGCCCACGAACTGTTTCCCAATGCGCGCCTGGCGTTCTATCCGTCGCTGCTCAACGCCCTCGGCGCCGTGGCGTTCGGCCAGGCCGACCTGTTTCTCGGCGATGCCCTGGGTGCCCAATACCTGTTGCACAAGAATTACCTGGCCCACTTGCAGTTGTTCCCCACCGAGCTGCTTGAGGGCGGGCACTACGGCTTTGCCGTCAACAGCGACAACCTGCGCCTGAAACGGCTGGTCAACCAGGCCCTGGAGCGGATTTCCGAACAGGCGCGGCGGGCCATTCTGCGGCGCTGGAGCGGCGGTGCGACGAGCTTCGCCGCGCGGGGACAGCTTGACTTCACCGATGCCGAGCGCGAGTGGCTGCGTCAGCACCCGCGACTGACGGTGGCCATCGACGAGCAGTTCCTGCCGGTCAGCTACCTCGACGACCAGAACGTGTTTCGCGGCATCAGCGCCGATCTGCTGGAGCGCATCGCCCAGCGCACCGGGCTGGCCTTCGACATCGTCGCCGGCGGCGGCTTCGATGACATGGCGCAGCGCCTGGAGGTGCAGCAGGTGGATCTGGTGGCGGCGCTGCCGTTCAGCCGCGGCCGCCAGGAACAGGTGGGTTTCAGCCGTTCCTACCTGAGCAACAGCCTGGTGCTGGTCACCCGGGACAACGACCGTTACCTCGACAGCCTCGACGACCTGGCTGGCAAGCGCCTGGCCCTGGTTCAGGGCAGCGTGCTCGAAGACTACATGCGCGAACGTCACCCGCAGGTTCAGGTGCTCTGGAGCAGCGGCCCGCAGCAGGCGCTGGAACGGGTCGCCAGCGGTGAGGCGCAGGCGGCGGTGACCAGCCTGATCGGCGCGCGCTACAGCATCGCCCGGCAATTCCGTGGGCAACTGAGCATCCGCGCCGCGCTGCCGGTGCCGGCGGTGCATTTCGCCTTCGGTACGCGGCGCGGCGCGCGGGAGTTGCTGTCGATCATGAACAAGGCGCTGCTGAGCATCGCGCCGCAGGAGATGGACGAACTGACCAATCGCTGGCGCAACGAAGTGATCGTTGTCGACAGTTACTGGCAGAAGTATCGCGGGATGATCCTGCAAGGCTTCCTTATGGCCCTGATCCTTTTGCTGCTGGCGATGTACTGGATTCGCAGCCTGCGCCGCCAGGTGCACAAGCGCTTGCAGGCGGAACAGGCCCTCAACGACCAGCTCGAATTCATGCATGTGATGATCGACGGCACGCCGCATCCGATTTACGTGCGCGATCACGAAGGCTGCCTGCTGACCTGTAACGCCAGCTATCTGCGGGCCCTCAACGTCGAGCGCGACGCGGTGATCGGCCAGCCGGTGCCGGAATGGCTGATCGGCGCGGACCAGGCGCGGCGTTACCGCGAGTCCTATCGCCGGGTCATCGCCCAGGGCGCGTCGGTAGTGGAAGACCGCGAACTGCTGCTGGCCGGCGAGCGCCTGATCATCTACCACTGGATGCTGCCGTACCGCGCGAGCGACGGCCGGGTGGCCGGGGTGATTGGCGGCTGGGTCGATATCTCCGAACGCCAGCAACTCTACGACGCCCTGCAACTGGCCAAGGACGAAGCCGAGGCGGCCAACCAGGCCAAGACCACGTTCCTGGCGACCATGAGCCATGAGATCCGCACGCCGACCAACGCCTTGCTGGGCATGCTCGAACTGGCCTTGCGCAAAGCCGAGGAGGGCGTGCTCGACCGTCTCGCCATCGAAGTGGCGTCTGGCGCCGCCCGGGGCCTGCTGGATCTGGTGGGCGACATCCTTGATATCACCCGTATCGAATCCGGGCACCTGGAGCTGGTGCCGCAGCAGGTCGACCTGTGCCGCGAGGTGGAAAGCACGGTGCGCATGTTCGAGGCCCAGGCCCGACAGAAACGCCTGCACCTGGCGCTGGACATGGACAGCCACTGTTCGGTGCAGGTGCTGGTCGATCCGGTGCGCTTCAAACAGGTGCTGTCCAACCTCATCAGCAATGCGATCAAGTTCACCCACGAAGGCGAGGTCTGCGTGACCCTGGCGCTGGACGTGGACCGTGAACGGGTCGGACTGTGCCTGTCGGTGGAAGACACCGGCGTGGGTATTCCGCCAGACGAAATGGCCCTGCTGGGCAGCCCGTTTCGCCAGGCCAGCAACAACCAGCAGAGCGCCCGCTGCAGCTCGGGGCTGGGCTTGAGCATCAGCCACACGCTCTGCGCCATGATGGGCGGCGACATGTTGCTGGACAGCACCCTCGGCGTGGGCACCCGGGCGCGGATCAATCTTGACCTGCCGCGCCTGACACCGTCCGAGGCGGTACTGGCCAGCCTGCCGCAACTGCCCGCCCGCAGCGATGCGCCGCTGGATATCCTGGTGGTGGACGATTACCCGGCCAACCGCCTGCTGTTGCAGCAGCAACTGAGTTTTCTCGGCCACCGCGTAGTGACCGCGACCAACGGCGACGAAGGGCTGCGCACCTGGTTGCGGCAGCGTTTCGATGTGCTGATCACTGATTGCAATATGCCGGGCCTCAACGGCTATGCCCTGGCGCGGGCGGTGCGCGAGGACGAGCGGCGCAAGGGCAAGGTCTCGATCTTGTTGCTCGGCTGCACCGCCAATGCCCAGCCCACGGAGCGCAAGCGGTGTATCGAGGCCGGGATGGACGATTGCCTGTTCAAACCGCTGAACCTGAAGGACCTCGCTGGCAAGCTGGCCTCGGGCGAACCCGGCCTGGTGCCCGACGCCGGCGAAGGTGAGCTGAAACCGGGCAACGGGCTGGACCTGTCCAGCCTGCACAAGATCACCGGCGGCGATCCGACGGCGATCAAGGCCCTGTTGCAAGACCTGCTGACCAGCAACCGCGAAGACCTGGAAAAACTCGCCTACCTGCACGGCGAAGGTGACCTGGGCGGCCTCGCGGACCTGGTGCACCGGATCAAGGGCGGCGGCCGGATCATCAAGGCGCGCCGTTTGCTGCACGCCTGCGAAAACCTGGAAAAGGCCTGCCAGGACAGCGCGCCGGCGGAACGCATCGATCCGCTGGTGGACGACCTGCGCCAGGCCGTGACCGCGCTGACCCAGCGCCTGGAACTGTTTTGTCAGTCTTGAAGCGTCGGAGATTTCTGTCGAATGCTGGGAAGCCGCCTGATTCTTCCTGGCTGAACGGATAGGAATATGGGGCCTGGCCTATACGAGGGAAGCGGTTGTGCCTGCGAAGTCTTTGCGTGTCCTGATCCTTGAAAATCACTCTTTTCAGCGCGCCATCGCCGTGAAGATCCTTTGTCAACTCGGTTGCCGGGACGTCTTGGAAGCGTCCGCCGGCAGCGAAGCGATCACCTTGCTCGAGCGCATCGGCCGGGTCGATGTGGTGGTCTGCGATGTGCGCATGGAAGGTATGGACGGCCTCGAGTTTCTCCACCGCGCGGCGCAGGCGTCGCTGATCGGCGGGGTGATCGTCAGCAGCGGGCTGCATTCCGAGGTGCGCCGGGCCATTACCCTGCTGGTCGCTCGCCTGGGCGTGGTGTTTCTCGGCGATGTCGGCAAGCCGCTGCACCTGGAGAGCATGCGTGACGCACTGGCGCGGGTGCGCACCTTGCCCGCGCGCTCACTGGCCGCACCGGCCCAGGGGGTGGTGGTGACCGAAGCGGATATCCGCCGAGGGCTGTCGTACAAGGAGTTCGGCGCGCATTTCCTGCCGCGCTGTGATCTCGGCAACGGCGAAATCAAGGGCGTGGACGTGCGGGCGAGCTGGAAGCACCCGGTCCATGGCCTGCTGGCCGACAACCTGTTCATGCCCCTGGTGGAACGCGCTGGCCTGCTGGACGACATGCTGGTGGTGTTGCTGGAACAGGGCCTGGCCTTGCAGCGCGAACTGATGGCGCAGGGGCGGGTGCTGCGCCTGTGCTTTGCCCTGCGCTTGTCGCAGTTGTGTGGCCGCAGCCTGACCCGGCGGATCAAGTCGCTGATGCAGTTTCATCGTTCGGTGGGCCAGGGCATCGCCTTTGAATTGGCGTTCTGCAGCCCGCTGGAGACTTCGGCGATGCACCTGGAAAGCCTGACGCGCCTGCGCATGCTCGGTTGTGGCTTGTGCCTCGGTGAGTTCGGTAGCAATGGCGGGGCTTTCCAGCGCTTGTGCCAGCTGCCGTTCAATGAAATCAGGCTGGCCAGCCAGTTCATGCACGAACTGGAACACCAGCCCCGCCACCGCGCGGTGATCAGGAACAGTCTGGCCCTGGCCGGGTCGCTCGGCCTGGGCGTCACCGTCACCGGGGTGGAAAGCGCCGGCCAGCACCTGATCCTGATGGACATGGGCTGCGCGGTCGGCCAGGGCAGCTACTTCGCACCGGTGCTGGACCGTGAAGAACTGGTCCGGCGCCTCGGTCGGGGCACGCGCGGTTGCTGATGGACATGTTTATGACGGAAGGAGGTGTGGTGCGTCTGTACCGGATGCTAGCAATGTGCTACAAACTTTCGCTTTAACTTCAGGCTTTTAACCGCGCAAGGAAGGTGACCCCGTGACTGCCAATACCCTGATCGAAACCGTAAGTGCCGATTCCCTGACCACCCTGCTGCAAGACGCCGGTTGCCGGGTCAACCGCACCGAGCAAAACGCTGTGATTCAACTGCTCAGCGCCAGCCAGGGCGTCGGTTACGCCGTCCGTTTCGGTAACAGTGCCCCGGAAGAAGGACAATTCCTGGACTTCACCTACAGCTGTGCACTGCGCATCCAGGGTGAGCTGCCTGAAGGCCTGACCAACCTGTGGAACGCTTCGCGTCGTTTCTCCCGTCTGGCTCAACAGGGCGAGTTCCTGGTGCTGGAAAAAGACGTGATCGTTGCTGACGGCGTCAGCCTCAAGCACCTGCAAGGCTCCCTGGTGCTGTGGGACCGACTGCTGCAAGAGTTCGTTGTCTACCTGCGTGACTACAGCCGCAACGTCGCTGCTGCCCAGGCTCCTGTGGAAAGCGCTTCGTGAGTCGCGGTCGCCTGTGGGCCGGCGCTGGTGCGCTGGCCGTGCTGACCGTTGCGGTCACCCTGGCCCTGCGTCCTGGCGACGATCTGGAGGCGGCCAGCCGCACTGTTCCAGAAACCGAAAGCGGTACCGCGCTGGCTCGCCTGGGTGACCAGCAGGTCAACGCCGAAGAGCTAAAGGCGCTGTTCGCCCAATTGCCGGAGCAGGCTCGCCTGCAACTGCGCAATGATCGTCCTGCGCTGGAAACCTGGATCCGTGCACGCCTGGCGGAAAAGGCCCTGTACCAGCAGGCCGAAGCCAAGGGCTGGTCGAAGCGTCCCGATGTGGAAGCCCAGACCCGCGCCGCGATCGAGCAGATCGTCCTGCGCAGCTACCTGAGCAGCGTGACCAAGGTGCCGGATGACTATCCGCCCGAGCAGGACCTGAAGCAGGCCTATGAGAACGGCAAGGCTTCGTTGCAGGTGCCGGCGCTGTACCGGGTCAGCCAGATCTACCTGGCCGTACCGGACGAGCAGGCCCTGGAGTCGGTGCGCAAGCAGGCTGAAAGCATCGCCAAGCGTGCCCAGGCTTCCGGCGCCGACTTTGCCAAACTGGCAGAGACCTACTCGCAGGACACCGGCAGTGCGAAGCAGGGCGGCGATATCGGTTTGCAACCGCTGACGCAGTTGCTGCCGGAAGTCCGTACCGCAGTGTCGAAGCTGAAGGTCGGCGCGGTCAGCGAACCGTTGCAAAGCCCGCTGGGCCTGCACATCGTCAAGCTGGTCGAACTGCAACCGGCGCGCGTCGCCACCTACGACGAAGTTCGCGGACAACTGCGTGACGCCCTGCGTGCGCAGCGTCAGGAACAGTTGGCCAAGACCTACGTCGAAGGCATGTTCAACAGCGCCACCCTGAGCATTGACGGGGCTGTACTGAACAAGGTTATCGAAGCCGAGAAGTAATTGCCCTTCGCTAGCACGGCTATCACAGGCGGCTGGGATGTAGTGGCCGCCATGTGCTAGCCGGAGTGTCTTCAGCGCTGTTCAGATCGAGCGCCGCCCGCGCGGCGCATCGCGAGCAAGCTCGCTCCTACATCGGTTGCAACGTACCTATGCCTGCAAGGCCATGGTTGACCGCCTTGGTGGTTCGGCTTGATTTCAAGGCTGACGCCAATCCCACAGGCCATGGCGCGTTACAACCGATGTAGGAGCGAGCTTGCTCGCGATGCGCCGCGCGGGCGGCGCTCGATCTCAAGGGCGCTGAAAACATACCGGCAGGCACATGACCGAAAGATCTGCAGACACCCATCCAGCAATCGGGCCTTCAACTCAAACGCCGACCACTGCTCCCGCCACCACATCCTCTGCCCGCAACTGCCGCCGATACTGCGGCAACGCCATCGCCAGAAACCCCGCCGCCAACACCAGCAACGACACCGATGCCGCCAGCGCATAGCGCAGCGATTCGCCGCCCAGCGAAGCGACGAAGAAGTCACTCAGCACGCCAATCACCAACGGCCCCAGGCCAACTCCCAACAGGGTCATGGACATGACGAAGATCGCCGTGGCCTGAGCCAGGCGCGTGGCCGGGAACAAATGGGTGATCGCGCCCAGGCACGGCGTCGCCCACCACACGCCGAAGAAACCGAACGCGCTGTAGAACAGGAACGCCTCGGGCACCGGGATGCTGCCGATATGAAAAGCGATGCCCTGCGGCCAGAGGAAATAGGCGAGGGCGAAGGGGATGCTCAGCAAGGTGCCGAGCAGCGGCACGCCGATCTGCCAGCCGACATCACGCCGAGCCAGGCGGTCAGTCAGTAGGCCGCAGGCGAGGGTGCCGATGGTTGAGCCGGTGCCGCCGACCACCCCCACCAGGAAGCCGGCTTCCTGCATGTTCAAACCATGGGAACGGATCAGGAAGCTCGGGCTCCAGGTGCCGATGGCATAACCGGCGATCGCCGCCGTGCCACCGGTCAGCACCAGCCAGAAGAATGACGGCATGCGGAACAATTCCACCAGGGTCTTGGCCCAGCCATCCTCCGGCACCGCCGTGGCCTGGCGGATCACCGCGGGCTTGGGCGCACGCACGGTCAGCAGCAGGACCAGGCCGAGCAGGATGCCCGGTGCGCCGATCAGCAAAAACGCATAGCGCCAGCCGTGGTGCTGGGCAATCCAGCCGCCGAGGCCGAGGCCGACGATCGCGCCCAGGCTCGAACCCAGCATCAGCACCGACAGCGCGGTGGAGCGGCGGTTGGCCGGGTACAGGTCGGAGACCATCGCTACCGACGGCGCGGTGCCGCCGGCTTCGCCCACCGCCACGCCGACGCGGGCCAGCACCAGGGTGAGGAAGTTGCCGGCCATGCCGCAGAGCATGGTCATCAGGCTCCAGGCCATGCAACTGAAGGCGATCACCGGTTTGCGCCCGATGCGGTCCGAGAGCCGTCCCAGCGGGAAGCCGAAGACGGTGTAGAACACCGCGAACGTGACCCCTGAAAGCAGGCCGATGCCGGTGTCGGAAATGCCGAATTCGAGCTTCACCGGCTCGATCAGGATCGCCATCAACTGGCGGTCGATGTAGTTGAAGACGTAGATGCTGGCGAGCACCAGAAGCGCGTAGTGCGTGCGCCAGGTGACGGGATTGGGTGGGTTCACTGCGCTGCTCCGGTTCTTGTTATATCGAGCTGGATCGTCGGCGCATCCCGCACCTCTTTCATCGTCCGTTCAGACCATTTTTCCTGCGCTTTTCAAGGCGCTGCCGACCTTACCTGAAGCCGCGAAACTAGTCTTGTCGGACGATGTTTCAGCCTCGCCGCGGATCAATCATGCAGCCCATCTCCGGGGTTGCGGCAATGCGCCAAGCGGCCCGTCAGCCCCGGACACAACAAGAAGTTAAGGAGCTGACATGAGCATCTTGTTCGAGCCGGTGCGCCTGGGCGAACTGCAACTGGCCAACCGTATCGTCATGGCCCCGATGACCCGCAGCCGCGCCGACGCGCAGGCCGTTGCCACCGCCGACATGGTCGAGTACTACCGCCAGCGGGCCAGCGCCGGGCTGATCGTCGCCGAAGGCACCGCGCCGTCGGCCAGTGGCCTGGGCTATTGCCGTACCCCGGCGATCTACACCGCCGAACAGATCGCCGCCTGGCGCCAGGTGACCCGCGCCGTGCACGAAGAGGGCGGGCGCATCGTCCTGCAACTGATGCACGTCGGCCGCGCCGCCAGCCGTTACAACAAGCCGGCCGGGGCGGCCACCGTGGCGCCCTCGGCACTGCGCGCCAACACCCAGGTGTTCACCGACGCGGTGGGCATGGCCGACACCGAGCAGCCCGAAGCCCTGAGCATCGAAGGCATCGCCGCGGTGGTCGCCGAGTACCGCCAGGCCGCGCTGAATGCCCGCGAGGCCGGCTTCGACGGCGTCGAGCTGCATTGCACCAGCGGCTACCTGCCGATGCAGTTCCTCGCCTCGGGCAGCAACCAGCGCACCGACGCCTACGGCGGCAGCGCGGAAAATCGCGTGCGGTTCGTCGCCGAAACCGTGCAGGCGATGGCCGATGCCATTGGTGTCGGGCGGGTCGCCGTGCGGTTCTGCCCGGGCAATCCCTACAACGACATCCAGGACGACGACCCCGCCGCCACCGCGATCGCCCTGTGCACCGCGCTGGCGCCGCTGGAGCTGGCCTACCTGCATGTGATGCGTTCGCCGCTCGGCAATCTCGATGCCTTCGCCCTGGCCCGCGCCCACGGCAATCAGCGGCTGATCCTCAATGACGGTTTCGACGGCGCCTCGGCCCGCGCCGCGGTGGACGCGGGCGAGGGTGTGGCGGTGTCGTTCGGTCGGCATTTCATCGCCAACCCGGACCTGGTCGAGCGCCTGCGCCACGGCCAGCCACTGGCCGCCTTTGACCGCAAGACCCTCTACACCGCCGGCCCACGGGGCTACACCGATTACCCCGCGCTCAGCCTGGCGGCGGAGGTGACCCCATGACCCTGCCATCGTCCGGCCTGCCGTCCAGCGTCGTGGTGCCCCGCGAGCAGACCCAGGCCATCCTCGACCGGCGCGGCGCGGCGGCCGCGCAGATCAAGCCGGCGGACCACTACACCCTGGCCGATCGCCTGGAGCAACAAGCCGCGCGCTTCGCCGAGCGGCCCTTTCTGATCTACGGCGAGCAGACCCTGAGCTACGCCGAAGTGGACGCCCGCGCCAACCAGATGGCCCACACCCTCTACGCCAAGGGCCTGCGCGCCGGCGACGTCTGCGCCATGGTCATGGAGAACCGCCCGGCGTTCTTCTGCACCTGGTTCGGCCTGGTCAAGCTGGGTGTGGTGGTGGCTTTCATCAATACCCAGGTCAACGGCCGGCCGCTGTTGCACGCACTGGAAACCACCGCGGCCAAAGCCCTGGTGATCGGCGAAGAATGCCTCGGCAACGTGCTCGCCACCGAGGACCTGCCGACGCTGGCCTACTGGCTGGTGGGCGACGAGGAAAACCGCTGGGCGGGCGATCTGCCCGGCTTTATCGACCGCCAGTTCGCCACGCGTCTGGACAGCGCGCCGCGCAGCGCCTTCCCGCGGGACATCCGCGCGGCGGTCGAGGCGCAGGCGCCGACCTTGCTGATCTTCACCTCCGGCACCACCGGCCTGCCCAAGGCGGCGCGCTACAGCCATATGCGCTGGATGTCCTCGGGGGATGTGATGGAAGTCACCCTGGCGGCGACCGGCGACGACGTTTTCTACTGCTGCCTGCCGCTGTACCACGGCGCCGCCGCCACCTCGGTGACCTCCACCGCGCTGCGCGCCGGCGCCAGTATCGTGGTGCGGCGCAAGTTCAGCGTCAGCGAGTTCTGGCGCGATGTGGTGCGCCACAACATCAGCGTGTTCCAGTACATCGGCGAAATCTGCCGCTACCTGCTCAACCGCCCGGAACAACCCGGCGAGCGGGATCACAACCTGCGCTGCATGCTCGGCGCCGGCCTGACCCCGGAGTCCTGGCAGCGCTGGATCGAGCGCTTCGGCCCGGTCCAGGTGTTCGAAGGCTGGGGCGCCACCGAGGCCAACACTGCGCTGATCAACGTCGACAACTATGTCGGCGCCTGCGGCCGGGTTCCCGATTGGACACGCACCAACCTGCGGCTGATCCGCTTCGACGTGGAAAACGACTGCCATCCGCGGGATGAAAACGGCTTCTATCAGGTCTGCGAAGTGGGCGAGGTGGGCGAGGCCATGGGCTTTATCGTCAACCACCCGGAGATCGGCGGAGGGCGCTTCGAGGGCTACACCTCGGCCGACGCCACCGAAAGCAAGATCCGCCGCAATGTGCTGCGCGAAGGCGATGCCTGGTGGAGCTCGGGCGACCTGCTGCGCCAGGACGCCGATGGCTACTGCTACTTCGTCGACCGCATCGGCGACACCTTCCGCTGGAAGAGCGAGAACGTCTCGACCCAGGAAGTGGCCGACGCCCTTGGCGATCTGCCGGGACTGGAACTGATCAATATCTACGGCGTGCAGGTGCCGGGCCACGAAGGCCGCGCCGGCATGGCGGCGGTGCTGATGCAGGCGGGCGAGGTGTTCGATCCACAGGCGCTGTATGCCCTGAGCGAAGAGCGTCTGCCGCGCTACGCCGCGCCGCTGTTCGTGCGGGTCAGCGCGGCGGCGGACCTGACCAGCACTTTCAAACTGCGCAAGGTCGATCTGCAGCGCCAGGGTTATTGCCCGGACGCCTGCCGCGATCCGCTGTACATCCGTGACGAGCAATCCGGCACTTACCAGCCGTATTCGCGGGCCTTGTTGCAGCGCCTGGAACTGGCACCGTTCGTGGTCGCCGACCATGGCTGACCTCGACCACAACGGCCACGAACTGCGCGATGGCCTGCGCTACCCCTGGCCCGAAGCGCCGGCTGGCGGCGAGGTGCGCCAGGTGGCGGACGGCGTGTTCTGGCTGCGCATGCCGCTGCCGTTTCGCCTCGACCACATCAACCTCTACCTGCTGCGCGAGGGCGATGGCTGGGTGGCGGTGGACACCGGGATGAACACCGAGCAGACCCGCGAAGTCTGGGAGCAGGTGTTCACCGGGCTGTGCACCGGCCAGCCGCTGCGGGCGGTGGTGTGCACCCATTTCCATTCCGACCACGCCGGTGTCGCCGGCTGGCTGGCCGAGCGTTTTCGTTGCCCGGTGTACATGACCGAAGCCGAGTACCAGTCGCTGTACGTGAAGGTGCCGAGCGGCGCCGAGCCGGGCTGGGACTTCCTCGCGCACTACGCCCGGGCCGGCTTCAACGCCGAACAGGCCGGCGACATGTACCGGACCATCCAGAACGGGCATTTCCGCCCGCTGCACTTCAACAGTTACCGCCGCCTGCGCGAGGGCGATCGCCTGCGCATCGGCGGCCGCGCGTGGCGGGTAGTAGTGGGGCGCGGCCATTCGCCGGAGCACGCCTGCCTGTACGCCGAAGACGACGGGTTGCTGATTTCCGGCGACCAGGTGCTGCCGCGCATCACCTCGACGGTGGGCGTGCATGCCACCGAGCCGGACGCCGATCCGCTGCGGGACTGGCTGGCCTCCATCGATCACCTGCGCGGCGTCCCCGACAGCGTGCTGGTGTTGCCGGCCCACGAACGTCCGTTCTTCAACCTGCATGCACGCCTGGACCAGTTGGCGGCCCATCACCGGGCCCACCTGGCGCTGCTGTTGGCCACCTGCGACGAGCCGCGCAGCGCGCTCGAGCTGATGGCCGTGCTGTTCCCGAAGCTGTCCGGTCGTTTCGACGAACTGATGGCGCTGGGCGAAACGTTGGCCCATGCCAACTACCTCATGGCCGAAGGGTCGCTGTCGCGGGCGGAACACGGCGGGCTCTACCGCTACCGACGGCGCGATCCCGACGCACCCGCCACCGATCCGCGCGACGTGTTGTGAGCGTCCGGCACGGCGGCAATGTTGCTCAAACCCGGCAACCTGACGGTTGCCACACAGGAGAGTCAGTGTGATCGATAAAAACAACAATAATGCGCCTGGCCTTGGCTCACGCGGGGGCCAGGTCACCTGCCTGGCGGCGGCCATTGCCCTGGCATCGACGCAGGCCTTGGCCGGCGAGACCATCGAGTTCGACAACGGCGCCACCATCGACTGGTCGGTGACCACCAGCTACGGCGTCGGGGTGCGCCTGGGCGAGCAGAGCAGGCGGCTGATGGGCGTCAACGCCGACGACGCCAACCGCAACTTCGACCGTGGCGCCCTGACCACCAACCGCATCGGCGCCCTCGGCGAGATGATCCTGCGCAAGGACAACTACGGCGCGGTGGTGCGCGCCAGTACCTTCTACGACGACGTCTATCACAAGAGCAACGACAACGACTCGCCGGCCACCGTGAACAAGAGCGGCGACCACGACGAATTCACCAGCGACACCCGCTACTACAGCGGCGGCCGCACCCGCCTGCTGGATGCCTACGTGTTCGGCGGCTGGCGCTTCGACAACGACACCATGCTCGACGTCAAGGCCGGGCGGCATATCGAGTCCTGGGGCGAAAGCCTGTACTACCCCGGCGTCAACGGCGTGCAGAACCCGTCCGACGCGGTCAAGGCCGCGCAGCCCGGGGTCGAGGTCAAGGAAGTGCTGCTGCCGGTGGGGCAGGTCTCGGCGTCGTTCCGCCTCAACCCGCAAATCACCTTCGGCGCTTATGTGCAGTACGAATGGAAGGGCACCGAACTGCCGCCGGTGGGCAGCTACCTGTCGAGCAGCGACGTGATTGGCCCGGGCCGCGAATTCCTTTACAGCGGCACCAGCAAGATCGCTTATCGCGGCACCGACGAACCGCGCGACAGCGGCCAGTGGGGCGTGCAGGTGCGCTTCCGGCCGGTGCCGGCGATCGAGATGTCGCTGTTCCACGTCAACTACCACGACAAGAACCCGGCCACCGCCCTGGTGGGCTATGACCCGGTGCCGGTGGGTGGCGGCCTCTATGCCTTTGCCGCCAACGGCTACAAGGTCAAGTACTTCGAGGACATCAAGCTCACCGGTATCAGCGCCTCGACCAAGCTCGGCGAGTACCAGATCGGTGGCGAATGGTCGTACCGCGACGGCGCGCCGGTGATGGTCAACACCGGTCTTGGGCCGGTGCCGACCCGCGGCAAGGGCCAGCAGATGCAACTGTCGGCGATGCGCGTGCTGGGCGACCGACCCTGGGCCAGCCAGACCACGCTGACCGCCGAAGTCGTTCATGTACGGGTGGACAGCGTCGATGACGCCTCCGCCGCGCCCAACCTGCAAGGCGTCAACCTGTTGCCGTCGCTCGGCGGCATGGTGGGGAATTCCGATGACTACACCTACAAGACTTCATCCGCCTGGCGCAGCCGCGACTCCAGCGCCTACACCCTGGGCGCATCGTTCAGTTATCCGGGGGTTTTCCAGGGCTGGGATCTGGAAGTGCCAGTGCGCTTCTCCAACGTGTTCAGCGGCTCGACACCCATGGCCGGCAGCATCTCCGGCGTGCAGGGCGACCGACGCCTGAGCGTAGGCACCACGTTCAAGTACCTGGGCAACCTCGAAGTCGGCCTGAACTACACCGGCTACCTGGGCTCGGCGGACCCGGTCAAGCGTCCGTTCGCCGACCGCGACTACGCCACGTTCTCGATGAAATACAGCTTCTGAGTCGCACGCGGCCCGGGCGGCCTGCGCTGGCCCGGGCTTTCACCATCATCGACACAACAACCGGGCCACAGGCCCGGACGGGGAGGGACTATGGGCCTCAAAGGGCACGCGGCCATCGTTGGCACCGCGCAATACAAGCCGGAGAAGTACGCCACCGCGCCGAAGATGTTTCACCTGGAGCAGGTCGCCGACCTGGCTGCCCGCGCCTTGCGCGACGCCGGGCTCAAGGCCGAGGACCTGGACGGGCTGGTGATCAATGGCCCGCAGTTTCATGAAGCGTCGGTGTTCGTCCCGGCCATGGCCGCCGAGTACTTGGGTCTGCGCCTGAACTTCGCCGAAGTGGTCGACCTGGGCGGCTGCACCTCGGTGGGCATGGTCTGGCGCGCCGCCGCCGCCATCGAACTGGGCCTGTGCCAGGCCGTGCTGTGCGTGCTGCCGGCGCGCATGGCGCCGTTCGGCCCGGACGAAGACCCGAGCTGGATGGCCCGGGCCATGCGCTTCGGCGGTCACAGCACGGCGTTTGGCGCGCCGGAAGCCGAGTTCGACCTGCCTTACGGGCACATGGGCCAGAACACCGGCTACGCGATGATCGCCCAGCGCTACGCGGCGCAGTACGGCTACGACCCGGTGGCCCTGGCGAAAATCGCCGTGGACCAGCGCACCAACGCCCAGGCCAACCCGGAGGCGATGTTCTACGGCCAGCCGCTGACCATCGAGCAAGTGTTGGCCAGCCGCATGGTCGCCGACCCGCTGCACGTCCTCGAAATCGTCATGCCGGTGGCGGGTGGCGCGGCGATGATCATCGCCTCGAAGGAAGTCGCGGCCCGTTCGCGCAAGCGCCCGGCATTCGTCACCGGTTTCGGCGAGCACCTGGCGTTCAAGTCGCCGTCCTATGCCGCGGACATGATCCACACGCCGATCGGCCCGGCGTCCCAGCGCGCCTTCGCCATGGCCGGGCTCAAGCCGGCGGACGTCGACGCCGCGCAAATCTATGACTGCTACACCATCACCGCCTTGCTGACCCTGGAAGACGCCGGTTTCTGCGGCAAGGGCGAGGGCATGGCCTTTGTCCGCGAGCACGACCTGACCTGGCGCGGCGATTTCCCGATGAACACCCATGGCGGCCAGCTCAGCTTCGGCCAGGCCGGGTCCGCGGGCGGTATGTCGCAGGTGATCGAGGCGGTGACGCAGATTGCCGGCACGGCGGGCGAGCGTCAGCTCAAAGGCTGCGACACCGTCTATGTCTCCGGCACCGGCGGCGTGATGAGCGAGCAGGGCGCATTGATACTTCAGGGAGCATAAGAGCATGTCCAACAACAAACCGATGCCCGTTGCCACGGAGATTTCCGCGCCGTTCTGGGAAGGGATCAAGGCCCGCCGCCTGCTGATCCAACAGTGCAACGCCTGTTCGCACTGGGTGTTTTACCCGCGCCGGCATTGCCCGTCGTGCCTGGCCCACGACCTGGCCTGGCGTGAAGTGCCGGGCCGGGCAACGTTGTACAGCTACACCCTGACGCGCATCCCGACCCTGCCGGACTTCGCCGATGAAATGCCGCAGAAACTGGCGGTGGTCGAACTGGCCGAAGGCGTGCGAATCAACAGCAACCTGGTGGGCCTGGACGAAGACGAAATCCACATCGGCATGGCCTTGCAGCCGGTGTTCGCTGAAGTGGATGGCAAGGGCAACCGCCTGTTGCGCTTTACCGGCCTGGACAAGGACGCCGCCGCGCTGGAGCCGCTGCCGGGCCTGGAGCCCGAGCCGCAACCGGCCGAGGACACGGCGCCGGTGCGCAAGATCGACTTCAACGATGCCGCCGCCTTGCAGTCACTGGTCAGCGACAGCTTCAGCGACTGGAGCAACGTGATCGTCGTCGACCAGGCGCTGATCGACGCCTTTGCCCAACTGTCCGGCGATGACTACTGGATTCACACCGACCCCGAGCGGGCGCGCCTGCAAAGCCCGTTCGGCGGCACCATCGCCCACGGTGCGCTGGTGCAGGTGCTGCAATCGCGGATGAAACTGGCCCTGGGCTTCGAGATCACCGGCTTCGGCACCCAGATCAACTACGGCTCCGACCGCCTGCGCTTCCCCGCGCCGGTGCCGGCGGGTGCGCGGATCCATGCACGGGCGCGGGTCAAGAGCGTGGAACTGCTCGGGCGCGGCACGCAACTGACGCTGGAGATCAATATCCATGTGCTGGGGCAGGAGCGGCCTTCGGTGATCAATGATCTGGTGATTTTGTACCGGGCCTGAACGGGGTTGGATGCTCTGATGACGCCGCACGCCGCGGCGTCTGGACTTGCGCGCTCGTGTAGGAGCGAGCTTGCTCGCGATAAGGTTGGGTGTTGGCGTCGTGGGCTTATCCATTCAATGGGGAACGCTGAGGACGCTATCGCCGGCACGCCGGCTCCCACAGGGTTCGCGTGGCGCACCTGATATTTCTGTCAGTTGCGCCAATAACGGCGCGGTGCTGGGATGGCGCATGATTCGCCTCCGCAGGAGCACCGCCCATGGCCTCGGTTAATCCGGAACTGTTCCACAAGCATGTTTCCATTAACCCGCAGACCGGCCAGGGCATGTTCTCTTTGCCGATCGCCGATCTGTATGCGGATGAAGGGCTGAGTACGCCTTACAAATTAAGCGTGTTCTGCAGCCTGGACAGGCCTTTTTTGCAACTGGTGCCATCGGGGAAGATGCGTGGCGCGTTACTGGAGGGATTGCCGCTCAGTGATGGCCGTTTGATCAGTCAGGAACTGACCTGGGGCGAGAATGACTTCGGTGATATCGGCATTACCTACACGCGCTTCAATCATCTGATCCGCGTGTCTCACAAGGGCGGCGGGGGGGAGGTGTTTTCCAGGTTCGGGGAAAACATCGCCGAGGTGGTGTTGACCCGGTTCAGCGCTCCTGGCGGCAAGTCCTTGAACTTTGAGTGGACCTACGATGACAAGGTCTATGAACGAAAAGATAGCTGTGCGCGACTGCATTCCATTGAGGCGGGTGATCGATGCTTGCTCAAGGTCAAGGGCGAGCACTGCCGTCGGGTAGAAGTAAGGGTGTTAAAAGCGGGCAAGTACCAACGTACTTCAAAGGACGCTCAAATCTTCGAAGCGTTTGTAGTGTTCCCCGGTACGCCTGAGCAAGTTACCTATACCTTCAAGGAAACCGAGCGCAAGGGGCACGACCCGATTGTCACCATCGAGGTCGAGGGCTGCGGCATCCTGGGCAAGACGGTCTATCGGCTTGAAACCACCGACGGCAAGCTCAGCAAGATCGACGTCTGCCGGCAGCACAGCATTGCCGGTGCGAAAGAAGGCGATGCGCCTGTGGTGGAGAGCTCCACCCACACGGAAACCTTGCTCTTCGACGGGGATAAAGTCAGCAGCTACAGCCTTTCACCCGGGGCCGGGGTCGATACCTTTGTTGAAACCTATGAGTACAGTGACGACAAAACCACGATGACTTGCCGTCAGGTCAGCGCGGGCGATGACGTGGCCGAGGGCACGGTGCTCGGTATCCGCGAGTGCCTCTTCGAGGAAGGGCGCCAGGTTGCCGAATCAGTGGTCGCCAACGGCATCAAGGTCACTCGGGAACAACACGTCACGCTGGACCAGAAAAATGCGCTGGCCATCGTCAAATCCACCCGGGCCGTCGATGGAGTAACGGTCGATGAGGAAACCCTGGAATACGGTCCGAGCGGCAATCTGGTGTCCAGAACCCGGGGTGACACGGTCACCGAATGGACGTACTACAACAATTACAAGAAGTACCGGGTAGAAGAAAAAGCTACAAAATTCGAGGACACGAGCTTCTTCGGTCTGTTCTTCAAGGCCTTCGACTATCTGAATCCGATTGGTTGGGGAATGCATGCTTTCGCCTCGCAGGGGTTTACCTGGGGCACGGTCATCGACAGTGAAGTGAGCATGAGTTACGCGGCCAATGATTACGCCAAGGAAGCGTTCCAGTTGCCGGTGGCACTCAACTACCCAGGCGATATGAGTGGCGGTTGCACGCATGTCGAATCAATGTTCGTTTACCGCAAGGATGGCAAAAAGAAACGGGCCCTGAGCCTGACTTACTATGGTTACAAAACCCTTGGCGCGGGGCTTGTTCCCGCACAGAAACTCACGGTGTTGCAGCCGTCGTGCGAAGAAGTCGATGTGTCCGCTCAGCAACTTGAGGTGGCCAATGCCGCCGCCAGGGAGTTGCTGGAGAGTTTCAAAAAGCAGAAAGCAGACGATGACCTTGCCGCCCTGAAAAAGAGCCTGGTCGCGCAAAGCAAGGAAAATGCCCGAGGGTTCAAGCTGCTAAAGCCCTGGACCAACGGCGGCATGCTGTTGGAAACACTGGAGTACCAGAGCGATAACAAGAAACCGGGCTATGGACTGATTACCCAGAAAACCCGGCGTCAGCTCGACGCCGAGGGCGCGCCGAAAGGCCGCGACGGCGTTGTCTCCACCTTCGACTACCGGGTGGAGCCTTCGCAGGACGGCAGCGGCGATGCGCTGTGCATCGACACCACGGTTTCAGGCCGACGCACTTCGGCGTCAACCAGCCCCGAGGTCCATTCGTCCCAGCGCCGCTCCATCTACAGCGGGCGCCGGCAGTGGGCCAAGGACTGTGACGGAATCGAGACCGCCTACCGATACGACGAGCAGGGCAGGTTGGTCGCCCAGGAGGTGACGCTGCCGGACGGCACGCGCACTGACCGGCTGTTCCAGTGGACCGCGCTCAAGGGCGGGCTTTACCAGTGTGAAACCCACAGCACCGACGCAACCCGGCGAACCCGGGTCATCAAGGATGTGCTCGGCCGCGAGCGCGAGCGCTGGGTCAGTCCGGATGGCGTTGCCTGGCTGCAAACCAGCAGCACCAAATATCACCCCAGTGGCCGGCGGGCCAGCCGTTGTGATGACGATTACGACAGCAGCCACAACAAGTGCATGACCCGGGAAACACACTGGAGCGACGCCGACACCCAGAGCAGCCACACGATCACCCATGTCCTCAAGGATGCCGACGGCAAGGAGCTGGACCGCAAGAGCCAGACGCTGACCATCGGCGCCGACAGTGAAACCCTGACCCAAGGCAGTTTTCAGGTACAGCGCCAGTACGGCGAGCACGGTGCGCTGAAGGAAACCTTTGGCACGCCCGGAAAAGACCGGCTGCTGGTTCACCGCGCCTGCAACGCGGCCGGGCAACCGGAGTCGGTCAAATACCTGAAGCTGGATAAGGACGACAGGCAAACCGAGCTGGACAGCCTTTTGTTCAGCTACGACGCCTATGGCCAACTCGAAAAACTGACGCCCACCTTCGCGGGTGCGTCTGCCTACAGCTATGACTCGATGGGGCGCGTGCTCACGGCCACCACCGAGGGCATTGAAATCAGCCGGACGTACACCAACGTCACCGCCAATGACGTGGACATCCATGTTCAGGATATCGGCGCCGGAACGGAGCGCCGGCTTGTCGGCCGTCAGAGTGCGGATGGCCTGGGCAGCGTTTATTCGCAGCGCGTCTGGGGCCAGGTGAAGACGCTCGACGCGGCTCAGGACGATGCGCCTGTGCCGCCAACCCTGGCGGGCTACGAAAGCAGCAACAGCGGCTTCACCTGCAGCGAGCGGATAGTCGCTCCACAGGGCACCTGCGAATCCATTTCCCGCTACAGCCTGCGCGGCAACCTTATCGGGTTCGAGGGCCTGGAAGGCGGGGCAACGCGCTATCAATACGACGCCTTGGGCCGCATCACCCGGTCCAGCAACGCGCGCTGCGAATCGACGTTCACCTACACCGACAGCGGCCTGCTGGCAAAAGAAACCATCAAGGCGCTGAACCCCGACGTCAGCATGACCGTGACCTACCAGTACAACGAAAGCGGCCATGAGATCAGCCGCACCTTCGCCTGTGACGGCGTTGATACCCATGTGATCGAGCGCACGGTGCTGGGCGACGGTCGCCTGCAAAAGAGCAGCTTGAACGTCAAAGGCAAGGCCAGGCGTAGCGACAGCTACGAATACGACGGGCTCAAACGGCTGAAAAGCTGGTCATGCTCCGGCCCCGGCGCAAGCAACGGCGAGGGCGAGCGTTGCGTCCGGCAGGTCTTCACCTATTGCCCGTTGGGCAATGTGCTGTCCCGGGCAGATGACTGCTATAGCGGCAACACCCGCCCTGACGCCTGCACGACCCGCACCCTCGAATACTGCTACGGAAAACTCGAGGAACTCACCGCGTCGAACAACGGCCCGACAGAACACGACCCGTTCGGCAGGGTGACCCGGCAGGCTGACCGGCGCTTCACCTATCACGGCAATGGCCAGGTCGACGCCTGTTCTGTCGAGGGCGAGGCGGATTATGTGTTTGCCTACGACGATCTCGGCCGGACCCGCGGCGCACGCCAGGGTGAATGGAGCGAGCACTACCATTACCGCAACGAGCGGATTTACGCGCTGGTCCAGCGCGACGGCAAAAGCAGCCAGGGTTTCAGTGAGCGCCGGTTCGTGCTGCTGAACGACAGCCCGAGTTGCTATCTGCAGGACCGGGTTGTGTTCAGCGCTGCGGGTGACCCTTCCCGAACCCGTTCTTTCGAGCTGCGCGACGCCGCCGGCAGTGTTTTCGCGAGCATCGACCTGAGCGACAAGCACGTCACGTACTTCACCTACACGCCTTACGGTTATCGCGAAGCCGACTCGCGCGCGGTGACCTGGCTCGGCTTCAAAGGCGAGCCGCTCAATGCCCTGGGGCTCTATCACCTGGGCAACGGCTACCGCCTGTACGACCCGCAACTGCAGCGTTTCCAGGCCGCCGATAGCTGGAGCCCGTTTGGCGCGGGAGGACTCTCACGGTTCAGTTACTGCGACGCGGACCCGGTCAACAACCATGACTACAACGGGCACACGGTGGTTGCGCAATACAGTCGCCATGGCGGGATGCCCTTGATCCATGCCCGTGAGTTCAGTCTGGTACTGACTGGCCTGGGCGCGATGCTGGCACCCTTGTCGGCCGGAGGATCACTGGCCTTTTCCATCGCGGTGACGGGCGCTTCCGCGGCGTCATTCTATTTCGACCTGGCGTCGATCCTGTTGCAGGACAGCGATCCGAAATTATCCAAGGCCCTGGGAACTGCGGGGCTCGCATTCGGGCTCGCGGGCATCACGGCCGGTATCGTCAAACCCGTTGTGGGGCTCGCTGCGCATGCGGTGTCCCACGGCACGAACTCGATTGCGCGTGCCGCGCAGGCCCTGAGCAACAAATCGCTGGCGCTCTCCGGGCGCTATATGCGCCTGCAAACCTCCGCACTTGGCAAATCCGCGCTGGGTGCAGCGCAGCGTTGGCAAGACGTTGCCAAGGCGTCGGACTACCTCTACCGGGGCATGGGCCCGATTTCTCATCGGGCGCATGCCACCTTTATGAAGCGAGTGCTTGAAAGGGGCTCTACCATGCCGTTGGCCCTATCACGCGCCGATGACGCGCTTCGCTACTGGACCCAGATCCAGGATTTCCAGATTATTGCCGCGACTGACAGTTTCAGTCATTCGTTGAGCGGGGACATGGATATCGATGGGGACGTGGAACTGGATGACTTCGACGACGAGGATCCCTTTGAACACCCGGAGTTAGAACCGGCAGCGCTTTATCGAAACTTCCAATAAAGCCGCTAGCAGGTTTTTTTACGGCCACAACTGATAATTCTGTCAGTTGTGGCCTTTTTGCGGCGGTGGTGGAATGGGTGGGGCGTAGTGCCATTCCTTTCAGGAGCACCGTTCATGTCTTCCAACCCGAATCTTTTCGAGAAACATATCTCGATCAATCCACAGACTGGTCAGGGTAGATTTTCAATCCCCATTGCTGGTCTTTATGCGGATGAAGGGCTGAGCGTACCGTTAAACTTGAGTTTGTTTTGTAGCTTGGAATCTCCCAGTATTACGCTCCTGCCTGTTGGTGTTATAAGCGAGATATCCGGTGTCAGGTATGATGAAGTCCTGCATATACTGGGCTTGCCCATTCGTGACGGGCGCTTGATTACCACGAGTATTAGTGAGAAGAGCGAGAAGGATTTTGGTGATTTTACACTGTCGGCCGGGCCCATTCACTACGCTGAGAATGGTGATTTTTGTGATATCCACGTGCGTCATGAAGACGGTGGCAAGGAGCATCACATTTATTCGAACAGTGGCGGGCTGTTGTTGGCGTACTCTGCCCCTACAGGAAAAACATTAAAACTAGACTGGGAAACCGATATTTACGAGGATTCTTTTTCTGATTTGGGTTCCAGGTTACGTTCAATTTGTGCGGGTGATCGATGCCTGTTAAAGACTGAAGCGGCACCGCGAAATGACCGGCATATCAATAAATTTGGGGAGAATTTGATTTTCAAACGACTCATCGTGTTTCCGGATACCCATGAACAAGTGACGTATGAGTTGGAGGCGGATGATGACTTCAGGGCGGAGGGCGTTGAGTTCAAGGTCACGGTTACGGGGTGCGGAATCCTGGGCAAGAAAATATACCGGAGCACTCTCGTCGACGATAAATTGAGCCGCATCGATATCATCACGGAACACATGATTGCCGGGGCCAAGGAAGGTGACGCTCCGCGGTTAGACACGTCCACCCATACCGAGTCCGTGACCTACGCAGGCGATAAAGTCAGTGAATATAAAGTTTCACCTGGCGCGGGCGTCGATCCTCTTGTTGAAGCGTATGAGTACACGGCCGACAAGACGACCATCACCTGCCGCCAGATGAAAAAGGGTGATGAAGACGCTGTTGTGCTCTGCACTCGTGAATACCAGTACAAGGACGGCCGGCAGGTGTCGGAGACGGTCATTGCCAATGGCGTGGCTGTCACTCAGGAGCAAGAGGTCAAGGTGGACGATAAGCGTGCCGTGGCCACGGTGAAATCCACCAAGAAAATTGATGGGGTCACGGTCGATGAGGTAACGCTGGAATATGACCCCAGCGGTAACCTGGTGTCGAGAGCACAAGGTGACACGGTTACTGAATGGACCTATTTCAATAACTACAAAAAATACACCGTAACGGAGAAAAAAGTCGGCTACAGCAACACCAGTTTCTTCGGCATCCTGTTGGCGCCCCTCGACTATTTGAACCCGGTCGGCTGGGGCGCTCTCGCATTCGGTTCATCCGGGTTTACCTGGGGTACTCGCATAGAAACAACCGTCAGCATGAGTCATGCGGCCAATGACTATGCCCGGAATGCATTCAATCTGCCTGTGGATATCAAATACCCAGGTGATGAAAGTGGCGGATGCACGCACGTTGAGTCTGAACTGGTCTATCGCAAAGAGGGTGAAAACAAGTATGCGTTGAGCCTGGCTTTTTATGGCTATAAAACCCTGAATAAAGGCCCCTTGGGCGTGATGGTCGTGCCGGAGATAAAATTGACGGTACTACGGCCGGACTACACCGAAGTCGATGTTTCCGCTTTGCAGTTGGCGGTAGCCAAAGAGGCGGCCAAGGCACTGCTGGACAGCCTGAAAAAACAAGACGGGGAAAAAGCCAAGAAAACGCTGGCTGATCTGGAGAAAAGCCTGGACTTTCAGAGCAAGCAAAATGCGCGAGGGTTCAAGTTGGACGCTGTCGAGTCGCCATTCGCAATATGTAGAGAAACATTGAAGTATCAAACCGACAGTAACTTGCCAGGCTTTGGCCTGGTCAGTCAAAAGGACATGGAGTGGCTCACGCCTGAAGGGGTAAAGGATGGACGTTCTGGGGTTACGACCACCTTTTCTTATAAAGTTGAGTCTGCCGCGGACGGGGGCGACGATGAATTCCTTACCGAAATTGTTGTTCAGCCCCAATGCAACTCCTCGCGGCCCGAGCCTATTAAAGAGATTCACACGTCTTGTCGTAGTTCCATTTACACCGGGCGTTTGCATGGGTCGAAAAACGGCGAGAACGTCGAGACGTCTTACGAATATGACAAACAGGGAAGGCTGACGGCGCAGAAGGTGACGTTAGCGGACGGCACAACCACGGAACGGCTGCATGAGTGGACTGTGCTCAAAGGCGGACTGTATCAATGTGAAACCCACGAGGGCGGGACTGGCGTACGAACCCGGGTGGTCAGGGATACGCTGAACCGGGAGCGTCAGAGTTGGCTGAGCCCCGATGGCAAGGCATGGCTGTCGACCAGTACCACCACCTATCACCCTGGCGGTGCGGTCGCCAGCCGGTGTGACTACGACTACGACAGCGCCCACGAACGCTGCATGACCCGCGAAACGCGCTGGAGTGAAGTCGGCACGGACGGCAGCCAGACGGTCACCCAGGTGCTCAAGGGCAGCGACGGCAAAGAACTTGACCGCAAAATCCAGACGCTCACCGTTGCCGCGGGTCGTGAAACCCTGACACAGGGCAGTTTTCAGGTTGAGCGCCAACGGGATGCGCAGGGCACTAGCAGTGAAACCTACGGCGTCCCGGGCGGTACTCGTTTCAAGGTTGTTCGCGCCATCAACGCTGCCGGGCAGCCGACGTCGATCAAGTACCTGAACGTGGACAAGGACAACAAGGAGACCGAACAAGACAGCCTCTCTTTCCGCTACGACGCCTACGGTCAGCTCACAACCCTCACCCCCTGCATAGGTGCCCCTACGACATACACCTATGATGCGACCGGGCGCTTGCGCACCACCACGACAGACGGGCTCACCTCCTCCATCTCCTGGAGAGACCGTTACTCGAAATGGCTGAGTGCGCAGATCGAAGGTGAGGAGGCCACGGCCTTGGGTGTTCAGATGAACGATGCCTTGGGCCGTGGCTTTACACGGAAAGTGTGGGAGCAAACATGCCTGATCGATGACTATGGAACCCCTGTGTCTGAAACAGGAACCCACGCTGCAGGAGAAACCGCACCGCAGGAAAACGCCGGAGTAGAAGATAGCGGCGCGCCATCTCCCCTGGCAGGTTACGAAACCGTTTGCACCGGGTTCACGCGAAGCGAGCGCATTGTCGAGCCGAAAGGCACCTGCGCTTCAACCAGCACCTTCAGCTTGCGTGGCTGCCTGCTCGGGTTCGAAGGGTTGGAGGGCGGACTCACCCGCTACGCCTATGACGCCTTTGGGCGCATTACCGCCTCGAAGAACAACCGTTGCGAAACAACCTCGGTATACGCGGATAGCGGCCGCCTGGAAAAAGAGACCATCAAGGCGCTGAACAGTAACGTCACGATGACCGTCACCTACACATACGACGCGAGTGGTCATGAGATCAGCCGCGCGTTTGCCTGTGACGGTGTTGATCCCCATGTCATTGAGCGCACCTTGTTGGGCGACGGCCGTCTTAAAAAAAGCAGTTTGAAGGTCAAAGGCAAGGAGAAATGCGCCGACAGTTATGAATACGACGGCCTCAAGCGCTTGCAAGCGTGGTCCTGCACCGGCCCAGGTGTTGTAAATGACAACGGCCAGCACTGTGTCAAACAGGCCTTCGTTTATGGCTGCGTGGGCAACGTCCGGTCACGCCTGGACGACTGCTATACCGGAGCCACTCGCCCCGCATCCGTCGCAACCACCACGATCGGCTACACCTATGGGCGAAAACCTGAGGAGATGACGGGGTCGGATAAAGGTGAAACCCGATATGACCTGTTTGGTTTTGTCCTCCAGCAGGGTAACCGCAGCTTCGCTTATCACCGCAACGGACAGGTTGATACCTGCACTATCGCTGGCGAGGAAGCCTATGTGTTCGCGTATGACGACCTCGGGCGGATTCGCGGTGCCAACAAAGGCAAATGGAGTGAGCGCTACCATTACCGCAACAACCGGATTTATGCGGTGGTCCAGCGCGACGATGAAAGTACCCATGGTTTCAACGAGCGCACACTTGTGCTGCAAAACGACAGCCCGAGTTGCTACCTGCAAGAGGCGGTGATAACGAGCGGTACAGCCGCCGCGTCGTCCAGTTGTTCTTTCGAGTTGCGCGATGCGGCAGGTACGGTATTCGCCAGTATCGATGCCGCCAGCAAGGCTGTTACCTACTTCACGTATACCCCTTACGGCTATCGCAAACCCGAGCCGAAGTCCGTGACCTGGCTCGGTTTCAAAGGTGAGCCACTCAACCGCCTGGGGTTTTACCATCTGGGTAACGGCTACCGTTTATATGACCCGCAGTTGCAGCGGTTTCAGTCACCGGATAGCTGGAGTCCGTTTGACGCAGGAGGGCTCTCCCGCTTCAGTTACTGCGATGCCGACCCGGTCAATAACCATGACTACGATGGGCACCAGGTGGTCATGCAATACAGCCGCTATGGTGAAAAACCGTGGATGGAGACGCGGGAGTTCGGTCTTGTGATCACCGGGGTGGGGGCGATGTTGGCACCACTGACATCCGGTGCCTCGCTGGCCTTTTCAATGGCGGTGACGGGTATCTCAATGGGCGCCTTCTATTTCGAGTTGGCCTCGATCATTTTGAAAGACAGCGACCCGAAGACGTCCAACGTATTGGGGAAAATCGGCCTCGGCCTCGGAGTGATGTCAGTAGGCGCGGGCCTGGCAGGGCCTGCATTGGGCATAGTGGCGCATGGCGTTTACCGGGCTGCAAAACCCGTCGCTCAATTAGCCCAGACATTGAGCAGGGGCTCACTCAATATGGCCGCACGTTATATATCGCTCTACGCAACAGCGCTCGGCAAGTCAGCGTTGGCCGGCGCTCAGCGTTGGTACAGCGCGGCAAAAGTTCCTCATTATTTGTACGAAGGCGCGCGCGCGGTTTCCTACCGCGCACAGGCAACCCATCTGAAAATGCTCGCTGAAAACGCACCCACAACCGTTTATAAAGTGGCGGAAATCACGGACAACACCCTTGATTTCTGGAGCATGATTCAAACCGTCGAACCGGTAACGGGGGATAACTTCGTCAGTACACAACTGGGCGGAGTCCAGGAAATCAATGATGTAGCACTTTCCGGCAATGCCCGTTTTGCCGATCCCTTCCAGTCGTTGCCGCACAAAGCGGGTGGTGCGTTTGAAGAAACCCCGTTTGCCTGAAGGCGGTCGTTGCCGCCGTGATGTTGCTGTTGATTCACACCGTTCGAAAACCCCGTGGCCCGTCGACGCTCAGACACGCCACGGGGTTTTCGTTTCAGCGGTTATTAAGCCATTTGGACGATGCCGCAAACCCTCTCAGCCTTGACTATCCCCTGAAACAAGAACACCGGATCAGGGAGCGGTTTGCATGAGAGACGCACAATGAATCAGGTCAAGCAATGGGTGACGCACAGCGTCGAGTTCGTCGCGGACTGGCTGATGGCCTGGCGCAAGGGGCTGCTGGCGTTATTCGTGCTGCTCAGCCTGGGGCTGGGCTACAGCGCCCTGAACACGCAACTGGACCCCGGTTTCAACAAGCAGATCCCGGTTCGCCACGCCTACATGGTGAATTTCCTCAAGTTCAGCCAGTACTTCACCGGCGCCAACCGGTTGCTGGTCAGCGTGCGCTGGAAAGGCGAGGGCGACATCTATAACCCCGAATTCCTCGAAACCCTGCGCAAGGTCACCGACGATGTGTTCTTCATCAGCGGGGTCAGCCGGCCCAGCGTGACGTCGTTGTTCACTGCCAACGTGCGTTATATCGAGATCACCGAAGAAGGCTTCTACGGCGATGTGGTGGTGCCGCCACGCTTCAGCGGCAGCCCCGACGACCTCGCCCAGGTGCGCAGCAACGCCGCGGCGTCCGGGCAGGTCGGCCGGTTGATCGCCAATGACCTGAAATCGGCGATGGTCCGCGCCGACCTGCAGGACCTCGACCCGCGCAGCGGCAAACCGGTGGACTACACCCAGGTCGCCAACAGCCTGGAAGAGATCCGCCAGAAATATGCCAGCGACACCATCGAGATCAACGTCGTCGGCTTTGCCAAGCTGGTGGGCGACGTGGTGGAGGGCCTGACCACGGTGATCGGTTTCTTCGCCATCGCCTTCGTCATCACCGGCCTGTTGCTGTGGCTGTATTCCCGCTCTCTGCGCCTGACCGTGGTGGCGCTGGTGGTGGCGCTGCTGCCGGTGGTCTGGCTGCTCGGCCTGCTGCCGCTGCTGGGCCTGGGCATCGACCCGATGTCGATCCTGGTGCCGTTCCTGATCTTCTCGATTGGCGTCTCCCACGCGGTGCAGATGACCAACGCCTGGAAACAGGACGTGGTCGCCGGCGCCACCTCATTGCAGGCGGCACGCACGGCGTTCTGCAAGATTTTCATTCCCGGCTCGCTGGCGCTGCTGATGAACGCCCTAGGCTTCGGCGTGATCATGCTGATCGACATTCCCATCGTCCACGAACTGGGGGTGACCGCCTGCATCGGCGTCATGCTGATGATCATCACCAACAAACTGATGTTGCCCATCATCATTTCCTGGCTGCCGCTGGAGCGCGGCCTGCTCAGCCGCGAGCAGGCCAGCCGGCAAGCGCGTCATCGGCTGTGGTGGCGGCTGTCGGCACTGGCCGAGCCGGGCCCGGCGCTGGCGGTGTTCGGCCTGAGCCTGTTGCTCCTCGCGGCCGGCGCCTGGAAGGCCCGCGACCTGGCGGTGGGCGATATCGGCGCCGGCGCGCCGGAGTTGCGCGCCGACTCGCGCTACAACCAGGACAACGCCCGCATCATCAGCAGCTACTCGATCGGCCTGGACGTGCTGGCGGTGTTCGTCCAGACCCACGGTGTCGAGGAAGGCTGCCTGAACCCGGAAGTGATGCGCGCGGTGGAAGGCTTCGACTTCCGCATGCGGGCGGTGCAGGGCGTGCAGTCGGTGCAGAGCGTGGCCGGCATGGGCAAGCGGGTGATCGCCGGTAACAACGAGGGCAACCCGCGCTGGGCGGCGATTCCTGGTTCGTCTCGCGGCCTGAGCCAAGGGGCCCGCGCTTACATGCCGGACGACGGGCTGGTCACCGATGGTTGCCAGCAGATGCAGATCCTGGTGTTCCTCGCCGACCACGAAGGCGCCACCGTCAGCCATGCGGTCAACGAAGCGAAGCGGATCATCGCCGAGGTGGCCACGCCACGGGTGGAGTTCCTCCTGGCCGGCGGCAATGTCGGGGTGATGGCGGCCTCCAACGAAGCGGTCAAGCGCGCCGAGGTAATCATGCTGGCGGCGCTGTTCGGTTCGGTGGCGCTGTTCTGCTGGCTGACCTTCCTGTCGGTGCGGGCGGTGCTGTGCATTCTGGTGCCGCTGGCGATCGTGGCAATCCTCTGCAACGCGCTGATGGCCATGCTCGGCATCGGCCTGAAAGTCGCGACCCTGCCGGTGATGGCCCTGGGCGTCGGGGTCGGCGTGGACTACGGCATCTACCTGTACGAGCGCATCCAGCACGAGATGTCCGCGGGCGCCGACTTGCGCGAAGCCTTCTACCAGGCCATGTGCCAGCGCGGCACGGCGGCGGTGTTCACCGCCCTCACCATGTCCATCGGCGTCTGCACCTGGGCCTTCGCGCCGCTGAAGTTCCAGGCCGACATGGGCGTGCTGCTGTCGTTCATGTTCCTGGTCAACGTGCTTGGGGCGATCTTCCTGCTGCCGGCCCTGGCCGCCTGGTTCAATCGCGGGCGGCCGCTGGTGGCCCGGGAGGCACAATCGGTGGAGGTGGTGCGGGGCGAATTCCGTCTGAAGAAACAGCCAGCGGCACCACATATCCGGTAATCAAAAATATAAGCGGGCGCCCTATTGTGGGCGCTGCGGGAGATAGGGAGACTGTGGCGCGGGCCGATTTGTCCTACAAGGCAGAAAGGCCTCGCCTTGCGAGATGTGCACTGTCAAAGGGGCAGCGATGCCCCCGAGCCGAAATTATAAAAATAACAAGGGAAGGCCAGCGCGCCTTACCCGAGCGAGGAGAAGACTGTGGAGAATCCTGTCTTGACCCAAGACGCCCTGAGCAGCCTCGGTCTGGATCTGGCCGGCTACGACCGGCTGGTCGGCGAAGTCTATGACGGCGCGATGGACCCGAAACTGATGGCCCGCGCCCTGACCAGCTTCCGCACCCTCTACGACGCCAACTACGTGACCCTGATCCTGCGCGTGCCGGACCAGCCGGACATGGGCGTGATGATCATCGTCGGCGACATCGAGGGCGCCGGCGACGTCAGCTACATGACCTACCCGCAAACCCACACGCCCTTTACCAACCAGCCACTGGACTATGTGTTCACCGTCGATGACGTGATGTCGTCCACCGAGTGGGAACACTGCGCCTATTTCAAGATGTTCTGCGGCCCGCAAGGGGTCTACCACGTGATGGGCGCGGACATCTCCACCCCCGATGGCGGCAAGCTGCGCTTCCGGATCACCCGGCCGAAACAGGCGCCGGCATTCTCGCGCAATGATCGCGCCCTGTGCGCGATGTTCCTGCCGCACCTGCGCCGGGCCTTGCAAGTGCACAACCTGCTGGACCGCAGCGAATCCCTCAGCGACCTCTACGCCCAGGCCATCAGCCGCCTGTCGGTGGCGACCCTGGTGCTGGACGAGAGCGGCAGCGTGCTGCGGGTCAACCCGGTGGCCCAGGACCTGCTGGCCCAGGCCGATGGCCTGAAACTGGTGGGCGGGCGTCTGGAAGCGACGTACCCCAGCGACAACCGCGAACTGCAACGGCTGATCCGCGCGGCGTTCTCCCCGGATGCGCCGAAGAGCGCCGAAGCCATGTCGGTGACCCGGCCTTCCGGGCAGGTCAACCTGGGCCTGGTGGTCGAATCGATCCCGTCGCTGGACTGGGCGGAAGAGAAGGGCAAGCCGGCGGCGCTGGTGTACATCCGCGATGCCGCCAGCAAGTCGCTGGCCAGCGAATTGGTGACCAAGCAACTGTTCAACCTGACCAAGGCCGAGACGGCGCTGGCCATGGAGCTGGCCAACGGTTTGTCGCTGGAAGAGGCCGCCGAGGAACTGAACATCCGCCGCAACACCGCCCGCGCCCACTTGCGCTCGATCTTCTCGAAGACGGGCGTGCGCCGGCAGACCGAGCTGGTGCGGATCCTGCTCAACAGCGTGGTGGCGCTGGGCAAACCGAAAATGCCGCTGAAGACCCCCGGCAAGCTGAAGGTGCCACCGCCGCAACTGGCGGTGCCGCTGGCCCGGCGGGCATGAGCGGCTCATGCGTGTAGTGAATGAGCGTTACGCCAAAACGGTCTGAAACACTATCAGTATTGTCAGGTGCGCAACCTGCACGGCACGCGAAGAATGGTGCAGCGGGCAGGCAACCTGTCGCCCCTTCTTGTGAGGTGAACCGATATGGCCGGCGTAGATGACATTGTTCTGCAAGTCTCCCAACTCACCGAGGTCGAGGAATTGGAAACGGTGAAGGCAGCGGTTACAAGCAGAGAAGTGGCCTTGCAAGGCGAAGAAGTGAAAAGCGGGGGGCGCAGTCTTAAAGGCCTGAAAGACCTGAAAGATCTGAAAGAAATGTTGGATAGAGACATCGATTCAGGCGAGCACAGGACTGAATAAGAAGGGCAACCGCTGTCCTTGGTGTTCCACAGTAAAAGCCCAGCGTCGTCCCGCTGGGCTTTTGTTTGCAGTGTGTTTTTAGTCTTCTCGGACGATGTTTCTGGCCGGGTTGCTGCTGATTATTGGG
>NZ_JANLOA010000055.1:0-10671 GCF_025466035.1 Pseudomonas sp. 20P_3.2_Bac5 | reverse complement strand
CCCCCCCCCCCCCCCCCCCCCCCCCCCCCCCCCCCCACGACACTGCGGTTTTTTGCCTGGCGGCCATAGGCGGCGCATACTCGTGCGCCGTTTATGGCCTAAGCTGCTGAGTGCTTTAAGAAGAAGATGATGGAACCACAATCACGAGGGATGACCATGTTCTACGTGCAACGCGACATGGCAGGCCAGTTGCTTCGGGTCGAAGCCGCCGCCTTTGCCGAAGCCACGGAAACACTGCCCGCCGATCACGCCGAAGTTCTGGAATGGTTTGCCGACGATGTGGTCGAGAACAGCCTCAAGCAGCTCAAGCAGAGCGACCTGGACATGATTCGGGTGCTGGAAGACCTGATCGACGTGCTGACCAGCAAAGGCGTGATCAGCATCACCGACCTGCCGCCCGGTGCTCAGGCCAAGCTGCTCAACCGCAACACCGCCCGTGCCGCCCTCGGCGGGCTGAATAACCTGATTGACGAAGACGATCACGGCGGCCTGATCTGAATCCCGTCGGCCCTGGCAACGGGGCCGGGTTTCACGCCCAGGGTGCCGGTTCTCCCACCAGCCGGCCCTGCACGCCCTGGATCTCCATCTCCCGCAACACCTTCAACTCCCCTTCTGTTTCCACGCGCTCGGCGATCAGTGGCAGGTCGATGCTGTGGGCTGCGCGCTGCACGGCCTCGATGAAGATGCGCTTGTGTTGCTCTTCGTCGATGGCGCGGATGTAGCTGCCGTCGATCTTCAAATAGGCGAGGCCCAAATGGGCCAGGTTGCCGATCATGCTGAAGCGTCCGCCGAAGTGCTGCAGGCTCAGGCTGAAGCCTTGGGTGCGCAGGCGACGGGTCAATTGCTCCAGCACGGACTGTTCCGGCAATTGCTCTTCGGCGATTTCCAGGGTCAGCCGCGGACCAAGGACGGCGTGTTGAGCCAACAGGTCCAGGACTTTTTGCTGGCTGGCCGGATTGACGACGGTCGTCGCCGAGAGGTTGAGCGCCAGCGACTGGTCGTGGCCATGCATCTGCTTGAGGACTTTCTCCAGCATCATCAGGTCGAGCCGGGTCGCCCAGCCGAAACGCTCCAGCGCCGGCAGGAAGCGGCCGGCGGCGATGGTCTCGCCCTGGTCATCGATCAGCCGCGAAAGCACCTTGTAGTGCAACACTCGGTCAAGCGCGTTGCTGTCCACCACGGGCTGGAAGAACAGCTCGAAGCGGCCCTGATTCAGTGCCTCGTCCAGCAACGAGTGCCACTGGCGATGGATATCACTGGCCTGCGTCGCCGAGCCTTGCTCCAGGCAAACCCACGACGGCTCCGGCTGGCTCTGCGCACGCGCAAGGGCCTCGTCCGCCAGCGCCAGCAGGGCCTTGGGCTCATCCCCGGGACTGAACGGTGCCAGACCGATGCACGCCGACGGGGTGACATCAGAAATGCCGCGCAAGCCGGACTCCAGCGCTTCGGCCAGCTTGATCGCGTCGTCATGACTCAAGCCCGGCGCCAGCACGGCGAACTCGCCGCCGCGGCTGCGGGTGATCAGGTTGTTGGTCTCCGGGAAGTTGGCGCACGCGCTCTTCAACTGCTGACCGACCGCTTGCAGCAACTGGTCGGTCCGATGACCGCCCAGGCGCTGGTTCAGCCCGGCGAGATCCTGAACCCGCAACAACAGCAGATAGCCGTCGCCCGTCTCATCAAGATTGCTGACCCGGGCGTTGAGCTGCATTTCGAAATAACGGCGGTTGGCCAGGCCGGTGAGGCTGTCCTGATAGGACTCGACCCGCAACTTCTCGCTGCGCTCGGCCTGCTCCTTGTAGAGGGCCTTGAGCTTCTCGACCATCTGGTTCATGGCCTGGACCACCCGGCGCAGCTCGGGCGTACGCGGCAGGTCCGGCAGGCTGAGAAATTCCCGGCGAGCGATGGCGTGGGACTGCTCGACCATATAGTCCAGCGGCTTGAGCTGACGACGCAGCAGCAGCGCGCCGGCCACCGCGCTCAAGGCGCCGCACAGCAGCAGCCAGCCGAGGCTGCCCAGAGCGCTCTGCCAGAGCTTGGCCAGGGCGAACATCGGGTGGCTGACCACCTCGACCCGCGCCGCCTGCTGCCAGCCGCGCATGACGATCGCATCGCCGCCGGCCGGCTCCAGACCGATCAGGTGGATGAACCAGCGCGGCACGCTGCCGGCGTCCGGCTCGGCATGACGTTCCACCAGGATGGCGTTGGAGCTCAGGTCCACCACGCGGATGCTGGCGTAATAACCGCTGTCGAAGATCGAACTGACCAGCAGCTCGACCATCGCCGGGTCATCCAGATTGGGCGTCAGCGACAGGGCGAGCGCGGTGGCAGCGTCCTGGGCGTGGGAGCGCAACTGATTGACGTACTGACTGCGCGAGCTTTCCAGACTCACCATGAAACTGCCGCTGAAGGCGACCACCATAAACAGGCAGATGGCGAGCAACAATTGTTTGAACAGTGACATCTGAGCTCCTCAGGGTTCGGCAGGGAATCCTTCCGCCTGCATCTTCTTTAACAGATCCTGCCAGCGCGACAGGCGCTTGGTATCGCCCACTTTCTTGTTACCCGCGGCGCCCGTCAGCCACAAGCCTTCGCCATTGAAGGCGTACACCGGCAACAGGTCGGTGCGCTGGCTGGCCGGCTTGATCGCGTCGATCAGGCTGTCGAGTACCAAGGGCATGGCTTCAGGACTTGAATAGTAGGTCAGGACCATATGCGCGCGGTTCTGGCGCAGGGCCTTTACGTAGGTGATGCGTAGTTTTTCCGCGGGGATGCCGAGACGGCGCAGGCTGAAATACTTGGCGATGGCGTAATCTTCGCAATCCCCCGCGCCCTTGATCAGCGACTGGATCGGGGTCGCCCAGTAATCGACTTCGTGCCACAGGTCGATGTCTTCCTCGTAGCGCAGTTGCCGATTGAAGAACTGGTTAACTACCTCCAGACGCTCGACATCGCCGAGCTGCTTTTGCGTCGCCAGCAATTGCTGCCAGGCGTCGATGCGCTGCTGACCGGCGCCCAGCGGGCCATACAGGGCCTGGGCCTTGCGACTGATCTGGGAAAAATCCCAGTCCGCACGCAATCCGCCCAGCAGCGCCAGGCCAAGCAACAGAGCCAGCCCCACCCGGCGCATGGTCAGATAAACAGCCCAACGTATCGCCAAGACGAACGGTCCGCGAAGTCCCTGGAAAGCGCCGATGGTGACGCCTGAGCGGGGAAAAGACAATGACACCGAGCAATCACCGTGATATCAGCCAAAACGCACCCGACGGAGGGTTCGAGGCCATGCCGGAGCGGTGCTTCCCTTAAACCGAGAGTTCATTCACGATAGCACCGCGGTTCCCCACCAAGACCTCTTATCCACAGGCCGGAATAGTTCAAACCGAAGGTTTGACAAGGATCGCCTCCATTACTAGCTTGATTGGATCCAATATTGGGCAGAAGTAGCGTGGCCGGAAAATCCAAACTCCTCAACACCATCCTGGGCGACGAACAGGTACCCCCGCACCTCGCGCGAAGCGTGATCGAGGAGCGCCTGCGCGGCGCCATTCTCGACGGACGCCTGGCACCCGGCATGGCATTGCGTCAGCAAGAGCTGGCGACCCTGTTTGGCGTCAGCCGCATGCCGGTGCGCGAGGCACTGCGCCAGCTCGAAGCGCAGGGGCTGCTCGAAGTCGTGGCGCACAAGGGTGCCGTGGTCGCTCCGCTGATCGGCGAAGACGCCGTCGAAACCTACGAACTGCGCGAGATGCTCGAAACCGAAGCGCTGCGCCAGTCCATTCCGCTGCTCGACGCCAACGACATCGCCCTGGCCCGCGATTACATCCGCCAGCTTGAGAACGAAACCCGCCACTCTGAAATCGGTCGCCTGAACCGGCTGTTCCACATGACCCTGTACAGCAAGGCGCGGAGCAAGAAGCTGCTGCGCCTGATCGACAACGAGCTATGCCAGGAAGAACGCTTCCTGCGTTTCCACCTGTCCTCGATGGGACTGGGCAAGCTGACCCAGGACGACCACAACGGCCTGGTCGACGCCGCCAACGACAAAGCCATCGAAGACGCCGTGGCGATTCTTCACCGCCACCTGAGCAATGCCCTGAAAACCATCCGCGGCTACCTCGACAAACAACCCAAGCCGTAACCCTCCCTGCCCGCCATGGGCCGCGCCAGCGGTCCTGATGCGCCTCCCGTCTCGGCGGCACCTTCCCCTGCACCACCCAATTCCATGACAGCCCGCGCGTTTGCTGCACACTCTAAGTCCAGCACGCAGCCCTGATCGGCCTTTGCATGGCCCGGTTGCGTGCTCCTCATTGACCTGCAGAAGGAGCCTCATCCCCGGGCAGGAGCCGATAACGATCAGCTGCCCCTCACATTCGAATCTGCAACATCCCACGTAAAAAAGTGCCCGGAGTGAGGCATTCACTCGCCGCATTAAAACTTTGGCCCTTTATAGCCGAGGCGGACACTTTCACCCCAATAAAACAAATAGACGTTGTTTTAAAGAGCAACTATCAACTTTGAAAAACACGCTTTGAAATATATCCAACACCTCCTCTTGCAGAACATTGAAAAGTTGCCTTAGCTTTCGATCACCGGAGAACGCCCGGCTTACCTGGCCAACGCCACGGCCCGCGCTGCACTCGGCAACTTGCATGTCATCAACTCGTTTTCACTGGCGATTCAGTCCAGGGGATTTCTGTCACCTGAAATAACCTGCCTGGCAACTATCAAAACTATCCCGGACACCAACTTCCACGTCGCGAAGTTTAAAAAGGAACTTGCAATGAACAGGCTCGAACACCTTCTGCATGAAAAGAAAAACGAATTGGCGCGTCATCCTGTCTTCGCTGAAATCGACTCGCTGCCGGTCCTGCGCCGGTTCATGGAAACCCATGTGTTCGCCGTCTGGGATTTCATGTCCCTGACCAAGCGCCTGCAGCAGGAACTGACCTGCACCCGGCTGCCCTGGTTACCGCCCCAAGACCCCAAAGCCGCGCGCTTGATCAATGAGATCGTGCTGGGTGAAGAGTCGGATGACCGCCTGGAGCAGGGTCATTACAGCCACTTCGAGTTGTATCTGGATGCGATGCGCGAGGTCGGCGCGCGCACGCAGAGCATCGAGCGCTTTGTCCTGCTACAGCGCGACGGCCTGCACCACCGGTCCGCCCTGCATGAAGCGGGTGCCAGCGAGGCCGCCCGGCATTTTGTCGAGCAGACGCTGGATACCGCGCTCAATGCGCCCGCCCATGTCGTTGCCGCAGCGTTCCTGCATGGCCGCGAAAGCGTCATCCCGACCATGTTCCAGCGCATCCTTGACGACTGGGGCATCACCGGCAGCCACGCCCCGACGTTCCGCTATTACTTGCAACGGCACATCGAGGTCGACTCCGACGACCACGGCCCCGCCGCCGAGCAACTGCTGGCACGCCTGGTCAATGGCGACCCTCAGCGCGAACGCGAGGTCTACACCGCCGCCATCGCTGCCGTGGAGAGCCGCCTGGCATTCTGGGATCGCTTGCGGCTGTCGATGCACGCGGACATCACCGAGGCCAGCCTATGAACAGCCTCGACTACCAATCCTTCGCCGAGAGCTGGGAGAGCCGCGCCACCATCCGCACCCGCCCGCGGCGCCAGGTTGAGGACGACGAGCGGCTGATCTATCCGCTCAGCCGCCAGCCGCTGGTGCTCAGCGACACCTTTCTTCGCGAATGCCCGCACCTGCGCGATTTCGCCCTGGTCCAGAGCCTCTACAAGTTGATCAACGATGTGGTGATCTTCGAGACCGAAATCGTCGATCGCACCGCCCGGGCCATCGCCAAGGACCGCTTCGCCGTGCGCTTCCCCTTCGCCTGCCGCTACGACGCCATGACCGTGGTGGTGGATGAGGACTACCACGCTCTGGTGGCCATGGACTTCATGCAGCAGACCGTCGAGCTGACCGGCATCAAGCCCATCGCCCTGCCCGCGGAAATCGAACTGAGCCGGGCCATTCCCGCCGCCCTCGCACTGGCCCCGGAGCACCTGCGCGACGCGGTGGAACTGATTTGCGTGGGCATCGCGGAAAACACCCTGACCAACGATGTTGCCGCGTTCGCCCGCGATGACAGCGTCAAACCCTCGATCAAGGGGCTGATGGCCGATCACCTGCTCGATGAAGGTCGCCATTCGACCTTCTGGGCTCGCCTGACACGCATCTACTGGAGCCAGGCACCCGAACAGGACCGAGAACACATCGCCCAGCTTCTGCCGGTGTTCATCGGCCATTACCTGACCAACGACATCCAGAAAGCGTTCGACCATCAGTTGATCGCCGCGCTCGAGGTGCCGGATCACGTGGCCTGCGCGCTGCGCGCCGAGGTGACGGCTATGGCCTGGCCGATCAATCACCAGCACCCGCTGTTGGGCAACATCCTGCGTTTTTTCAGAAGCAGCTCACTGCTCGACGCGACTTGCGTGCAACAGGCCCTGGCCGAATACCTGCCGTCAGGGAGCACGTCATGAGGCGCCTGGATATCCTGCTGGCCGGCAGGAGCCCGGCCCTTGCCCGGCTGCGCGACGAACTGGAACAGCACGGCCATACGCTGCATCACGCCATCGACACAGCGCTGCTGGAGGCATGCCCTTTTGTCACCCCGCACCTGTTGATCGAGGACGGTAGCCTGGACGTACCGGCGCTCGGGGGCTGCCCGCACCTCAGCATGCGGGTGGCCAGCAGCAGCCTGGATGTCGACGAGCTGCCTGAGCTGGAATTGCTCTACTGGTCCGGCACCGCCAAGGCTCAACGCTTGATCGACCGGCAACCTGTGGCGAAGGAATGCTCAGGCAACGGCCAACAACTGCGTTTGACGGTTCTCGATAGCCTGCAAGAACGTGTGGCGCTGCATGTCAGCCGTTTCTCGCGTAACCCGGAGTACTTTCGCGAAGCCGCCGTTGTTCCCCCTACGCAACAACCCCATGAGCAGACGCTTTGCTGGCTGGAGCGACTGGCCTACTTCCATGTGTTCAATCGTCGCGAACATGCCTCGCTGCTGCGGGAAAGCCACACGCCGCTCATCGAGCGCCTCGAACACAGCCTGCTGGTTCACGCCAGGCACCCGGCCTTGAACGTCGATGGTCAGCGCATCAGTTACGCGGCGTTGCATGCTCAAGCGCTGGCGATTCAGCAGCAATTGCTGCCACTGCTGCCACTGCTGCCGACCGCTGACCGGTCCGACACCGCGCTGATCGCGATCTGCCTGCCGAAGTCGCTGGCGTTGTATGCGAGCCTTCTGGCGGTCCTCGGCTGTGCCGCCATCTACCTGCCAATGGATCCAGATACCCCGGCCGAGCGGCTGCGCTTCATTCTGAAAAACGCCAACGCAACGGTGCTGATTCATGACGGAAGTTTCCCAGCGTGTGATGAGTCAATTCCCAGACTGGACCTGAGTCACCTTCCCCCGCCGGCACCGCAACCCCTGTCCGGGCTTATGCAGCGCCGACCCAACACAGATGAACCCTGTGTCGCCATCTACACCTCCGGCACCACCGGCCAACCGAAAGGCGTGCTGCTGAGCCAAGGCAACCTCAGCCATTTCCAGGCCTGGTACGGCGACCATGTGCAACTGAGCCCACAGAGCCGGGTGCTACAGTTCTCCACGATCAACTTCGATGCCTCGTTGCTCGACATCCTCCCCACCTGGGTCTGCGGTGCCGAACTGGTGGTGCCGGATGAAAACCAGCGGCGGGATCCCGCGCGGCTGGAAGATCTGATCCACCGACAGGAAGTCAGCCACGCCTTTTTACCCCCCGCCCTACTCAGCCTGCTGAAACTGGAGGACACCAGCCTGCAGCACCTGATCACCGGCGGCGATGTCTGCGAGCCCGAAGTAATCGAGCGCCTGGCCGGGCAATGCCGCGTCCACAACATCTACGGCCCGACCGAAACCACGGTGCTGGCCACCACCCGGGTGTTCAGTGTCGGCGACAACAACCGCGATATCGGGCTGCCGATCGCCAACACTCGCGTGTTGCTGCTCGATGAGGCGCTCCAGCCCGTCCCGCAGGGTGTCGTCGGCGAGCTGTACATCAGCGGCGCCGGCGTTGGCCTGGGCTATCTGAACAATCCGCTATTGTCCGCGGAACGCTTCATCAGCCTTGAACTGCCGGAAGGCGAGCACCTGCGTCTGTACCGCACGGGCGACCTCGCTCGGTGGACCGCCAACAGCATCGAAATCTGCGGGCGCCGCGACAATCAGGTGAAGATTCGTGGGTTTCGAGTTGAACCGGAAGAGATCGAACATTGCCTGCGCGCCAGTCGGCTGTTCGCTCAGGTTGCCGTGGTGATCGATGAGCAACGCCGGGTGCTGGCGTTTCTCGCGCAGCCCCGTCATCCCGATGCTGTCGAAGCGCTTCGCGCCCATGCCCGGCAGCACCTGCCCGACTATATGCGCCCCCTGCTCTATCAGGAACTTGTGCGAATGCCCTACACGAGCAACGGCAAGGTTGATCGCCGTGCGCTCTTGGCAACGCGGGTCGAGTTTTCCGGACAGCGGCCGCACGTACCCGCCGCCGACCCTCTGGAAAAACAACTGCTGGAACTATGGAGCGAGCTGCTGGAACTGCCGCCGGAGGACATCTCGACCGACGACAGCTTCTTCAACCTGGGCGGACATTCGATCCTGCTATCGCGGCTGTTGCTGGCACTGCGTGACCGCTTCGGTCGAGGCATCTCCATCAATCGCTTCATCGAGTCACCCACGTTGCAACGGCTGGCCAGCCTGGTCAGCGGTGAGGCGATCAACGCAAGCGCGCTCAACCCACAGGCCGTGGCCGATGCCGAACGCGAGCTGGGTCTGCAGGTGCTGCCAATCGATCGATTGGGTGACCCGCACAAGGTGATCGTCACCGGGGCCAACAGCTTTCTCGGCGTGCATATCGTCGAGGCGCTGCTCTCCTGGGGCGCGACGGAGGTGGCTTGCCTGGTCCGCCGCGGCAACGGTCGTTCAGCCGAAGAGCGCTTCGCCCAGGCAGTGCTCGACAACCGCATCGACGGCCTGGACTGGCGCCGGATTCGCGTTCTGGAAGCGGATCTTCGGAAACCCCGACTCGGATTGAGCGAAACGGACTACGAAGACCTGGATCTTCGCTATGGCGCGCTTGTTCACAACGCGGCGCAGGTAAACCACGTGCTCGACTACCCCGCGCTGGCGGCAGACAACGTAGAGCCGCTATTCGAATGCCTGCGCCTGTGTGAGGGGCGTAGCAAGAAGATCTTCAACTTCATCTCTACCCTTTCAGCCTGCAGCGCCCGGGATGAGCACGGGCGGGTACTGGAGCAGCCACCGGCCACGACACCTCCGCTGTACATCCGCAACGGCTACAACCTGAGCAAATGGGTGGGTGAGCGCCTTGTGGAACGGGCTCGTCAGGATGGGGTGTGGGTCAATCTCTTCCGCCCAGGGAATATCAGCTTCAACAGCCACAGCGGCGTCTGTCAGCCACTGAAGAACCGTCTGATGCTGATGCTCAAGGGCTCGCTGCAATTGGGCCAGGTGCCGGCGCTGGACCTCGAGTTCGACCTGATGCCCGTGGATTTCCTTGCCCGCTTTATCGGCTTTCACGCCAGTCGTTATCGCGCGGCCCAAGCGGTGTTCAACCTGCATAACCCCGAGCCATTGCGCTGGGAACGCTATGTCGCGGCGTTTCGTCAGTGTGGTCAGGCATTCGAACTCGTCAGCGTCGAACAGTGGCAGCGGCAGTTGCAACGGATCGACCGCAACAACGCTTTGTATGACGTGCTCGGCTTTTACCTGGACGGTTTCGAGGAAGACATCGGCGACGTCTCGCACATAGCCCATGACAACGCCCGTGAAGGCGTGCAGCGCATGGGCGAACGCTATCCAGAGAAAAGCCCTGCACTGCTGGCACGCGGCTGCCGGTATCTCCAGGACATCCAGTTCATCTGATCCATCCCACCCAGAGGAGCAACACCATGCAAACACTGAAACCCGACACGCTGATTCGCAATCCACAAGGCTGCCAGGTCGTTTCGCAGGTCGATATTGCCGCGGATGCCGCAAGTGTCTGGAACATCGTCGGCAATTTCGCCGGCTTCGCGGTATTCATCCCGGCGTTGAGTCATATCGAGATGACGGGCAGTGGCGTGCGCTCGATCCGCAAGAAGTTCTTCAAGAACAACAACTTCGTCATCGAACAACTCAACTCCCACGACGATCAGGCAATGACCATGACCTGGAGTTTGATCCATACCAGCCTCAACATCGGCAATCTCTGGGCAGCCATGGAAGTGAGGGATTTGGGCAACGGTCAAAGCCGCGCGATCTGGACAATTCAAGGAGAACCCAGCGAGGGAGGGTCTGATGCGCTTCCCGCATTTCAGACGTTTCTGCAGGGGTTTGCGGACGGCGCCATGAATAACGTCCGCAATCTGTTCAACTGAAAGTTGACCCGCTAGAAAGACAAAACCCCTGTCTGCAATGCAGACAGGGGTTTTGGAATTGAATCTTGACGATGACCTACTCTCACATGGAGAAACTCCACACTACCATCGGCGATGCATCGTTTCACTGCTGAGTTCGGGATGGGATCAGGTGGTTCCAATGCTCTATGGTCGTCAAGAAATTCTGTGTGCCGATCTGTTGTAGAGAACAGTTCAGCGAAATTCTTGATGCTTCTACT
>NZ_JANLOA010000022.1:0-10993 GCF_025466035.1 Pseudomonas sp. 20P_3.2_Bac5 | reverse complement strand
GCTCGCGATCAGCGCCGAAGCGGTCTCAGGACCCAGCGTTCTGCACCGGCACCGCCGACCCGGCGCCGTCTCCCGAGCGCCGCAGCACATGCAGCACCGCCAGCGCCGCGACCACCAGGCCCGGCGAGGCCGCCAGCAACACGCCGGCAGTTCCGGCGCCCGCCGCCAGGATCTGCCCGGCCGCCAACGGCCCGCTGACTGAACCCAGGCGACCGATGGCGACCGCCGCGCCAACACCGGTGGCGCGCACGGCGGTCGGGTAAAGCGGCGGCGCCAGGGCGTAAAGCACCAGTTGCGCCGCCAGCACGAACAGCCCGGCGGCAAAGCCGGCGATGGCCATGGCCGTTACACCCACCGCCAGGCCCAGGCCCGCCAGTGCCACCAGCAGTCCGGCGTAGATGCACAGCGTGACCCGTACCGGATTGCCGCGGTCCAGCAGCACGCCGCCGAGCAGCGAACCCACTGCGCCGCCAATGTTGAACAGCATTTGCACCAGACCGGCTTCAGGCTTGCTGAAGCCCTGGCCGATCAGCAGTGACGGCAGCCAGTTGAGCAGCATGTACATCACGGTCAGGGTGAAGAAGTAACTCAGCCACAACATCAGCGTGGCGCTGCCGCGGCCGTCGCCGAACAGCGCGGTCGAGGTGGACGGCCGTTGCACCGGGCCGGCGGCACGCTGGAACGCACTCGATTCCGGCAGCAACACCAGCATCAGCGGCACGGCCAGCAAGGGCGCCAGGCCGCCGATGATGAACGTCATTTGCCAGTGGTCGTGGGCGAACATCGCCACCACCGCGGCCAGTGCGCCGCCCAGCGGCACGCCGGAATACATGATGCTGATGGCGGTGCTGCGGCGTTTTTCACCCACCGCCTCGGCGCACAGGGCGATGAGGTTGGGCAGGGCGGCGCCGAGGCCCAGGCCGGTCATCAGGCGCGCCAGCAGCAACTGGCTGTAGTCGCCGACGTAGGCCGTCCACAGGGAAAACACACCGAACAGGATGACCGCGGCCACCAGCACTTTCTTGCGCCCGATGCGGTCGGCCAGCCAGCCGCCGAAGAAGGCGCCCGGCAACAGGCCGATGATGCTCGCGCTGAACACCCAGCCGAGCATTTTCGGATCGAGTTCGAAACTCTGGCGCAGACCGGCGGCTGCGGTGCCGGCCGATTGCAGGTCGAAACCCTCGATCAGCGCGACGATGAAACACAAAGCGATTGTCAGCGTCGGACGACGCGATGAAGTGTCCATGGCATGGCCTCATTTCTTGTTGTTGTTTTGCTGCGTCGGTGATGTCCAACGCGAAAATAAGATTAACAAATATAACTAAATTTACAGCGCTTTTTTTCGCTGGCCTTTTAGCATCTGAAAGCGCTGTGCTAGACGCGCCGGGTAGGGGAAAGCAGCCTGCTCTGTACGAGATAGTTAATAAAATTAATGTTCGATTATCGGTCATTGGCCGTTGACGAGGCCTCAAGGGCTTTCCATTCTCCGCTGCGAGACGGCGCCTGACACGCTGTCTCGATGCCAAAAAAACAACAACAAGAGTGGACAACCCAACATGCATGAATGCGTTCGTGACACCCGCGCTACGCCCGGCTTCCTTGCGTCCGGCAGCCTCGCCCTGGCTGTCGCCCTGGCCAGCGGCCACACCATGGCCGCCGGCTTTTTTGAAGACAGCCACGCCACCCTCGGCCTGAAAAACTACTACCTCGACCGCGACTACAAGGACGGCGGCGCGAAGAGCGCGGCCCGCGAGTGGGCGCAGGGCTTCAACCTGAATATCGAATCGGGCTTTACCGAAGGGCCGCTGGGCTTCGGCCTGGATGCCCGTGGCCTGCTGGGGGTGAAACTGGACTCGGCGCCATCGCGCAGTGGCACCGAACTGTTGCCGGTCTCGAAAAGCGACGGCGTGGCCGCCGACGACTATTCGCGGCTGGCGCTGACCGCCAAGCTGCGTTTGAGCCAGAGCACGGTGAAGAGCGGCGACGTGATGATCTTCCTGCCGTTCGCCTTCGCCAGCCCTTCGCGCCTGCTGCCGCAGACCTTTCGCGGTACCACCCTGGTGTCGAAGGAGATCGACGGCCTGACGGTCAACGCCGGTTACCTCGACCGAATCAACAAGCGTGACTCCACCAGCTACGAGCGCATGGCGATTGCTTCGCCCAATGGCCGCTTCAAGGGCGCGCAAACTTCATCACACATGGCCTATGCCGGCGCCGACTACCAGCTCACCAAGGCCCTGGGCGTGCGTCTGTATCACGCCGAGCTTGAAGATCTTTACCAGCAGGACACCCTGGCCGCGCTGTACGAACAGGCCATCGGTGACGGCACGTTCAGCGCCGACCTGCGCAGCTTCTTCAGCCGCGAAGACGGCCAGGCGCGGGCCGGCGCGGTGGACAACCGCAACCTCTCGGCGCTGCTCAGTTACCGCCTGGGTGGGCACAAACTGGGGATTGGCTACATGCATTCAACGGGCGACACCGCCACGCCTTATGTCTCGGGCACCGAGTTGATGGGCATGAGCGAGCTGACCATGAGTTCGGACTTTCTCAACGCCAAGGAACGCACCTGGCAGGCGATCTACGACTACGACTTTGTCGCGGTCGGCGTGCCGGGGCTGAAGGGGCGGCTGCGCTATGTGCGCGGGGACCATATCGAACTGGCGTCGCTCAACGCCGACGATCGCAAGGAGCGCGAGTTTCAGATGGAACTGGGTTATGTGATCCAGAGCGGGCCGTTGAAGAACGTCGGGCTGCTGGCGCGCAAGTCGATCTACCGCAACGACTTCCCCACGGGTGCGGCGTTCCGCGATGAGAACCAGACCCGCTTCCTGGTCACCTACACGCTGCCGATCTGGTAAGGGGGCGATGCCCTGGGCTGGCGAGGGTCTCTGCGACGGCTTTGCCGTCGATCGCGGCTGAAGCCGCTCCTGCACAGTCCTCGCCAGTCAGCGGATTCTTGCTACTGATAAACCTTCTTCAACAACCGCAACAGCTCCGCGCGCTCGGCATCGTCGAGCGCCGCGGTGGCGTCGTGGTCGCTGTCGGAGGCGATCTGCTTGAGGTCCTTGAGCAGCGTCTCGCCGCTCTTGCTGAGGAAGATGCCGTAGGAGCGCTTGTCCGGTTTGCAACGGATACGCACCGCCAGCGCGCGTTCTTCCAGCTTGTTCAGCAGCGGCACCACCTGCGGCGGTTCGATGGCCAGGGCGCGGGCCAGGTCGGCCTGCATCAGGCCGGGATTCTGCTCGATGATCGCCAGCGCGGAGAACTGCGCGGGGCGCAGGTCATGCACCGCCAGGCGGCTGATCAGGTTCTGGAACAGCTTCAACTGGGCTCGGCGCAGGGCGTAACCGATCAGGTCTTCGAGGGACGCATCCAGCGCCGCAGCGGGGGCATCGGACTCGGGGAGGGTATCGGTTTTGCGGGCGGACCTTGCCATCGGGAAGCAGACTCCTTGAACCATGGATAAGAAAATTACCTAGTCTGCCTGCATGAGCCGCATCTGGCTAGCCAGGATTTACCAAGAGGCCAGCCCAAGAGGTCTACAAGAAAGATAATTTTCATAATAGTTAATTGACATAACTAATTTGCTCCATTAGCTTGCTGAACATCGCCCACGAACAACAAGAGTGCAAACACATGAGCAACTACGAAGGCCGCTGGACCACCGTCAAGGTCGAACTGGAATCCGGTATCGCCTGGGTCACCCTGAACCGCCCGGAAAAGCGCAACGCCATGAGCCCGACCCTCAACCGCGAGATGGTCGACGTGCTGGAAACCCTGGAGCAGGATCCTGAAGCCGGCGTGCTGGTGCTGACCGGTGCCGGCGAAGCCTGGACCGCCGGCATGGACCTCAAGGAATACTTCCGCGAAGTGGACGCCGGCCCGGAAATCCTCCAGGAAAAAATCCGCCGCGAAGCCTCGCAATGGCAATGGAAACTGCTGCGCATGTACGCCAAGCCGACCATCGCCATGGTCAACGGCTGGTGCTTCGGTGGCGGCTTCAGCCCGCTGGTGGCCTGTGACCTGGCCATCTGCGCCGACGAAGCCACCTTCGGCCTCTCGGAAATCAACTGGGGCATCCCGCCGGGCAACCTGGTGAGCAAGGCCATGGCCGACACCGTGGGCCATCGCCAGTCGCTGTACTACATCATGACCGGCAAGACCTTCGGCGGGCCGAAAGCTGCCGAGATGGGCCTGGTCAACGAAAGCGTGCCGCTGGCGCAACTGCGCGAAACCACTCGCGAACTGGCGCTGAACCTGCTGGAGAAAAACCCGGTGGTCCTGCGCGCCGCCAAGCATGGCTTCAAGCGCTGCCGCGAACTGACCTGGGAGCAGAACGAAGACTACCTGTACGCCAAGCTCGACCAGTCGCGCCTGCTGGACACCGAAGGCGGCCGCGAGCAGGGCATGAAGCAGTTCCTCGACGACAAGAGCATCAAGCCGGGCCTGCAGGCTTACAAGCGCTGAGCAGGATGGGCGGCGTCTGTGCGGCGCCGCCGGTTCGTGACAGTGTTTGGCAATTCCCGATAACGACAACAAAGAGGAATGACCATGTTGCAGGTGCCTTTACTGATTGGCGGGCGGTCGTGCCTCGCCAGTGATGGACGAACCTTCGAGCGGCGCAATCCGGTGACCGGCGAGGTGGTGTCGCAGGTCGCCGCCGCCACCCTCGACGATGCCGACGCCGCGGTCGCCGCTGCCCACGCTGCATTCCCGGCCTGGTCGCAACTGGCGCCCAACGAACGGCGCAGCCGTCTGCTGGCCGCCGCTGACGCCTTGCAGGCGCGGACCGGCGAATTCATCGCCGCCGCCGGCGAGACCGGGGCCATGGCCAACTGGTACGGCTTCAACGTCAAGCTGGCCGCGGGCATGCTGCGCGAAGCGGCATCCATGACCACCCAGATCGCCGGCGAGGTGATCCCCTCCGATGTGCCCGGCAGCTTCGCCATGGCAGTGCGTGCGCCGTGTGGCGTGGTGCTGGGCATCGCGCCGTGGAACGCGCCGGTGATCCTCGCCACCCGCGCCATCGCCATGCCGCTGGCCTGCGGCAACACCGTGGTGCTCAAGGCGTCGGAACTCAGCCCCGCAGTGCACCGGCTGATCGGCCAGGTGCTGCAGGATGCCGGCCTCGGCGACGGCGTGGTCAACGTCATCAGCAACGCCCCGGCTGACGCGCCGGCGATTGTCGAGCGGCTGATCGCCAACCCCGCCGTGCGCCGGGTCAACTTCACCGGCTCCACCCATGTCGGGCGTATCGTCGGCGAACTGGCGGCGCGGCACCTGAAGCCGGCGCTGCTGGAACTGGGCGGCAAGGCACCGTTCCTGGTGCTGGACGACGCCGACCTGGACGCCGCCGTCGAGGCCGCGGCCTTCGGCGCCTACTTCAACCAGGGGCAGATCTGCATGTCCACCGAGCGCCTGGTGCTGGACGAAGCCATCGCCGATGCCTTTGTCGACAAGCTCGCGGCCAAGGTTGCCGGGCTGCGTGCCGGTGATCCGCAAGACCCGGCTTCGGTGCTCGGTTCGCTGGTGGACAGCGGCGCCGGCGAGCGGATCAAGGCGCTGATCGATGACGCTGTGCAGAAGGGCGCGCGGCTGGTCTGCGGCGGCCAACTGGACGGCAGCATCCTGCAGCCGACCCTGCTCGACAACGTTGACGCGAGCATGCGCCTGTACCGCGAAGAGTCCTTCGGGCCGGTGGCGGTGGTGCTGCGCGGCGACGGCGACGAAGCCCTGCTGGCCCTGGCCAATGATTCGGAATTCGGCCTCTCGGCGGCGATCTTCAGTCGCGACACTTCGCGGGCGCTGGTCCTGGCCCAGCGCGTCGAATCGGGCATCTGCCATATCAACGGGCCGACCGTGCACGACGAGGCGCAGATGCCGTTCGGCGGCGTGAAATCCAGCGGCTACGGCAGCTTCGGCAGCCGCACGGCCATCGACCAGTTCACCCAACTGCGCTGGATCACCTTGCAGCACGGCCCGCGGCACTACCCGATCTGACACGTCGAGCAAGACCCGCCGCCTGGCGCATCCGGGCGGCGGCACGACAGACAACAAGAACAAGGAGCAACCTGCGTGAATTCCGAAGCCAGCCCACGGACGAACGCCCGTGCCGAAATGCCGCGCTACCGGCAGGTGTCCATCGGTCATCCCGAAGTGGCGGTGAGCGAGGTGGACGGCGTCCTGCGCATGCGTGCCATCGAACCCCTCGCGCCGCTCCCCGCGCGCCTGCTTGACCGCCTGCTGCACTGGGCCGAGGTGCGTCCGCAACAGACCTTTATCGCTGCCCGCCAGGGCGACGGCGCCTGGCGCGAGATCAGCTACGCCGAGATGCTCGGGCAGGTGCGGGCGATCGCTGCCGGCCTGCTGGACTTCGGCCTGTCCGCCGAGCGGCCGCTGGCGATCCTCTCGGGCAACGATATCGAGCACCTGCAGATTGCCCTCGGCGCCATGTACGCGGGCATTCCGTACTGCCCGGTATCGCCGGCCTACGCCTTGCTGTCCCAGGATTTCGCCAAGCTGCGGCATGTCTGCGACGTGCTGACGCCGGGCCTGGTGTTCGTCACCGACAGCCAACCGTTCCAGCGCGCCATCGACGCAGTGCTGGACGAATCCGTCGCAGTGATCAGCGTGCGCGGCACGCTGCCAGGCCGGCGCACGGTGGATTTCGCCAGCCTGCTGCAAAGCGGCGACCTGACCAAGGCCGATGCCGCCTTCGCCGCCACCGGCCCCGACACCATAGCCAAATTCCTCTTCACCTCCGGCTCGACCAAACTGCCGAAGGCGGTGATCACCACCCAGCGCATGCTCTGCGCCAACCAGCAAATGCTGTTGCAGACCTTCCCGGTGTTCGCCGAAGAGCCGCCGGTGCTGGTGGATTGGCTGCCGTGGAACCACACCTTCGGTGGCAGCCACAACCTCGGCATCGTCCTGTACAACGGCGGCAGCTTCTACCTCGACGCCGGCAAGCCGACGCCCCAGGGCTTCGCCGAAACCCTGCGCAACCTGCGCGAGATTTCCCCCACGGCCTACCTCACCGTGCCCAAGGGCTGGGAAGAACTGGTCAAGGCGCTGGAGCAGGACCGCGAGTTGCGCGACTGTTTCTTCGCTCGCATGAAGCTGTTCTTCTTCGCCGCCGCGGGCCTGTCGCAAAGCGTCTGGGACCGCCTCGACCGGGTCGCCGAGCAGCATTGCGGCGAACGCATCCGCATGATGGCCGGCCTCGGCATGACCGAAGCCTCGCCGTCCTGCACCTTCACCACCGGGCCGCTGTCCATGGCCGGCTACATCGGCCTGCCGGCGCCGGGTTGCGAAGTGAAGCTGGTGCCGGTGGGCGACAAACTGGAAGGGCGCTTCCGCGGCCCGCACATCATGCCCGGCTACTGGCGCGCGGCGCAGCAGACTGCCGAGGTGTTCGACGAGGAAGGTTTCTATTGCTCGGGCGACGCCCTGAAGCTCGCCGACCCACGCCAGAGCCAGCTTGGTCTGATGTTCGACGGGCGCATTGCCGAAGACTTCAAGCTGTCTTCCGGGGTCTTCGTCAGCGTCGGCCCGCTGCGCAACCGCGCGGTGCTGGAAGGCTCGCCTTATGTGCAAGACATCGTGGTCGCCGCGCCGGACCGTGAGTGCCTGGGCATCCTGGTGTTTGCGCGGCTGCCGGAGTGTCGGCAACTGGCCGGGTTGGGGGAGGGTGTGAGCGACGCCGAGGTGCTCGGCAGCGCGGCGGTGCGCACCTGGTTCGCCGGCTGGCTGGAGCGCCTGAACCGCGACGCCCAAGGTAACGCCAGCCGCATCGAATGGCTGGCGCTGATGGAAGAAGCACCGTCGATCGACCTCGGCGAAATCACCGACAAGGGCTCGATCAACCAGCGCGCCGTGTTGCAGCGCCGGGCGGCGCAGGTCGAGGCGCTGTACCGCGGCGAGGACGCGAGCATGCTCCGCGCCCAGGTGCGGCCATGAGCGGCGGCGGGTTGTGCAGCCGCTTCGAGGACGCGGCGATTGTCGAGATCGTGCGCACGCCGTGGACCGATCTTGGCGGCGCGCTGGCGCAGGTGTCGCCCATCGACCTGGGGATCAAGGCCGGGCGTGAGGTGCTGGCCCGTGCCGGGGTCGATCCGGCCACGGTGGACAGCGTGCTCGGCGGCAGCATGGCCCAGGCCAGTTTCGACGCCTACATGCTGCCGCGGCATATCGGCCTGTACAGCGGCGTGCCGCAAAGCGTACCGGCGCTGGCCGTGCAACGCATCTGCGGCACCGGCCTGGAGCTGCTGCGCCAGGCTGGCGAACAACTGCACAGCGGCGTGGAGCAGGTGCTGTGCGTGGGCGCCGAATCCATGTCGCGCAACCCGATTGCCGCCTACGAACACCGCGGCGGTTTCCGTCTCGGCGCGCCCGTGGGCTTCAAGGATTTTCTCTGGGAAGCGCTGTACGACCCGGCGGCCGGGGTGGACATGATCGGCACCGCGGAAAACCTCGCCCGCGAGTACGGCCTGAGCCGCGACGCGGTGGATGCCTGGGCCCTGCGCAGCCACCAGCGCGCTCTGGAAGCCCAGGCGGCGGGCTGGTTCGACGAGGAAATCGTCAGCGTCCGCAGCGAAACCTTCGAAGCCGAAGAGTGCCTGCCGCGCAGCATCGAGCTGCCTCGCGGTGTCAGCGTGGTGGATCGCGACAGCCATCCACGGCCCACCGACAGCGCCGCCCTGGCTCGCCTTCGCGCAGTACACAGCGGTGGCGTGCAGACCGCCGGCAACAGTTGCGCGGTGGTGGATGGCGCGGCGGCGGCGTTGGTCTGCCGTTATTCGGCTTGTTCCACGCCGCCGCTGGCGCGTTTGCTGATGGTCACGGCGGTGGGGGTTGCGCCGGGCACCATGGGCATCGGCCCGGCGCCGGCGATTCGCCTGCTGCTGGAGCGCAGCGGTTTGCGCCTGGAGCAGATCGACCGCTTCGAAATCAACGAGGCCCAGGCCGCCCAGGTGCTGGCCGTTGTTCAGGCGCTGGAGCTGGATCCGCAGCGGCTGAACGTGCACGGCGGCTCCATCGCCCTCGGCCATCCGTTGGCAGCCACCGGCCTGCGCCTGGTGCAGACCCTGGCCCGGCAACTGCGCCGCGACAACCTGCGCTATGGCATCGCTGCCGCCTGTATCGGCGGCGGGCAGGGCATGGCGCTGCTGATCGAAAACCCGCACTTCACAGGATGAGGTCACGCATGGCCTACAAGGCGCCGTTGGGCGATATGCAATTCGTGCTGCAACACTGGCTGCGGGTCGAGCAAGACTGGCAGGCGCTGCCGGCCTACGCCGAGGTCGATCTGGAACTGGCGATGCAGGTGCTGGAAGAAGCCGCGCGTTTTACCGGCGAAGTGCTGGCGCCGTTGAACGGGCCGGGTGATCGCCAGGGCTGCCGCTTCAGCGACGGTGAAGTGCACACGCCCGAGGGCTTCGCCGCTGCGTATCGCGCCTACGTCGACGGCGGCTGGCCGGCGCTGGCCTGCGATCCGCAGTTGGACGGGCAGGGCCTGCCGCAGGTGCTCGACGCGGCCTTGCAGGAAATGCTCTACGCCAGCAACCACGCCTGGGCCATGTACACCGGCATCGCCCATGGCGCTTACCTGTGCCTCAAGACCCACGCCTCTGCGGCGCTTCAGCAGCGCTACCTGCCGGGCATCATCAGCGGCGAAACGCTGCCGACCATGTGCCTGACCGAGCCCCAGGCCGGCAGCGATATCGGCCTGCTGCGCAGCCGCGCCGAACCCTTGGCCGATGGCAGCTACAGCGTCAGCGGCAACAAGCTATTCATCTCCGGCGGCGAACACGACCTGACCCACGACATCCTGCATCTGGTGCTGGCGCGCCTGCCGGATGCGCCGCAGGGCAGTCGCGGGCTGTCCTTGCTGCTGGTGCCTAAATGGCTCGACGACGGCCAGCGCAACAGCGTTTATTGCGACGGCCTTGAACACAAACTGGGCATTCGCGGCAGCGCCACCTGCGCGTTGCGTTTCGATCAGGCCAAGGGCTGGCTGGTGGGCGAGGCCCACGGCGGGCTGGCGGCGATGTTCGTGATGATGAATTCGGCCAGGTTGCATGTCGGCCTGCAAGGCCTCGGGCATGCCGAAGCGGCCTGGCAGAGCGCCCGCGACTATGCCCTGGAACGCCGGCAGATGCGGGCGCCGCGGCGTCCCGAACAGGTGCCGGCCGCAGCGGCGGACCCCATCCACCTGCACCCGGCGATGCGCCGCGTCCTGCTGGAGCTGCGGGTGCGCAGCGAAGGCATGCGTGCCCTTGGTTACTGGGCGGCGCACTGGCTGGATATCGCCAGCGAATCCGCCGACCCGGCGCAGCGCGCCAAGGCCGGGCAACTGGCGGCGTTGCTCACGCCGATCGTCAAAGCCAGTTTTACCGAACAGGGTTTCAGCCTCGCGAGCAAGGCGCTGCAGGTGTTTGGCGGTTATGGCTACACGGGTGAATTCCCCATTGAGCAGACCTTGCGCGATAGCCGCATTGCGATGATCTACGAGGGCAGCAACGAGATTCAGGCCAACGACCTGCTGCTGCGCAAAGTGCTGGGGGATGGGGGGGAAGCGTTTGGCGTGCTGTTGGGTGAGTTGCGCGCCGAGGTTGCGGCGGGGCGGGCGTCCAGCGTGGTGTTTGCTGATGCGTTGGGTGAGGTGTGCGAGCGGCTTGAAGCCTTGCTGCCTGAGGTTCGCGGGTTCAGTGCGGAAGACAGTGAATACCCGTATCGCGCTGCCGGTGATTTCCTCCAGCTCTGCGCCACCAGCCTGCTGGCGTTCGCCTGGGCGCGCAGTGCCCGCTGTGTGGCGGGGTTGGCGGAGGATGATCCGTTGCGTCGGGAAAAGCTGGAAAGTGCGGGTTTCTGTTTTGATTATCTGTTGCCGGATTTTGATCGGCAGCTTGCCGGGGTTCGGGCGGCGCGGTTGCCGTTGCCGTTTGTTGGAGGAGAGTGAGTTTTCAGCGTCCTTGAGATCGAGCACCGCTTA
>NZ_JANLOA010000088.1:0-11696 GCF_025466035.1 Pseudomonas sp. 20P_3.2_Bac5 | reverse complement strand
CGTGGCTGATATGCCCATCCACCACGGTGAAGCGCACCGCGCCCGGCAGGCAGTGGCCGATGAACGGGCAGTTGTCGCCTTTGGAGCGCCATTGCTCGCCCGCCACGGTGGAGGCTTGCGGGTCGAACAGCACCAGGTCCGCAGCCGCGCCGACGCGCAGTTCGCCCGCCGGCAGGCGCAGCGCCGCGGCAGGACCAGCGGACAGACGCTGGAGCAAGGTCGGCAGGTCGAGCAGGCCGTCTTCCACCAGGGTCATGGCCAGCGGCAGCAGCAGTTCGACGCTGCTGATACCCGGCTCGGTAGCGCCGAACGGCGCCAGCTTGGCGTCGCGCTCATGGGGCTGGTGATGGCTGGAAATCGCCTGGATCACCCCGGACTTCACCGCTTCGCGCAGGCCGTCGCGGTCGGCGCGGGTGCGCAGCGGCGGTTGCACGTGGTACAGGCTGGAGAAGTCCACCAGCGCTTCATCGGTGAGAATCAGTTGGTACAGGGCGACGTCGGCCGTGACCGGCAGACCGCGGGCCTGGGCCTGGGCGATCAGTTGGGCGCCGCGGGCGCTGGTCAGTTGGCTGAAGTGCGCGCGCACGCCGGTTTGTTCCACCAGCAGCAGGTCGCGGGCGAGGGCCACGGTCTCGGCGGTTTCCGGGATGCCCGGCAGGCCGAGGAAGCTGGCCATCGCGCCTTCGTGCGCCAGGCCGCCGTGGGCCAGGTCGCGGTCCTGGGAGTGGAAGATCACGGTCAGGTCGAAGGTGGCCGCGTATTCCAGCGCCCGGCACAGGGTGCGGGTGTTGCGGAAACTTTCCAGGCCATTGCCGAAGGCCACGCAACCGGTGTCGCGCAGGGCCACCAGTTCGGCCAGTTGCTCGCCTTCCAGGCCTTTGCTCAGGGCGCCGATCGGGAACACCTTGGCGTGGCCGGCTTCGCGGGCGCGGTCGAGGATCAGTTCGGCGACCGCCGAGGTGTCCAGCACCGGTTTGGTTCGCGGCGGGCAGCATAGGCTGGTGACGCCACCGGCAGCAGCGGCGCGGGTTTCGCTGGCGATGGTGCCCTTGCGGCTGTAGCCGGGCTCGCGCAGCGAGACGCTGAGGTCGACCAGGCCAGGCGCGGCGACCAGGCCCTTGGCGTCGAGGCTGCGGGCAGCGCTGAAGCCGGCGGGGGCGGCACCGATGGCAACGACCTTGCCGCCATCGATGTGCAGGTCGGTGACCTGGTCCAGGCCGCTGTTGGGGTCGATGACCCGGGCGCCGAGGATACTGAGGGTCACTGGGCGTTCTCCTGCTCGAATTGACGTTGGGCGTTCTGCCCGCTCATGGCCATGGACAGCACCGCCATGCGGACGGCGATGCCGTAGGTAACCTGGTTGAGGATCACCGAGTGGGCGCCGTCGGCCACCGCCGACTCGATTTCCACGCCGCGGTTGATCGGGCCCGGGTGCATGACGATGGCATCCGGCTTGGCGCCGGCCAGGCGCGCGGTGGTCAGGCCGAACAGGCGGTAGAACTCGCCTTCGCTGGGCAGCAGGCCGCCGGCCATGCGCTCACGCTGCAGGCGCAGCATGATCACCACGTCGACGTCCTTCAGGCCTTCTTCGAGGTTGGTGTAGACCTTCACGCCGTACTGCTCGATACCGATCGGCAGCAGGGTTTTCGGGCCGATCACGCGGATGTCCGGGCAACCGAGGGTCTTCAGCGCGAGCATGTTCGAGCGCGCGACCCGCGAGTGCAGGATGTCGCCGACGATGGCCACCGAGAGGTTTTCGAAGCCGCCCTTGTGCCGACGAATGGTCAGCATGTCGAGCATGCCCTGGGTCGGGTGGGCGTGGCGGCCGTCACCGCCGTTGATGATCGCCACTTCCGGGCAGACGTGCTCGGCGATGAAGTGCGCCGCGCCGGAGTCGCCGTGGCGGACCACGAACATGTCGGCGGCCATCGCTTCGAGGTTGCGCAGGGTGTCGAACAGGGTTTCGCCCTTGCTGGTCGAGGAGGTCGACACGTTCAGGGTGATCACGTCCGCCGACAACCGCTGGGCGGCCAGTTCGAAGGTGGTGCGGGTGCGGGTGGAGTTCTCGAAGAACACGTTGCAGACGGTCTTGCCGCGCAGCAACGGGACTTTTTTCACCGCCCGGGCGCCGACTTCGAGGAACGAGTCGGCGGTGTCGAGGATTTCGGTGAGCAGCTCGCGGGGCAGGCCGTCGAGCGAGAGGAAGTGGCGTAGCTGGCCCTGGTCATTGAGCTGCAGCGGGCGCTTGGCGTCGAGTGGCGTCATCGCGGGGGACTCTTAAAGGGCGGAAGCGGAGGCGAGGTCCTGGCGCTCGAGGACGAGCGGCGCGGGGCCGAGCAATTTTACCCGTTCATGGGCGGCCAGCGACAGGGTGGCGCCGACCACGTTCGGCCTGATCGGCAGTTCGCCGGCGTCCAGGTCGAGCAGGCAGACCAGGGTCACGCTGGCCGGGCGGCCATAGTCGAACAGTTCGTTGAGGGCGGCGCGGATGGTCCGGCCGCTCATCAGCACGTCGTCCACCAGCACCAGGTGCTGGCCTTCGATCTCGAACGGCAGCTCGGACGGGCGCACCTGCGGGTGCAGGCCGTTCTGGCTGAAATCGTCGCGGTAGAACGAAACATCGAGGGTGCCGAGGGCGGCGTCGCTGCCCAGCTCGTCCAGCAGCGCCTTGGCTACCCAGACGCCACCGGTACGGATACCGATGTAGCGAGGTTCGGCGATGTTGCGGCGGCTCAGATGGGCGCGAAGGTCAACGGCCATCTGCCGGATCAGTTCGGCGGGATTGGGTAGGCTCATGCTTGCTCCTCAAATGGCCGGGGCAGAGGGCTGGCCCGGCTTGATACGTTACGACTGCGCGGGATTGGCCTCCAGCCAGCCTTGCAGCAGCAAGGCGGCGGCGATGGCATCGACCGGGTTGTCGCGATAACTGCCGCGCTGGCCACCACGAGCCATGCGCTCGCCCTTGGCCTCGAAGGTGGTCAGGCGTTCGTCGTGGGTGTGTACCGGCAGGTTGAAGCGGCCGTTCAGGCGGCGGGCGAACTTTTCGGCGCGCGCGCTCATTTCGCTGGGCGTGCCGTCCATGTTCAGCGGCAGGCCGACCACCAGGGCGTCGGGTTGCCATTCCTTGATCAGTTTTTCGATCTGGCTCCAGTCCGGCACGCCGTTCTGCGCCTTCAGCGTGCACAGCTCGCGGGCCTGGCCGGTGATCATCTGGCCGACGGCGACGCCGATCTGCTTGCTGCCGTAGTCGAAACCCAGCAGCAGACGAAGTTCGGCCATCAGGCGTGCCCCGCCTGGCTGGTGAGCAGGTGCAGGTTGATGCCGAGCTGCGCGGCGGCGGCGTCGAGGCGCAGCTCGCAGGCGATGCCAAAGAGGATTTCGGGATCGAACGGGCAATTCAGCCAGGCGTTGTCGGCCAGTTCCGCTTCCAGTTGCCCGGCTTCCCAGCCGGCGTAGCCGAGGGTGATCAGGCTCTGGCGCGGGCCGCTGCCGTCGGCGATGGCAAACAGCACGTCTTGCGAGGTGGACAGCGACAGGCCATCGAGTTCGATGGTGGCCTGGTAGGACTTCTCACTGGTGTGCAGTACGAAACCGCGGTCGGTCTGGACCGGGCCGCCGATGTAGATCGGCACGTTCGCGCTGGCGGGCGATGGCTCGACCTCCGGCTGCAACTGCTCGAGGATATCGGCCAGGGTCAGCTCCTGCGGACGGTTGATCACCAGGCCCATGGCACCGTTGGCATTGTGCTCGACGATGTAGGTCAGGGTCTGCGCGAAATTCGGGTCCGCCATGTGCGGCATGGCGATCAGGAACTGGTGCTTGAGGTAAGTCGGGCTGAGGTTTTTCATAGCTATGTAGTGTGGCGGCGAGGCGCCGGACTGACAAGCCGCGCCACGGCCTTAATTGCTCGACAGGCGGTCGCCACGGGCGAAGCGCCAGGTGCGGATGATTTCCAGCCGGTCGATGTCGTTCAGGTCGCCGGTGAACGGCGCAAAAGGTGCCGCCAGACGGACGATACGCTGCGCTGCCTGGTCCAGCAGCGGCTGGCCGGACGACTCCAGCACCAGCACCTCGTAGAGCGAGCCGTCGCGGTTGATCGACACCATCAGCCGCAGGCTGCCGTAGATCTGCTGGCGGCGGGCTTCGTCGGGGTAATTCAGGTTGCCGATGCGCTCGACCTTCTTGCGCCACTCGTCCTTGTACCAGGCGCCCTTGTCGCGCATGGTCGAGGCGGCGCTGATGCGGTGGATACGCGGGCGCTTGGCATAGAGCTGTTGTTCATTGGCCAGTTCAGCTTCGAGGCTGGCGATCTGGTCGGATAGCTGCGAGCTGTCGAAGTCCGGGGTGGTGGCCTTGGGCGCCTGCTGGGGCTTGGCTTCCTTGGGGGTGTTCTGGACTTTCTGCGGCTTCGGCGCGACGGTGGTGACCACGGCCTTGGCCGGCGGCGGCGGGACATCTTCCTGGCGCGATACCGGCGGCGGGGTGACCTTGTTCACCTTGCTGTCCTGGAACGGCGCCACCTCGGTGGTCTTCGGCACCTCGGCCTTGTCCAGCGTGCCGGCGCCCTGCTGGTTTTCCTGGGCGAGGAAATCAGCTTTTTTCGGCGCCACTTCGCTCTTGAAGGTCGCCAGGGTGATTTCCATGGTCCGGCGGATTTCTTCGGGCTTGGCGAAGGTGAAACTCACCCCGAGGATCAGCGCCAGGTGCAGCAGGGCGGCCACGAACAGGGTAAAACCCAGGCGGTCCGCCGCGCGAACGCGGGGCGGGGCAAAGTCGGCGGGGAGTTCGGCGGGAAGCGTCATCGATAGTCCAGCAGCCGGGATGAACCGGCGGAGCAGGGTGCCCAGGTCGTGAAAGACCGGCATGATAACCCACTCCGTACGGTTTCCCCTTGTCGTCGGTCAGCGTGCCTTGAGCTTGCGATCGATGGCGTCCATCAGTTGCGCGCCGATCTTGGTGCCGTAGGCGTTGTCGATTTCGCGAATGCAGGTCGGGCTGGTGACGTTGATTTCAGTGAGGTGCTCGCCGATCACATCGAGGCCGACGAACAGCAGGCCCTTCTCACGCAAGGTCGGGCCGACCTGGGCAGCGATCCAGCGGTCGCGTTCAGTCAGCTCGCGGGCTTCGCCGCGGCCGCCGGCGGCCAGGTTGCCGCGGGTTTCGCCGCTGGCCGGGATGCGCGCCAGGCAGTACGGCACCGGCTCGCCGTCGATCATCAGGATGCGTTTGTCGCCGTCCTTGATCGCCGGCAGGTAAGCCTGGCCCATGATCTGCTGGGTGCCGTGCAGGGTCAGGGTTTCGAGAATCACCGAGAGGTTCGGGTCGCCGGCGCGGTGGCGGAAGATCGAGGCACCGCCCATGCCGTCCAGCGGCTTGAGGATGACGTCGCCATGCAGGGCCGCGAATTCGCGCAGGATGTCCGGGCGGCGGCTGACCACGGTGGGCGGCGTGCAGTGCGGGAACAGCGTGGCGAACAGCTTTTCGTTGCAGTCGCGCAGGCTCTGCGGACGGTTGACCACCAGCACGCCGGCGGCTTCGGCCTGCTCCAGCAGGTAGGTGCTGTAGACGAACTCCATGTCGAACGGCGGATCCTTGCGCATCAGGATCACGTCGAGGTCGCTCAGCGGGGCGTCTTGCTCGGCGTCCAGTTCGAACCAGCGGGTCGGGTCGGCGAACACCTTCAGCGGGCGCATGCGGCCGCGGGCCACGCCCTGGTTCTGGTAGAGATCCTGCTGTTCCATATAGAACAGGCTCCAGCCGCGCTCCTGGGCTGCCAGCAGCATGGCCAGCGAGCTGTCCTTCTTGTAGGAGATGGACGCGATGGGGTCCATGACAATGCCGAGGCGAACGCTCATCGGGGAATTTCCTCTCGGCGGCGCGGGGCCGCGGTAGCTCGAATGAAAAGTGGCGTCAGGGTGGCGCTCGCAAGGCTGGCGGTCAAGGGAAAAACGCGGCCAGGCCGGGCCCTGCCCCGGCTCGATGGAATGCACCCCATGAGTGTGCTAAAAATGCGTGGCAGGTGGCCGGCATGGCGCTACTTATCAGGTAACGGTAGAGCGAATATGGTTCAGCCCGACACGGCATTGAAGGTGATGGTGATCGACGACTCCAAGACGATTCGTCGCACCGCGGAAATGCTGCTCAGTGAAGCAGGGTGTGAGGTCATCACGGCAATCGACGGTTTCGATGCCCTAGCCAAGATCGTCGACCACCGTCCCGGCATCATCTTCGTCGATGTGCTGATGCCGCGCCTGGACGGCTACCAGACCTGCGCGCTGGTCAAGCACAACAGCGCGTTCAAGGATATTCCGGTGATCATGCTGTCGTCCCGCGACGGCCTGTTCGACAAGGCCCGGGGCCGGATCGTCGGCTCGGATCAGTTCCTGACCAAACCGTTCAGCAAGGAAGAACTGCTGGAAGCGATCCGCGCCCACGTGCCCGGTTTCGCCGCAGAAGAACAACACGCACCCTGACGCCACGGCCAAGGCCGCTGGCGTCTTTTCCTTTCATGGGGAACAGCATGGCCCGAATTCTGATCGTCGATGACTCGCCGACTGAAATGTACAAACTCACCGAAATGCTCGAAAAAAACGGGCACACGGTGCTCAAGGCGGAAAATGGCGCCAATGGCGTTGCCCTGGCGGTGCAGGAAAAGCCCGACGCGGTGCTGATGGACATCGTCATGCCCGGCGTGAACGGTTTTCAGGCCACCCGGCAACTGAGCAAGAACCCGGAAACCTCACACATTCCCATCATCATCGTCACCACCAAGGACCAGGAAACCGACAAGGTCTGGGGCAAGCGCCAGGGCGCCAGTGATTATCTGGTCAAGCCGGTGGATGAAGATGCCCTGATCAAGGTGCTCGACGGCGTTCTCAAGGGTTGAGCCGCGGGGCCATGGGCGAATCGCTGACGGCGTTCGAGCTGCTGCTGGACATCGACCGGCGCTGCCGCCTACTGGCTGCCGACCTGCCGTTGCAGGAAACCCGCCTGCAATCCTGGAGTGGCATCGGTTTTCGTCTCGGCGGGCATTGCTTCGTCGCGCCGATGGGGGAAGTCGCCGAAGTGCTGCAGGCGCCCCGCCTGAGCCGCATCCCCGGGGTCAAACCGTGGGTTGCCGGGGTGACCAACCTGCGCGGACGCTTGCTGCCGGTGACTGACCTCTGCGGTTTTCTTGGCCTGGAGCCCGCGGTGACGCGCAAGCAGCGCCGGGTGCTGGTGCTGGACCATGAAGAGCTGTTCACTGGCCTGCTGGTCGACGAAGTGCTCGGCCTGCAGCATTTCGCCCTCAACAGCCTGGAGCTGTCGCCACCTTCGCCGCTGCTGACCGGCGCCGCGCCGTTCGTCCAGGGGCATTTCCAGCGTGAGCACTGCTGGGGGATTTTCAGCCCGTTCGCCCTGGCCCAGGCGCCCGGTTTTCTCGATGTCGCGCTGTAAAGGAACGCCAGACCCGTGACCCAATTCAGACCCGCCAGCGCAGTCAAAGGCTCTCGCAGCAGCGCACAGATCGCCGCACTGTTCGTCGTGCTGATCCTGTCGATCATCCTGCTGTTCGCCAACTTCGCCTACCTCAACACCCAGGCCAACCACGACAAGCAGTACATCGGTCACGCCGGCGAACTGCGGGTGCTGTCCCAGCGCATCGCCAAGAACGCCACCGAGGCTGCGGCCGGCAAGACCGTGGCCTTCCGCCTGCTGAGCGAGGCGCGCAATGACTTCGAACAGCGCTGGGGCTACCTGAAGAAGGGCGATTCGAGCACCGGCCTGCCGTCGGCGCCGCCGGCGGTGCGTGCCGAGATGGACGCGGTGCAGCGCGACTGGGAAAACCTGCGCAAATACACCGACACCATCCTCGCCAGCGAGCAGACCGTGCTTTCCCTGCATCAGGTCGCCGCGACCCTGGCCGAAACCGTGCCGCAGTTGCAGGTCGAGTACGAGAAGGTCGTGGAAATCCTCTTGCAGAGTGGCGCGCCGGCCAATCAGGTGGCGGTGGCCCAGCGTCAGGCGCTGCTGGCCGAGCGCATCCTGGGTTCGGTCAACACCGTACTGGCCGGCGACGAAACCTCGGTGCAGGCCGCCGATGCCTTTGGCCGCGACGCCAACCGCTTCGGCCAGGTGCTGGAAGGCATGCTCGGCGGCAACTCGACCATCCAGATCACCCGTGTCGAAGACCCCGACGCCCGCGCCCGCCTCGGTGAAATCGCCGAGCTGTTCCAGTTTGTCGCGGGCTCGGTGGACGAAATCCTCGAAACCTCGCCGGAGCTGTTCCGCGTGCGGGAAGCTGCCGGCAACATCTTCAGCCTCTCGCAGACCCTGCTGGACGAAGCTTCGCGCCTGGCCAGCGGTTTCGAAAACCTCGCTGGCGGGCGCACCCTGGATACCGTTGGCGGCTACGTGCTGGGCTTGCTGGCGCTGGCCTCGATCATCCTGATCGGCTCGGTGATGGTCCGCGAGACCAACCGCCAGTTGACCGAAACCGCCGAGAAGAACGAACGCAACCAGCAGGCGATCATGCGCCTGCTGGACGAAATCGAAGACCTCGCCGATGGCGACCTGACCGTCACCGCCTCTGTCACCGAGGACTTCACCGGCGCCATTGCCGACTCGATCAACTATTCCATCGACCAGCTTCGCGACCTGGTGGCGACCATCAACCTCAGCGCCGAGGAAGTCGCCAGCGCCGTGGAGGACACCCAGACCACCGCGCACCAGCTCGCCAAGGCCTCCGAACACCAGGCGCAGCAGATCGCCGATGCGTCGATGGCGGTGGGCGACATGGCCGAATCCATCGACCGGGTGTCCGGGCATGCCTACGAGTCGGCCAAGGTGGCCGAGCGCTCGGTTGCCATTGCCAACAAGGGCAACGAGGTGGTGCACAACACCATCCACGGCATGGACAACATTCGCGAGCAGATCCAGGACACCGCCAAGCGGATCAAGCGTCTTGGCGAGTCTTCCCAGGAAATCGGCGACATCGTCAACCTGATCGACGACATTGCCGACCAGACCAACATCCTCGCCCTCAACGCGGCGATCCAGGCGTCCATGGCCGGTGAGGCCGGGCGCGGGTTTGCCGTGGTGGCCGACGAAGTGCAGCGGCTGGCCGAGCGGTCATCGTCGGCGACCCGACAGATCGAGGCGCTGGTGCGGGCGATCCAGGTCGATACCAACGAAGCGGTCATCTCCATGGAGCAGACTACCGCCGAGGTGGTGCGCGGCGCGCGCCTGGCACAGGATGCCGGCGTGGCCCTGGCCGAGATCGAAGGCGTGTCGCAGACCCTCGCCGAGCTGATCCACAGCATTTCCGACGCGGCGCAGTTGCAGACCTCCTCGGCCGGACAGATCTCCCACACCATGGCGATCATCCAGCAGATCACCTCGCAGACCTCGTCCGGCTCGACCGCCACCGCCGAAAGCATCGGCAACCTGGCGCGGATGGCCAGTGAAATGCGTCGCTCGGTTTCGGGCTTCACCCTGCCACCGGCACCGGAGTCGCGCTGATCCGGCGCGTGGGCATTAATGGCTACTGGAGTGGGTATGGCTGACCGGCAAGATTTCGTCGCCCTGGCGTGGACCAAGGGGGCGATTGACGAGAGCCTCGGGCAGGCGCGGCAGGCGCTGGACCATTTCGCCGGCAATTCGGGTGAAGCGCAGGAACTGAGCGGCTTCATCGACAGCCTGCACCAGGTGCACGGCTGCCTGGTGATGCTCGAGCTCAAGGGCGCGGCGCTGCTCGCCGAAGAAATGGAACTGCTCGCCAGAGCCTTGGGCGAGGGCCGCGTGCCCGCCCGTGGTGAAGCGCAGGGCATGCTGTTTCGGGCTCTGAGCCAGTTGCCGTTGTACCTGGACCGCCTGCGCGGCGCCCGCCGCGATTTGCCGCTGCTGGCGCTACCGCTGCTCAATCAGTTGCGCGCGGCCCGGGGTGCCGAGGCCGTTGGCGAGGGCGCCCTGGGCGTGATCCCCGCGCCGGCGGCCGGCGACAGCCTGGAACTGTCGCTCGATGCCCTGCAAGGCCAGTTGCCGACGATGCCCGACCGCGATGCGCTGCGTTCGGTGGTGGCGGCGGTGCGCGAAGACCTGATCCGCATCAAGGAGCGCCTTGACCAGTTCGTTCGCGGCGACCGCGAGCAGCTTTCGGAACTCGACGCCCTGCTCGCGCCGCTGCGGCAGATGGCCGACACCTTGGCGGTGCTGGGCTTCGGCCAGCCGCGCCGGGTGATTCTCGATCAGGTTGCCGTTTTGCAAGGCGTGGTTCAGGGCCAACGGGCGCTGGAAGACGCGCTGCTGATGGACGTGGCCGGCGCGCTGCAGTACGCCGAAGCGACGTTGGGCGGCATGGTCGGCTCCCTCGAATCCTTGAATCAGACGCCGCCGCCCGGCACCGACCTCACGGAAATCCGCCAACTGGTGCTGGATGAAGCACACGGCGTGCTGTTGCAGGCCCGCGATCTGATTGCCGATTGCCTTGAAGCCGGTTGGGAGCGCCAGCGCCTGCAGCCGCTTCCCGACCTGCTGGTGCAGATTCGTGGCGCCCTGGCGATGCTGATGCTGCCGCGACCCGCTGCGCTGGTGCAGCGCTGCACCGACTACCTCCAGGCCCACGTGCTGCAGGCCGAATCGTTGCCCGGCAGTGTGGAACTGGACCATCTGGCCGATGTGATCGCCAGCCTCGAATGCTACCTGCAAGCCATGAGCATCGACCTGCAAGCCGAGGTCGATCCGCTGCTGGAGCGCGCCGGCAACGCCCTGGCTGCGCTGGGCTTCGCGGCGCCGACGGCGCCGGTGGCGGAACCCCTCGCGGTGGTTGCCGCACCGTTGCCGGTGGATGACGAACTGCGCGAAGTCTTCCTCGAAGAAGCCGAGGAAGTGCTGCAACAACTGGACGAGCATTGGCAGCAATGGCGCGGCGAGGGCCATCCCCGCGAAGCGCTGGTGGAACTGCGCCGCGGCTTCCACACGCTCAAGGGCAGCGGGCGCATGGTGCGCGCGCAGGTCCTGGCGGAGCTGGCCTGGGGCACCGAGCACCTGCTCAACCGCATGCTCGAAGGCCGCGTCGGCAGCAGTGACGAGGTGCTCAAGGCGATCGAACAGGTGCTCACCTTGATGCCGCCGCTGGTGGCCGAGTTCGGCAGCGGCGAGGAACACGCTCACGCGCGGGTCGAGCACCTGGCCGGCCATCTTCATGCGTTGGCGATGAATGACCCGGTGACGGGCGGCGAGAAGTCGGACGCCCTCGACCCGCAACTGCTGGAGATTTTCCGCAACGAGGCGCAGGCCCACCTGGCCAGCCTCGACGCGTTTCTTGAAGGCGCCGAATTGCACCTGCCGGCGCCGGTCAGCGACGATCTGCAGCGCGCTTTGCACACCCTGAAGGGCAGCGCAGCGATGGCCGGGGTGACCCCGATTGCCGAACTGGCCACCGCGCTGGACTTGCTGGCGCGGGAGTTCAAGGCCCATCAACTGGGCTTCGACCTCGATGAAATCTACCTGCTGCAAATGGCCGAGCCGCTGATGCGCCGAGGCCTGGAGCAACTGGGCAGCACGCCGCTGGCGCCGATCAAGGGCGCTGACATTCTGATCGAACAGGTCGATCAGGTGGTCAGCGCACGGCTGCAGGCGCTGCTTGATTCGCCGAGCGATCAGTTGCGGATCAAGCGCGATCCCCCACAGCAACCCCCCTTACAAAAACACGGGCT
>NZ_JANLOA010000037.1:0-12638 GCF_025466035.1 Pseudomonas sp. 20P_3.2_Bac5 | reverse complement strand
TTTCACCACCGTCGGCCTGCGCGCTGGCAAGCAATTCACCTTGGGTAACGGCACCACCCTGACCCCGCGCGGCAGCCTCGGCTGGCGGCATGCCTTCGGCGACACCACGCCGGACGCCGACCTGCGCTTCGTCGACGGCGGCGCCGCGTTCAGCAGCCAAGGCGTACCGATCGCCAAGGATGCGGCGGTGGTCGAGGCGGGGCTGGATGTGAGTGTTGGCGCGGCGGGCAAGCTGGGTGTTGGTTATTCGGGGCAATTGTCCAGTGATAACCGGGACCATGCGGTGACCGTGAGCTTCAGCATGGGCTTCTGACCCAGGCGGCCTCAATCGCTGGCGAGCCAGCTTCCACACGTACGGCGCATGTCCACACTGTGGGAGCCGGTCTTGCCGGCGATGAGGCCGGCAGCATCACCACAAAACCCGGCGCTCGGGCCTACCGGCTCGACGCCGTCCCCCACTGCACCACCAACATTCCCGCCACGATCAACCCCACCCCGAGCAAGCGCAGCAGGTTCACCGGCCGCTCCGGCAGCCCCATCAACCCCCACTGATCGATCGCCAGCGACGACAGCACCTGGCCGGCCACCACGCACACGATGAACCCCGCCGCGCCCAGGCGTGGCGTCAGGATCAGCGCCGCGGTGATATAGGCCATCCCGGCCACGCCGCCGAACCACGCCCACCATGGTGCCTGTGCCAGCGCGGCGACTTGCGGCGCGGGGGCGCGCATCAGCCACAACGCCGGCAGCACCATCAGCACACTCACCGACAACGACACCAGCGTCGCCCACAACGGATGCCCCAACAGGCGGCCCAGCGCGGCATTACTGCCGGCCTGAAACGGCACGGCGGCACCTGCGAGCAGAGCGATCAACGGCAACAGAACGACGGCGGGAGAAAAACTCGGGTTCATGGCGGACTCCTTGATTCACGCGGTAGGCATAAGGCAGTCTTGGTTATCCATTCACTGGATGGAAATTCGAATTCCGCACAGGGGCTATTCGCCTGATGGATGATCTGCGCCGTATCGACCTCAACCTGCTGCTGACCCTGCACGCCTTGCTGGCCGAACAGCACGTCTCCCGCGCCGCCTTGCGCCTGCACCGCAGCCAGCCGGCGGTGAGCCATGCGCTGGCGCAGTTGCGGGAGATTTTCGCCGACCCGCTGCTGGTGCGCCGGGGCGGCCGCCTGCAACCCACCGCCCGCGCGCTGGAGTTAACCCAGCCGCTGCAAGACGCGCTGCAACAACTCGACGGCCTCCTCAGCAGTCCCGGCTTCGATCCGACGCGGGCGCGGCGCAGCTTTCGTCTGGCGATGTCGGATTACGGCGCGCGGGTGGCGTTGCCGCAGCTGATGCGTGGCCTGCGCGAGGACGCGCCGGAAGTCGATCTGGTGGTGACCCAAGGCAGCCGCGAGGCGATGCTCAGTCAACTGTTCGACGGCGAGATCGACCTGGCGTTGGGGGTATTCCCCACGCTGGCCGCGCCATTGCGGGCCGAAACCCTGTTCGAGGAGCGCTTCGCCTGCCTGGCCGACCGCGACAGCCTCCTGGCCCGTGGCGGGCTGACCTTGCCGCAATGGCTGGCGCGCCCGCATGTGCTGGTGGCGGTGCGGCCCGGAGCCGACAACGAAATCGATCTGGCCTTGGCCGCCCTTGGCGAACAGCGCCGCGTCGCCCTGGCCTTGCCCCACTGGACCGCCGCCACCGAAGTCATCGCCGGCACCGACCTGCTGCTCACCGTCGCCCGCCGCAGCCTGGCGGGGCGCCTGTCACTGAGCGGGCTGCGTTGCTTCGAACCGCCGCTGCCGATTCGCGCCTTCAACTTCCAGCAGGCCTGGCACGAACGCCGCGAAGGCGACGCCGCGCACCGCTGGCTTCGGGGCCGCGTGATGCAAGCGTGCCTGCTGGAGCCCGACACCGCGTAAGATAGCCAGCCCGTTCACCACGACATGGAGTTTGCCGATGAACCCGAGAATCCACCTTGCCGCCCTGGCCCTGCTGATGGGCAGCCAGATGGCCCAGGCCGACACCTACAGCCAGTGCATGAAAACCGCCAACACCACGGCCGACATGAATGACTGCAGCGGCGCCGAATACAAACGCCAGGACACCCGCCTGAACGCTGCCTACAAAGCGGCCATGGCCAGCCTTGAACAACCCCAGCAAGAAAAACTGCGCGACGCCCAGCGCCAATGGGTGAAATACCGCGACGCCAACTGCGGTGTGTACTACACCCTCACCGGCGGCACCATCGACCTGCTCAATGGTGCGGGTTGCGAACTCGACATGACCCGGCAGCGGGCGGATGAGTTGGAGAAATTGCCGCAGACGTGAGGGTAGAGCGGTTTGGCGCAGAACCTGTAGGAGCGGTCTTAAGCCGCGATGGGCCGCACAGCGGCCCCAAAACCATCCAGCACGAGGTGGCTGTCTATGACCGGCATTTCTTTCGACGTTCAGGATCCCTGAATGTGAGATCCGAGCCAGCCAGAAATAGGGTGCCGGATGGATTCAGGGCCGCTCTGCGGCCCATCGCGGCTAAAGGCCGCTCCTACAGGATCGTGAGCGGCCCCAGGCAACCGACTAAACCGCAGCCACCGCCTCAACCTCCACCAACATCCCCTCCAACGCCAACCTCGGCACCGGAATCAGCGTACACGTCGGCTTCATATGCCCGCCCCACGCCCGGTCTGCCTCCGCGACCCACTCCTGCAACCGCGCCTCCGAGTGATCGACAATCAACAGCGTCAGCTTGAACACGTTCTCGATCCCGGCGCCCTTTGACGCCAGCGCCGTCTTCACATTCTCCAGCGCCTGCCGCGCCTGTTCGGCGAACAACGGCGACAACTCACCGTCGCGGTCCTCACCCCCTTGCCCAGCGATAAACAACAACCGCGAACTGCCCTGAACCTCGGCCACATGCGAATAGGCATTGGCGCTCGGGTCGTACAGGCCTTCGGGGTTGGAAAGCTGGAAAACACCAGTCATGGCGAACACTCCTTGGGAAAAGTGCGGGCGAGTATCAAACCTCGACTTAGGTGGAGGTCAAGCGGGGAGCGGGGGAAATATTTCGATGCCAATTGTCCCGGGCGGGGCTGCTCCGACGCGGCTACGGTTTATGCACATTCGCCAAGAGAGAAGACGAGCACCATGACAACCACTTCGGAAACTGACTGGGAACGCGTGAAAAACATGGGCGATGAGGACATCGACACCAGCGACATTCCTCAATTGGATAAAGAGTTCTTCAGCAATTTTGAGTGGCGTATCCCAGACAGCTGGCCCATGGCGCCTCGTTCGGAGACAGATCGACCGGAGTGATTGAACCAACCTCTGCTGGTTCATCTCCGCACTTCAACGTCCGTCAGTCCGACCACTCCACCATGGATTCCCACCGCCACTTCCCCTAATCTGGCGCCCACCTTTTTTCCCGACGTCGGCTCTTCATGATCGTCCACTTCGCCATCTTCCTCTGCACCCTGGTCGCCATGGAGGGTGTCGGCTTCCTGGCCCACAAGTACGTGATGCACGGCTGGGGCTGGTTTCTGCACCGTTCGCACCACGAGCCGCACCTGGGCGTGGTGGAAACCAACGACGTCTACCTGCTGGTGCTCGCACTGGTGGCAATCACCCTGATCGTGCTGGGTAATGCCGGCCACGACCCGTTGCAGTGGATCGGCGCGGGCGTGGCTGCGTTCGGCATTCTCTATGTAGTGATCCACGACGGTGTTGTCCACCGCCACTGGCCGGCAAGGCCGAAGCCGCGCCACCCCTACCTGCGGCGGCTGTACCAGGCGCACCTGATGCACCACGCGGTGAAAGGGCGGCGCAACAGCGTGTCGTTCGGCTTTCTCTACGCGCCGCCGGTGCATGAAATCAAGCGCCAGTTGCGCGAGATGCGCTACTCAGAAACGCGGGTCGAGGATGGCCGGCAGGGTGATTTCCTTGACGAAGCTCGCGGCTGACAGGCTCAACGCCATCCGCACCACCTGCACCACGTCATGCACCGGGATCTGCTCGCCGCCGCCGTGTTGCGCGGCTTGCTCGCGCGGGGTGTTCAGCGGGTCGGCGGTGTTGAGGTAGCCGAGGTTCAGGCAGGTCACCCCGAGGCGCTGCTCGCGATACCCCTCACGCAGCGCATCAACCATGCCCCGCAACGCAAACTTGCTGGCGCCGAAGGTCACTTCCGGACGACCGCTCTGGGTCAGGCCCGAGGTCGAGCCGGTGAAAATGATCCGCGGCTTGTCGCTGCGCAGCAGCACCGGCAACAGACGCTTGATCAACAGGATCGGCGCGGTGACGTTGCAACTGACGATGGCCTGCAACTGGTCATCGTCGTCGGTGAGGAAGTCGTAGCTGTCGTCAAAGGCGCGGTCCTCCCAGATGCCGAGGTTGTAGATCAGCGTGTCCAGCCCGGTTTCAGCCGCCTGCTGGCTGATCCGTTCAACCGCGCTGAGCGGCTCGCCCAGATCGGCTTCGATCCAGCGCACGTCCACGCCCTCGCGCGGTTCCAGCACGGCGGGGCGGCTGCGCGACACGCCGATCACGGTATCGCCGTGCTCGCCCAGCCCTTCCATCAACGCCTTGCCCAGGCCCTTGCTGGCGCCTACTACCATGGTTTTCATCGCATCACTCCTGTGTTGGCCGGCGCATGCAAACAGACCGGCTGAGTGATGGCAAAGGGCTGGGTGTTTCTGAATGTGTTTCGATAGGTCATTCAATCCGCTCCCGCACCTGCAACGCATTCCCCAACGCCGCGCCCGCCGCCGTGTTATCGAAAATGCACCAGGTGGGCACGCCCGCCTGATCGCTCTGCGCCAGCCTCGACGCCAGCGCCTTCAGGTAATCCTGCGAATACTCACTGACATACATCCGCGGCGCCCCATGCAGCCGCCAATACACCAGCCCCGGCCAGCCGCCAGGTTCGCTGTCGACGCCAAAGCGCGGCGGGTCCGCCGCCACCTGCGCCACGCGCATTTCCACCAGCAGCGACTGCGCCGCCGTCCAGCTCGCATGACGCGGCTCAACCGCCACCGCCCCGGCGAACACCTGACGCAACCGATCAAAAAAGCGCTCCACCACCACCGGCTCAAACACCAGCGAAGGCGGAAGCTGCACCAGCAGGCAACCCAGCCGCTCGCCGAGTTCGCCGCACTGATCGAGAAAGCTGCTCAGCGCCACATCGCAGTCCACCAGCCGCCGCGTGTGAGTGATTTCCCGCGGCACCTTCACCGCGAAGCGGAACCCGTCCGGCACCGACGCGCCCCAGCGGGCATAGGTGGCCGGACGGTGCGGGCGGTAGAACGAACTGTTGATCTCCACCGCATTCAATCGCCCGGCGTAGCGCTGCAAATGCGTGCCATCGGCGGGAAACGCCTCGGCGTACTCGCGGGCAACACTCCAGCCCGCACACCCCAGGTAGATCATGGCGGCTCCTTGCTCGGTGAATGTCGGCCCGTGGGCTACATCCGCAATGGAGTGACGCGGTGGAGGGGAGGTTTCATTGCATCGCCCGAACGGGCAACTTTCCGTTTGCGGGCGAAATGAGCACGGGATAACCGCAGGCGCGAGCGTGCTTGCGAAGCGGCCCCAAACCACGCCGCGAGACGGGAGCCTCGCGGCGTTTGCTCAAATGGGCATCGACGTTGTCGAGCCCGCCATCGCGATCTTCAGGTACGCGCGGCAAATCTCCATCTCCAAGATCGATGCGCTCAGGAGCGTCTGATGTTCGGGGATGAGTTGCCGGGGCAGGAGAGAGGTTTTTTTGTGAGCGTTGTGAACGAACTCCGCCGCCTGGCGGACCGCCTCTTCATGGGTGACACCGGGGCGGATGGAGACAATGGGCGGGGGATCGGGGACGATTTTTTTCATGGTGGAACTCCTACCGTTTTTAGTGGAGTCGCCACAATTCGCTGCTAAACGAATGGGTGGCGACTGTACGCGGGTTAGCAGACCGGGAACGTAGGAAAACCCGGCGCACCCGAAGGTGCCCACACGTACAGCCGCCATAACAGGTTGCTGTGGGTTTCTAACGTAATTCGGACTGCTAATCCGGTCGTTGATTTGGCAACGACCCGAGGAGACTAGGCACCGATTCCACAGAGCGCAACAAGCTGGCGGGGCCGGGGAGTATGCTTGGGAAGTTGCCTACAAGAAAGTCGGATATTGGGGAAGTTTCGTAGCGTTATGCGACGGTTTTCTGCTGATTGTTCGGCGTCTGTCGTGTGAATTCGAGCAGGACGGTGATGTTCATGAAGCGGACACCATTCATCGGTGCAGATTGAATCAAAACCGAATGGGTCAGAAACCCCGCATTAAAGGTGATCGCCAAGAAGCTGAGTGATGAATCTCGACGACCACAATTTCTTGATCGAACAAGAACTGCCGAGCATAAGTCGATGGCCGATGCGGGCAGAAAGCAGTTGTACCCCATTTTGGGGGGGGATGGGGCTACGCTGGTTGCCAGGAGCGTTCCGGGTAACCTTGCGAGTCTTCTTATCTATATATTATATCGACCCAGAACCTGCCTGAATCCTTCCTGTCTACTACCCGATCAAGCATAAGTTGCAGGCAGGGTAGTTTTGGGATTTCTACTGCTGTGCGCTCTTCGCGGATTTGAATGAAGCATCTCTGTCCGTGCGATGTATAACCAGGCGGGATCCTGGCATCTCGTGGGACTTCGAATTCTATTGTCAGCATGTATTCATTGTCGACGTGGATGTTCTTGAGTTCCGCCGCATATTTATCCAGTCCTGGTAGTTGCGCCCGTATTGCCGGCAACAACGCGTTTACGATGGGGTTGTCCGTTTCGACGCGGAAAATTGTTTTGGGTGCGGGCTCCGCACTATTGCCACAGCCAGACAGTGCAAGCACTATCGGCAATAATAGCTTGCGCATTGCTAGGTCCTTGGGCTTCCTGGGATATTAATGGGTCTCTTGGATTTCTTTCTTTGCGAGCGACTAACTGTCAGCTCTTCGTGTAGGGAACGGTGTGGGAGGTCGACTAAAGTCAAACGGTCATCCAGTACATTAATACAACTGCTGCATACGGGGCAGGCAATAACGTCCTGTTTAATGTCGATCTTGAGAGACTTGGTGCAGGCTGGGCAGTTTCCGGATACCAGTATTTCGCGGGTACCGAAGATTTTTCTGAGCATTACGAGGACGATGCAAAGCGCGATGAACCAACCTATGACAGGAATCATCCCAAAGAGAACGGCAGCGATGGTACCGAAAATCACCCAGTTGGACCGGTAGTCAAGCTCACGCCATAACGTCCGTTTTTCTTTCCTTAGTTTCGTAGAGTGTTCCATGTTTTCCTCAAGTGGCAAAAGAGGACGGGCAAAAGGAGACGCAAGCGGGGACAGATTTATTTTCGTTCGAATGAAATAAATCTGTCCCGTCTTTCTTGGCTATTTCTATAACGCCTTGGCGAATCAGTTGTTTTTGGAATTGAGCTTCCGCAACTCTTCATAGGTCGCCGACTGAACAAACCAGAAACCGGAAATGATGCACCAGGTCAGACTACCAACCACGAAAATACCCACGCCTGCCAGGAATCCGCTGGTAAACAGGGTGACGAGAGCAACGAGCCAGATCACGGCCAGGGAGATGTAGAGGACGATGTTGTTGACGCTGATGACGAAGTCTTTCACGGGCTTATTCCTTGCCAGGTCTTGATGAAGCAGTTGTTTTTGGGATGGGCGAAAGATATCACATTGCCTTCATTCGTCGAGTTGGCAGGTGAAAAATTGGTAGGGGTTGACGGGACATGGTTGAGCGTATTGGTAGTTCGGCTCGATTTCGAGGCTGACGCCCCGCACTTGCCAGCCGTGCACCAAGGCTGGCAACGCGAATCCCGCAGACCCATGGTCGCGGGTGTTCAACCTCAAAAACGCCGGGACCGCTCCGCGCTCCATCGCTGGCGAGCCAGCTTGTGTCTTCAAGGCCTCTTAAACTCAGAAGGGTGAGAGCAGTGGATGGCAGACTGAAAGCCAGCGGTGCTTAATGCACGAGTGGGAGCCAAGTCGCCATCCACCTCTCACTCTGACCAGAAGCCCGAACAGTTGGATGAGCGGCAAACTCGAAATCACAAGCTAGGGATAGGTCAGAGTGCTCTCACTTCTTGAGTGTAAGAGGGCTTGGCGATGATTTCCTACTACGTTGGTCTCGATGTTTCGAAAGCGACTGTGGATGTGGGGTTTCTTCCTGCGAATTACCCGCAGTTTCAGGTCAGTAATGACCTTGAGGGCTTCACTCGGCTGATCACATGCCTGAACGAGCTTGAGGTGGGGCGGGTCTTGCTTGAAGCCACCGGCGGCTATGAAAGGGCACTCTACTGCGAGCAGTCACACCCCAACGTCAATTTTCTGAGCTGCCTACACGGCAGTGAACAGATCGAGGCGTCGATCTGCCAGACATGGTTCTTTCTGAGCTGCCTACACGGCAGTGAACCTCGTCCAGGGCAAGGATGGCCATGCCCTCCTTTTCTGAGCTGCCTACACGGCAGTGAACCTTGTCGGCGCGATTGATGCCTGGCAGTCGAATTTCTGAGCTGCCTACACGGCAGTGAACGCCGGAGCCGATTTTCTCGATCCAGTTCTTGATTTCTGAGCTGCCTACACGGCAGTGAACACTCTCACTGGCGATCTAAATATCGATGGCAATTTCTGAGCTGCCTACACGGCAGTGAACCTGGTGCTTTCCTTGCTACCGCTTTCAGCATTTTTCTGAGCTGCCTACACGGAAGTGAACCTCGTGGCTGCGTTGGAGCCAATACGCCGATCTTTCTGAGCTGCCTACACGGCAGTGAACACCCGCCGCGAAGTCGCCGAGAACACCGGCAATTTCTGAGCTGCCTACACGGCAGTGAACGTAACTAGCGCGGTGGTAGACAGATGATCCCTTTTCTGAGCTGCCTACACGGCAGTGAACCGAAGCATTGATCGATTCTATCCAGATCGAGGTTTCTGAGCTGCCTACACGGCAGTGAACACGCAGCAGCAGGTTGCGCTTGAACTTTGGAATTTTCTGAGCTGCCTACACGGCAGTGAACGCAGCGGCTGACCGTTCCATTTCAGCGTTCCGATTTCTGAGCTGCCTACACGGCAGTGAACGTCGTCACTGCTGGACTCACGGAAGATATCCATTTCTGAGCTGCCTACACGGCAGTGAACTAGAGCAACTCCCCCATAACCCCTTGTCCTCAAACAAGAACCACCCAAAATCCAGCCAAAACCCTTTTTTGAGAGCCTTACGTAACTCATTGAGTTTACGAAGGCTCTCAAACCTCCTGAAAAAAGGGTCAGAACCAGGGCACCGTCGACGTACTGCTCAAGCCATACCCGCTGAACGTGCCCCGCTGCGGCACGTCGAGCAGCGGCCCGTGCTGGATGAACAGGAGAAACGCCTGCCCGCCGCCGTTGCTGCGCAACTGGGCAAAGGGCAGGTTGGTACGTTTTCCGGCACTGTCGGGAATGCGCTGTCTGGCTTCTTCTGCACTGATGCCGTGACGCTTGATCAGGCGGCGGCGAGCTCGTTCCGGGTTGCTGTCCACTTGCACGCGGCTGACCGTGCGGTGTCTGGCGGTGTCCGGCACCGCTTGTGTTTCGCTGAGGTGGACGTGGTCGCGCATGCCGGTCAGCCAGTTGAGCGCCAGCAAACTGGACAGCGCCTGCTCGCTGCCGTGAACGCGCAAATGCACGCCAAGGTTGCGGGGCGTGTGGGCGATAGCGGGAAAGCTGATGCCGATATCGTCGCGACGCAGGTCGTGCAGCGCCCGGTGCAGCTTGGCTAGCAGCGCATTCATCAGCAGGGTTGCCGGGAACTCGGGATCAGGCCGCAATTTGAGGTCGAGATAACGGTCCATGGCGTTAGCCCGCCTCACCGAATACACCGCCGCGAATGAGGGTGGCGATCACGAAATGTTGTTGGCCGATTTCCGGAACCTTGTCCTTGAGCACCCAGCCGTCGAGCAGTGTGTAGAAGTCGTCCTTGGTCTGGCGCGGCTGCCGGTAGGCTTTGCCCTGGGTCGTGACCGAGCCATAGGGTTCGACGGCGATGGGGCCGTTGACCTCGGCTTCCGAGTACCAGGTGTCGATGCTGCGAATGGCGTTGCCGATTTTCTGCGCGTGGATGCCGGCGATGCCGTTGATGTCGTACAGCGTCTTGCTCTTGTCGCCCCGGCCGCGGTCCAGAATCAGCTCCTGCGACGGGAATACTTCCTGCCCGGCACCCAACCGGACATAGGCGGTCACCCGCAGCAGCACATGCTGTTCGCCCACCAGCCCGTTGGCGATCAGTTGACCCAGGTCGTCCAGCGCGGTGGTCTGGTTGCCGGCGTTGTCAAAGTTGCGCAGCGAAAGGGCGAGCCCGTCGAAGGTCCACGACTTGGCGGCTTGCCCATTGGTCAGGTGCTCGACCTGCACCTCGACCTGCTCGGCGCCGATACGGTTGCGCCAGAGGAAGCGGCCGTTGGCGAGGTTGTAGGCATAGCGGCGCGCCAGTTCGTTGAACCCGTTGGTTTCCACATAGCTCTTCACGGTGGCGAGGAGCTTGCGTCGGTAGTCGGCGTCGTTGCAGGCCGACGGTTGTCCGGTGCCGCCCAGTACGCGGAGGGTGAAGCTGACCCGAAGGGTATCGGCGTCGTGAGGCAGGGTGGCGACGTCAACGGTTTGCAGGTTGGGGTTCTCGATGGCGGCGTCGAGTTTGGCCGGGTCGAGGTCCTTGGTTTTCAGGCGGTTGGAGATGGTGCCACGTACCGATTTTTCGCGAATGGCGATGGCGGTCCAGGCATCGCGGGTTTGCCAGTCACCGGCATGGAACACCGCGTCGGATGGATCGAGCTTGCGCTCGAAGGCCAGGACGGATGCGGTTTTCAGACTGTCGTTACTCATATGCAAATCCTTTTTATGAAGTGTCTGGCAGGTCAGTCGAAGCTGTAGTCGGTTTCGGGTTGGTAGCGGTTGCGACAGCGGTACAGCCCGCGTTCGGTATCGGATTCGGCGTACCACAGCAGGTCTTCCACTGCGCGCAGCCGATGCGGGCTGATCCATTGACCGATGCTGTAGAGGCTTTCCACGAGCCGGAACGGTGTACTGCCGTCGCGGGCATTGGTGACGGATCCTGGTGCCTGGAGTTCGCTCAAGGCGCCGTAGCCGATGGGGATCGGCGCAATCCAGCCGAGGTCCTGGCGGTCATTGAGCCAGGGCTGTTTCTCTATGGGCTTAGCGTCTTCGTCGGATTGCGGCGCGCGCCAGTTGATACGCGAGAGCGATAGCCAGGCGTCGAGGCGAGAGGCTTCCGGGTCGAGGGCCAACAGCTCGGTGTGACGCTGTTGCAGCAGGTCGGTACGTTCAACCAGCACGAAGCCCGGAAGCAGGCGCCACATGCTGGAGGCGAAGAGTGCCTGGCGGTCTTCGTCGTTGCCGGTGAGGGCGAGCAGGTAGGGCATGTGCCTCGCACCGTTCGCGATGGGCGTAATAACGCTGCCACCGGCGATGCGCATTTGCAGCAGCAGGTCATGAACTTGCCGGGCCAACCCAGCGTTGTGATCGGGGTCCGCCGAAAGTGCGGGACCTTGCACCGCAAAGATCAGGCTGATGTCCAGATGGATGCGCCCTTCTTCGACGATGGCGGCGGGTTTGCCGTCTTTGTTGTTCGGGTTGCGCGTCAGCCGGAAGGCTTTGACGAACGTGCTGTCAGTCACCTGCTCCTGGTAATCATGAGCCACCACCGCGACGGCGTTGAATTGCAGGTCGATGTCGGCCTCCCTTGCCTTGCGCTCCAGCGCCCACATCAGCCCCAGAAAGGCAGTGATCGCCGGGAAGCCATGAGTCAGAGGGCTGGAAATGGCATTGGCGTTTTGTACACGCAGTCGCGGAACGATCAGCAGGTGATCGAAACCGGGAAAATCATCCATGTTGTGCCTCCAGGTCCCGGGCGAGCGGGGTGAGGTAGGTTGCTGCCAAACCGGCCCAATGCGTGTGCTCGGTATGGCTGACGGGCAGGCCGCGTTTTTTCAGAATGTCGTTCAGCCAGAGGCCAAATTGTTTGGCTACCTCGCTCGTCCAGTCGCCGCGATCCGTCGAGTGGGCGAAGGCCTGGTCTTCTTCTTCGAAGCCTTGCCGGGGTGCGAGTTGCCCGCGTTGAGGATCGAGCCAAAGCTGTTGGCAAAGTGGCAATTCGCAAGTGCTGTCGGTCGTCCAGCCAGCAGTGAACTGATTACGAATGCCGTGGGCGAACGCCGCCAGCGAACGGCCCAGCGCTCGTTCGATACGTTCACGCTTGAGGCGGGTTTCCTGGATGGCTTCCGGGTTGCTTTCCAGATGCGTGCAGAGCGCTTTTAGCTGAGTGCTTACGCCGTCGAAGCGGCGGAAGACCCTGAAGGCCGAGTCGACCGTCAGTAGCGGATTGCGCGAGCCATTTCCCCAGGTCGGTGGCAAGGAGCCCAGCAGATAGTTGACGCCGCCGCGATCACTGTTGAGCTGGCTGATGTTCTGCGGTTTGGTGCCGCCGAGTTTGCGCGCGACCAGTTCGCGGTAGTCGCGGTAGGTGTCTGAGTGGTGAGTTTTATCGCGCCAGGCCTGGCCCGCGATTTTGTTGCGTTCACCGAAACCAGCAACCATTATATAAACAACC
>NZ_JANLOA010000116.1:0-13114 GCF_025466035.1 Pseudomonas sp. 20P_3.2_Bac5 | reverse complement strand
TGGACTGGACCGGGCTGGGCAGCTACGGGCCGGGCTGGACGCCGCTGTCGCTGCCGCTGCTGCCGGGAGACCGGGTAACCACCGGTCCGCAGTGATCCGTCCACGTCTCGCCGCAGGAGGCCGCCATGAGCGCACCGATATTCGAGCAAGTCGTTACGGGGTTGTACCGTTTGTCCACCACCGCCGAGAGCGGCCTGCCCGACTATTGGGCGGGCTACCTCGCCAGCCCCGGCAGCGCCCTGGGCAGCAGCGCCAACCTGCCCGAAACCTGGGCCGACCTGGGCGGCGCCTACCTGTTCCTGGCCAGCGCGCCGGCTGACCCGCAGGCGTTTCTCGACGGCTTGCGCGCGCTCTGGTCGCGCTTGTCTCCCAAAGGCTGGCTGCGCTTTCTGTGGATCGCCAACCCCGAGGCGCCGGCCAGCCAATGGCAGACCCAGGGCATCGACGCCCTGCCACTGCAGGCCGACAAGCCGGGTGGCGACTGGCGGGTGGTGCGCGACGCGCGCTTCGCCCTTGGCCAGTACGCAGTCGCAGTGGGTGGCGCCACGACGTTGAGCCTCGGCGACAACAGCATTCTGTTCGCTGGCAGCCGCCTGGCCTTTTCCGCGCCGGGCGGCGTCTACCCGTCCAGCCAGGCCAGTTGTCCGCTGCCGCTGTACGGCGCGCAACTGGGCTGCCTGACCTTCAGCCTCGACGCCGACAAAGGCAACGACCCGAACGGCGACGACCTAGAACGCCTCGGGGTGATGTTGCGTTACAGCGAAGCGGATGCGGACAGCCCGGTGGGCGCGGTGGACATCATCGACATGCCGCTGTTCCGGCAACTGGACGCCACACCCTTCAGCCTGCTGCTGAGCTTCGACCCGCTGAACCCGGCGCTGCCGGCCCGCACCGCGCTGAGCTTCGACCCCGTCGCCGGCGTACCGACCCTGGAATTCGCCCAGCGCACCAACACCGGCCACACCAGCCGTGCAACGCCGCGCGCCGCCAGCGGCAACCTGCCGGGCGGGCGCCTGAGTTTCGGCCGCACCCCCCTGTTCGACGCCGAAGATCCGCACAGCGCCAGCCTGGTCTGGCACCTCGCCCCGGATGGCCTGTTCGACCTCGACACGCCGCAGCAAGCACAAGGAGACGGCAGCAACACCCGGTTGATTCTCGGCGTCTCCGGTACCGAGAACGTGGTGCTGCCCAACGCCGGCGGCTCACTGCTGCTGTTCCAGGCCAACGGCCCGGCCTACCTGCCGCCCACGGTGGAAGGCGATGCCGCAACGGCGATGACCGACCTCGGCACCACCGCCTGGGTCACCGTGCTGTCCGATGGCGGCACCGGCCGCGACTATGAAGCCCAGCCACCGCGCTCGCCGCTGTTCAATGCCGCATCGGTGCCGGTGCCGGGTTTCCTCGCCTACCTGAACATGACCGCCGCCAGCCTGCCGACCCTGCAAGCCAGCGGGCAGACCGCGCCCACGGTCTGGCCCATGGGCGTGTACGGGCGCATTCCGCCGGCGGCCATCGACATGGCCGCGCACATCGAAGACGCGGCGCTGGCGCCCCTGCGCCGGCAACTGATCGGCCTGCCGCCGCTGGAAATGCAGCGCAGCGCGCCCACCGGCCGCCTGCGCCTGGGCAGCGAAGCGCTGGCCGGCGACACTCCGCCGCTGGGCGTCACCCCCACCGGCCTGATCGCCGTGCTCAATCAGGCGCAGACCGCCTGGGCCGGGGTGCTGTTCGCCAACATGCCGCAGTCGGACACCGGGCAACTGATCCTCACCGAGGTCAAGCCGCCGTTCCAGGCGGCGTTGCAGTCGAACCAACTGTTCATGGTGGTGGCCAATGTCGACACCTTCATGGACCAGGGCACCTCGGTGGCCTACCAGCTCACCGCCGCCAACGCCGTCTCGCGCCTGCTCGCCGCCGGTGTGCCGCCAACACAGGCCCAGGCCATCAACCAGGCCCTGGCCGGGCAGAACCCGCCTTACCCGGAGTTCGCCAACGAGGCGGCCTTCGATGCGGTGGTCGCCAGCAGCGCCGGCGACTACCTGCCCCAGGCCCAGGCCGCAGCGGGCCTGCTGCGCGCCGATATCGAAGGCTGGAACTTCCAGTTGTCACCACGGGCATGGCGCACCGATGCACTGACACCGACCTTGATGCTGTTCAAGTTCTGTGGCCGCTCGATCACCGAACTGGCGGCCAACACCAGTGCCTGGTCCTGGCCGCAGGTCGCGATGAACGCCGATGGTTCGTTGCAGCCGGCCCGCACGGCGCTCGACGCGATCATCGCCAAGGCCCGGCTGGCGGCGCTGGACCCGGCGGTGGCCGCCGATGATCCGCTGGTGCTGTTCTACCACGAGGTGCTGGACAACCCGCTGTGGAACGGCGTGCTGTTCCTGAATGCGCCCATCGACTTCCAGGACATGCCGTCGGCGCTGCGCTTCATGGCCGCCGGCGTCGACCGCTCGCGGTTCTACGCCCATCACGTCGGCTTTTCGGTCACGCCGTACACGCCCCACGACGGCATCATCGACCTGGGCCAGACCGCCGCCTTCGGCCTGATCGACTACAACGACCCGGACGACCTGGTGGCGTCCACCACCATCCCCTTCGGCTACAAGACCCTGTCCATGCGCGTGCGCTTCGAGAACGCGCGGGTGGTGGATTTTTCCGCCGAGGCCGAACTGATGGTCAACCGCCTGTTCGGCTCCTGGCTGGCCAAGGTCGACCGGGCGCGGGGCAACAACCTGATTCTGTCCGGCAGCTACCAGCGTATCGGCGGCCAGCCGAGCTATTCCTTCAGCCTGCTGGGCGACAACGTCTACCAGAGCAACGGCGCGGCGCTGGCCTCCATCGATATCCGCGATTGCCGCATGGAGACCGCCGCAGCACCGGTGGACGGCCTGTTGACCGCCAACTTCGTGTTGTCGGGGCGGCTGGCCTTCGTCGAACTGCCGGAGTTCGACCTGTTCAGCTACGGGCCCGGCACCGCAGTGAACGGCTACCTGAGCTTCCAGGGGCTGGCGGTGAGCATGTCGTTCCCCATGCAGACCCCGGAACAGCAGCATTTCACCTCGGGCGAAGCCGGGGTCAGCTTCGACACCAGCCCCGGCGCGTCCCTCGCCCGACCGGCGTCGCTGGTGGAAAATTTCCCGCTGCGCCTCGACGGCCTGGTGGCCGCGCCCGACCTGGCGAACGCCGGCGAGCCGCCGCAGGGCGCGACTCCGGAAAGCCTCGGGTTCACCTCCATCGGCGCGCCGCTGGACCAAGTGCCGCTGACCGCGCCGTGGTTCGGCCTGAGCCTGGCGCTGGACATGGGCACCCTCGGCGCCCTGAGCGGCGCCATCGGCTTGAAGATCACCCTGCTCGCGGCCTGGGGCCCGGAGCCGGTGGCCGGTGACCCGCCGGTGTACCTCGGGATCAAGCTTGGCATGTCCAACGCCATCAGCGGCAGCCTGCCGCTGCAAGGCGTGCTCAAGCTCGGCTTTCGCAATTTTCTCTTCGAGACCTGGCGCGACAGCGACGACCGCCTGAATTACCTGCTGCGCATGCGCCGCTTCGCCGTGTCGGTGCTGGCCTGGAGTTTCCCGCCGGGCAACGCCGACCTGCTGCTGTTCGGCGCCCCCGGCAGCCCGAAATCCTCGCTGGGCTGGTACGCCGCCTATGCCAAGGACGACGACAAGAAAACCCAGACCCTGCTGGCCGGCCCCGCGCCGCGCCAGGTGCAACGGCGCACGCCGGACGCGAAACGCCTGGCCCGCTCGGGGCGGCGTACGCCGCCGGTTATCTGATCAAGGAAGATTTCGATGAGCAGCCACTTTCGTGTGTATTCGCTGGATGTCGGCCAAGGCATGTCGACCCTGTTCGCGGTCTATGACAAGGATGGCAAGGTCACTGCGCTGGCGCTATTCGACCTGGGTTCGTCTCACAACTCCAAGACCGCCGGGCGCCCGACCCTTGAGTTCCTGAAGAACATGGCGCTGCAACGGGAAAGTCCCAACGGCCACATCGACGCGATATTCATTTCCCACAAGGACAAAGACCACGTCAGCCTGTTGTACGGAAACCAGACAGAGGTAGATCCACTGCTGGGTCTTCTGCAATTACTGCCGAACATGACCATCGGTCGCGTCCGCTATGGCGGCCGTTACAGTTGGTACGACGGGATCGCCACCGTAAAGAAGAAGAGCGTCAATCTCCTCACCCTGTTGAAAGCCAGGACCTTCATTCCAGACTTCGATGTCAGAGGGTTTCCCGTTGGAGCCAGCAACTATCGCAGCGATTTTACAGAGGGCCGGTTGTGGGGAGGTGAAGACTTCGGGGTCTTCCTGCTCGCTGCCAACACGCCATACAAGACCGAGCGGGTTGGCACGGAGGAAGACCATATCTCCACACGGCCCGACGGCGACCAAGCCAACTCCAAGAGCCTGGTGTTGGTCCTGGCCGTGAATGCCGGCAGCAACCACTACTGCGCGGTCATCGGCGGCGATGCCACCTTTCCAACGTTTCAGTACATCAACAGCTTCTTCGACGGGACGATTCCCAACTGCTACATGGTCTTGCTGCCACACCACGGTAGCCGCAGGACCACCTTCGGCTTGAACGTGAAAGATGCAGTCATCAGCGACGTCAATCGGGAAGTGGTCAAAACCTACGCCCAGCGCATGGCCGGCAAGACCGTGATCGCCAGCGCCGATATCGTTCAGCGCTATGGCCACCCATCGCTGGAAACCAGCCAGTTGTTTCTCGACTACGCAGAAACAAAGGCCTGGTGGTCCGATCCACTGGTGGGCGACGGACGTCACTTCACCACCACCAACGTCGACTATGCCCTGCAGCCCGGCCTCTATGATCAGCGAGGCTTCAAGACCATCCTTACCTCGCAGAACCTGTATTCGACGCTCTATTACGACAGCACCAAGGTGTCGAGCCCGATGGTCGCGTTCTCGCCCTACATCGGCTTCACCACGCCGCCCTACAGCGCCAGTCTCTCCTTTTCCGCAGGCATGAACTGGATCTATACGCTGCTGCCACGGCCGCTGGACTTCCTCATCGACTTTCGCGGTGTCACCAGCAACCGCTTGCCCAGTGATGAGTCCCTCATTGTGCGCAGTGCCGAAGAACTGCTAACCACCCACACCTTCGTCTACCGCGCCAGCGGTACTCCGGCGCCGCCGTCACCGGCAGCACCCGCCGCAGCCGTATCCCCCCGGCAGGACCGCCCCGCCAACGATGCCGGTCGCGCTCGCGCTCCGGCGCAGCCGCACCGCCTGGCCCCGCGCCTGACCACCCCGTTTCCTGCCAAAAGGCCGTAATTCATGTCTCTGTCTTCGACGTACGCGATCCTCAAGGCCGCCATCACCCCGCAGCAGACGCTCGACCTCTGGGCAGTCTCGGCCAACCCGGGTTTGCCGGGACTGAGAGGTGTGCTGCAACTGTTCGGACTGACCGATAGCTATGTGATCAGCGCGGCAAGCATCACTCAGGGACTCGATCGCGTGAACCTGACCGGGAACGGTCGCTACGGCCAGCCAGGCGACCCGCAAGGCATGCGCTTCGCCGCCTACGTGACGCTGCTGTACACCGAACAGCAAGACCAGGCAGGCGTTTTTCAGTTGTCGATGGCGCTCACTGAACCGGGCTGGACGTTCCAGCGCTTTTTCAACCCCGCGGGTCTGCCCGACAGCGAGCGCTTACAAAGCGATGACATGTCTGTCATCTGGGGGCCTTCCTTCCTGTTGTCTCTGGGACTGACCGCCCCGGTCTTCCGCGCAGATAGCCGGCCCGAGGCCAGCCTGACGCTTTCCGGGGCCTTGCCGGAATCTGCCGTGTTCGAGACGTTCGCCGACCTGCTGGCGCCCTGGCCACTGGCCTTGAGCGGCACATTGCAGATGCCGGCGGACTGGACCCATGCGGTGGTTATGACCCTGCGTGCAACCGCCGCGAGTTCCGCAACACTGCCCATCGACCCCGCGAGCGGGCTCGCCGGTGGCCCGGGCGGCTTGAGCCTGCGTGACCTGGGGCTGGAACTGGTGGTACGTGACGACCTGGATGAACAGCAGTGGGACAGGACCTCGTTCTCAGTCGCCAATCTTCTGGGCACAGTAACCCTCGGCAGCGGCGCCGATGCATTGGTGGCAACCGTCACCACCCAGGTGCTCACCGCAGGTCCCGAGTGGCATATGACAGCAGTCTTCGACCCGCAGCATGCCTCGATCGTCCGCGGCATGGCGCAACTGACCACCCTGTTCGGCCTTCCGGCATTGCCGCTACCGGATAACTTCCCGTTGATGGAGACCTTTCGGTTCCGCAGCGTCGAACTGTTTTTCACCTCCCCCAAAGACCATGTCCTGCCGACCCTGCGCTTTCTCGTGGTGTCCATCGGCTCCGACCAGGAGTGGACGCCACCGGTGCCTTTCGTCACCTTGCACAACGTCGGTACACGCTGGATCTGGGGCTGGAGCAACAATGCCAGCGGCAAGAGCGTCAGTTCGGTCTCAGGTTCGGTCAGCGGCGCCCTGCGCTTCGGCGCCAAGGGCGCGCAGGACAAGGTGGACATCAATGTCAGTGTCGCCCTTCCCGACCTGTTCATCGAAGGCAGCATGCAGGCCGGCGACTACATTCCGATCGGCGAGGCGTTCTCTTACTACTTCGGAGCACCGGGCCCGACAGCGGGAGGCCTCAGCAGCGCGGTGATATCCGCGCTGGCATTCTCCGCCGACCCCCTCGGCCAGATGTACAACGCCAGCACCACCGTGGTCTTCCTCGATCCGTCCTCAGGCGAACCCGAGCCTGGCCAGGGCTGGACCGTCGACCTGGTGGTCATTGACCTGGTGCTCGAACAGATCGATTTCTGGATCGCCGTACAAAGTGGCCGCGTCGGTGGCGGTCTGTCGGGTGTTTTCTCGTTCTATCCCGATGCCGCACCAGACGACTACGAAAGCCCGCGGTTGATGCTCTCCGCCAGCTATCCGATCCAGAACCCGGACACGCCCCAGGGCTGGCTCTTCGCCGGTCATCTCTACCAAGGCACCAGCATCAACCTCACCGACCTCGTCTCGCAGTTCCTCGGCCTTGGCCGCGCACCCGCCTCGGTGCCGGTACTGATGGTCGACCGCCTCGACGTCAGCTTCGCCACCGGTGACCAGTCCTATGCCCTCGGCGGCACCATCTCGATGCGCTGGACCCCGGAGCTGTTCGGCACGCCGCTGAAGATCTCGGCGGCGGCCAGCATCGATATCGCCCGGGACGGCAGCACCCCGGCGGACAAACCGGCCTCGGGCCGCCTGAGCGGCGAGTTCTCGATCAACCGCATCGGCATCGAAGTGGGTATGGACGTCGGCGTCGACGAGCCGACCTACCTGCTCAAGGTCTACGTCGACACTATCTGGGTCCAGGCCATCACCGCCTGGCGCGGCGAGAAGGACAGCACCACCAACCCGCGCCATCAAGTGGTGTCGGTGAACCTCGGCGGCACGACCCTGGGCGACATGCTCGAATACCTGGTCAACCTCGCCGCGCCGACCCTGGGCTTCACCCTCGACGCGCCGTGGGACGTGCTCAAGCGCATCGAGCTGTCGAGCTTCGTGTTCACCCTCGACCCGACCAACAATCTGGTGGAGTTCGTCTACAAGGCCAAGGTCGATCTCGGTTTCGGCAGCCTCTCGGCCATCGGCGTGCGCTACACCCGCGCCGGCGCCGGCAAGGTCGAGCTGATCCTCGAAGGCTCGCTGCTGGGCAAGTCCTATACCGGCGACGACGCGCTGGCCTGGGACGTGGTCAACGACCCGCCGCCCGCCGTGCCCGGCACCGGCTCGGCGCTGGTGGACCTGCGCTACCTCGGCATCGGCCAACGCATCCGCCTGCAGAATCCGGTGGACACCGTGGCCGGCAACCTGGCCCTGCTCAAGCAGTTCATGCGCCCGGTGGAAAACCCCAACAACCTGCCGGGCACCGCCGGCACCATCGCCTTTTCCGCCGACAGCCAGTGGCTGATCGGCCTGGACATCGGTTTGATGGCCGGCACGGTCGACCTTGGTTTCCTGTTCAACGACCCGATTCTCTACGGCCTGTCAGTGGGCCTGAATGGCGAGAAGGCCGGCAGCCTCGCCGGCCTGCGTTTCGAGATTCTGTACAAGAAGATTTCCGACGACGTCGGCATGTTTCGCGTCGAACTGCGCCTGCCCGACGCCTTCCGTACCTTCCAGCTCGGGGTCGCCTCGCTGACCCTCGGCACGGTGGTGATCGAGGTCTACACCAACGGCAATTTCAAGGTGGACCTGGGCTTCCCGTACAACCAGGATTTCAGCCGCTCGTTCTCGGTCCAGGCCTATATCTTCATCGGCCGTGGCGGGATCTATTTCGGCCTGCTGGATGGCGTCACCTCCAGCCAGGTGCCGCGCATCACCAACGGCACCTTTTCGCCGGTGCTGGAACTGGGCATCGGTCTGGCCGTCGGGGTCGGCCGCGAGATTCGCGCCGGCATTCTTGGCGGCGGCGCCTATGTCGAAGTGCAGGTGATCTTCCAGGGCGTGCTCGGCTGGTTCAACCCGTCCAGCGCCGGACTGCCGTCGGCGCAGTATTTCCGCGCCCAGGGCATCGCCGCGCTGCACGGCAAAGTCTACGGCTACGTCGATTTCAAAGTGATCAAAGTCTCGGTGAGCCTGGAGGCCTATGCCCAGGTCAGCGCGCTGTTCGAGTGCTACCGGCCGACCGAATTCACCCTCAAGGTTTCGGTGCGCGCCGAGGCCAAGGTGAAGGTCCTGTTTATCAAGATTTCCTTCAGTTTCCATGTCTCGCTGGAGCTGGCCTTCACCCTCGGTTCGGTGCAGCAGACGCCGTGGATCGTCGCCCCCGGTGGCGATCCAAAAAGCTTCAAGAACAACGCCCGGCTCCTCGCCACGCCCGGCCGCGCCGGCAGTCTGGCCCTCGGTGGCGGACCCCGGGCACGGCGCAACCGCAACCAGCGCATCGCCGTGCTGCGCGACCAGCACTTGCACCGGATCACCCAGCGCAAACGCGGCGCCGGCCTGCTCGCCACGCTGCAGGACAGCGACTGGAACTGGAACCCGTCGCGCAGCCTGTGGCCCGACGGCAAGCCACGTCAGGCCCTTCTCTACTTGCTGCCGAGCATTTCCATCGGCCAGTTGCCGGTGTCCTGGAACGGTCCCGCGCAACCCGACGCCGCGCCGCTGTACCGTGCGGCCTTTATCCTCTGCGCCAACTCCGGGGTCGATCCCGACGCCGCCACCGCCCGTGGCGAAGCGCTGCGTTCGGCGCAACATCACGCCCTGGCGGCCAGTGCCGAAGACACCCAGAGCCTGACGCCCGACCTGTGGGTACGCACCGTTCTGCTCTACGCGCTGTACGCCATTCCGGACGGCCCGCAAACCGAAACCGACCCGCTCACCGCCGGCCAACTGGCGCTGCTCGCCGCCGCCCTCGACGACCCGCAAACCGCCGATGACGCCTTCGCCTGGGCGAAACTCGACACCCTGTTCGCCACCAACCTGCACCTGCTGCTGTCCGCCGACCCTGACTCCGGCGCCGACACCGACGCCATCGAGGTCGGCGGCATGGTCGCGCCACTGCCGCCGGGGCTGACCCGCACTGGCACGCCGGGCGGTACGCTGAACTTTGCCGAGGTCAACCCGGTCGGTCCCTGGTACGAATGGGACCTGGCGCAATACATGGGCCAGTACCTGCCGGTGGGCGGCGCCAGCGGACCGCGTCCGCAGACCGACGACCCGGCCACCTACGAGTCCTTCCCCACCTTCATCTTCCGCGACTACTGCCTGATGCTGGTCAAGGCCGCCGTGCAGGAGGCCCAGGACCTGCTGGCCAGCACCACTCTCAGCGTCGCCGACAACGGCAGCGGCCAGGGCCAGTCGCTGGCCGAACTGGCGGCGCGCTTCGCCCACGCGACCATCGACTACCCGGTACGCGCCGGCGACACCGTGGAAAGCGTGGCCCAGGCCCTCGGCGCCACGAGCGCCGAACTGCTGTTCCTCAACCCGGACCTGGAGCAGCAACTGGCCAACGCGGCGGTGGGCAGCCGCCTGCCGGTGAACCTGGGCATCGCCCCGGAAGTGCTGGCCCAGGACAACGCCGGCGCAGCCTTCGCCCTGACCAGCGTCGAGCTGGGCGCCGTGCTGCACCAGGTGGCCGACGCCGAGACCCTCGACACGATCGCCAGCTTGTTCAACCTCACCAGTGCCGTCACGCTGTTCAGCGACAGCACTGGCGATACCGGCCTGGGCGCTTCGACCGCCCTGCTCGACGCCAGCACGCCGTTCGACCTGCCAGCACGCACCTGGAGCAACGGCCCGACCAGCCGCCTGCTCGCCGCCGCCACCGCCTATGTGCGCTACCGGCAGCCGCAACTGATTCCGGCGGACTGGTACGCCCAGGCGGTGTTCGATGGCAACGCCGAGCTGATTTCCCGTCTGACCCGCGACGACCTCAGCGTCGACAGCCAGGAGCTGCCACCCGGCCAGTCGCTGGTGGTGCCGCTGGGCTTCAATGCCGTGACGCCGACCACGACCTACCTGACCCAGCCCGGCGACACCGTGGCGCGGATCGCCGCGACCCTGGCGCTGGTGCAGGTCTACCCCGACACTTCGCCGCCGCAAGCGGCGGACTGGCAGGACTTCCTCACGGCCGTCAGCGGCAGCGATGGCAGCTACGGCCTGCCGGCCAGCAGCGGCGTGCTCGCGACCCCGGGCGAAAGCCTCGAGGTCCTGGCCCGACGCCTGCTGTTGAATGTGAGCTGGAGCGGCAATGCCGATGATCCGGCCCTCGGCACCTGGACCTATGACTGGCCGGCGATCCTCGTCTGGGCCGGCGCGGCGCCGTTCCTCGCGCCACTGGCGCTGGTGCCGGTGCCGGCGGCCGTGGCCAAGGCGGCCGACGGTGAATCACTGAGTTTCACCGCCATCGCCAACACCTACGGCCTGAGCGTGGCCGATGCCGCCGAGCGCCTGGAAACGGTTGCCGGCCTGTATGCCATCGACACCGTCCTGACCGTCACCCAGGTGCCGGTGACCACGGTCGCGCAGTTGCTCAGCGATATCCTCGGCGGCGCGGCCTTGCCGCGCATCGTCAACCAGGGTTCGCGCTCGCTGATGGCCGGCCTGCGCGCACCGCAACCGGTGACCGTGGACGGCCACGTCGTCGCCGACCCGCAACAGGCCGCGCCGCTCTACGACCTCACCGGCCAGCAGTTCGACCTGGCAGTGGATAGCGACCCGACCAAGACCAACGACATTGCCTTGCAGATGACCCTGACCGCCCAAAGCCCGTGGATCAGTTTGGTGGGCAGCACCGTCGCCGATGGTCGCCAGGCGGTAGCCAGTAGTTTCCTGTCCCGCGCCGCCGCGCCCGCTGGGATGGTGGTCCCAACCACCACCGTGGACAGCCTCGACTACAGCTACAGCAACGCCGAGATCATCGCCATGGGCCCCGCCACCAGCCTGACCCTGCCGGTGGTCGACGGCCCGGCGCCGATGCGCCTCGCCGTGGTTTCGCCACGCGCCTACGGCCTGACCCAGCGCATCGAGCTGCAAACCCCGCTGGCCTTGCCGATTCCCGGCATGGACGGTCCGCCCGTGAGCGCCCAGCCGACCCTCTGGCCGCTGCCCGCCGACCTGCGGGCCAAGGCCCTCGCCGGTTCGACGGTGGCCTACGACCTGCTGACCACCGAACAAGGCGCCGCCGCCGGACGCGATGCGGTCACCGTGAGCAACGCGACCTGGGGCTGCCGGATCCCGATCGCGATCAAGCAAATCAACGACGCCCTGACCCTGTTCGCCCTGCAAGGCGTGGACGAGGCCGAGCGCCCGACCCTGCTCGCCTTGCGCGCCTGGCTGGCGGCCGGGCAAGGCGCCGGCAGCGTGGTCAAGGTGCTCGCGCAACCGGCGCCGAACGCCGGCAATGCCGCGGGCATCAGTGTGCTGGCGGGGACGCCGGAGCAGACCTGGCTGATCCAGGCCAACCTGTCCACCGAGAGCGTGCCGCGCTCGCCGGACGTCAGCCTCGGCCGGGTCCGCAGCCTCGCCCGGGATGGCGACCAGTCGAGTCCGGCCGCGTCGCTGGAAGATCTGCAACGCTTCGTCACCCTGCTCTGGGAAGGCAGCGTGGTCGGCGGCACCGGCTACACCTTCGGCCTGGAAAGCGGCCTGCCGGCCAGCGCCCTGGATGCCAACGGCGTCGCCAGCATCGACCTGCTGGTGATCGCCGGCAGCCAGCAGGCGCTGGCGCCGCAAGGCCGTTCGCTGCTGCCGTTCAACACCTGCGCGTTGATCGCGCCGGGGCTGGACGCGACCATCGGCACTCTCTATGCCGAAGACCACAACGAAGACGACACCCAGCTCCAGGCGCTGGTGCCGGCGGGCAGCGTCGGCTTCAGCCTGACCCTCGAAGCGCCGCCGGAAGATACCCCGAGCAGCGCCGAACTGCAGGCGCGGCGCCTGTTCAGCCTGCTCGGCGCGGCGATTCCGGCCATCGCCGGCTCACCCTATGTCATGCCCGCCTCGGGGATGCCGGCGCCGCCGACCCCGGTCGAGGAAAACGCGCCGTCCGCCTGGAAGCGCGAACGCCTGGTCCGCCGCGGCTTGCTGCAAGACAAACGCGAAGCACTGGAAGCCGACCCCTACTGGCTCTACGAGCAGGTATTGCCGCTGTACCGCTTCGCCACGCCGTCGCCGTTGCCACGGGTGCCTGGCCTGCCGGACCCGGACGACGACCCCTACCGTGGTTTCGGCTGGGCCGACAGCCTGCCGTCCGCCACCCTCGACCTGACCTTCCAGGACATTCTCGGCAACCAGACCGCCACCCCGCCTGCGGGTCAGGGCCAGGTCAGCCTGCCCAGCGGCTACACCGACCCGTTGCTGGGCGTCGGCGACTGGCCGGCGTTGGTCAGCGCGTACGCGGTGACCCGCGTCGAGGACGCCGTGACCCTGACGATCAGCCTGGAACCGCGCCCGGCCACGGTGATGCCGTCACCCAGCCAGCCCGGCGACGCCGCTGCGGCCACTGCCGACCGGCAGGCCGAGGCCTACGCCAAGGCCTATTACCAACTCGGCCAGCCGCTGACCGCCAGCGTCGCGACCAGCCTCGACACCAG
>NZ_JANLOA010000076.1:0-14030 GCF_025466035.1 Pseudomonas sp. 20P_3.2_Bac5 | reverse complement strand
GTTCCATATGTGGAATACCCGGTTTTTTTTTTATCCATGTAAACACACCGGGGGCGCTAATTGAGGCCCCCCCCCCTACTGCATCAGTTGCTCTGATTCGACGTGCACGACGCTGCCCGGGCCGACGAACGGCTAATGCTGGGCAGCTTTTGTGTCGTACTCAGGCTCGTCCGGTGGGCCTGAAAGGTGCTGCAAGAACGCTGTTTCCGACGATTTCACACGCCGGTATCAGCGGGAGAGACACAAGGGCTGGGCCTTGCATCGAGAATTCATGGTTCGACGAGCGGTTGTTCATGAAGCTTCACGGCATTGATCTAGCGGTAACTGCTACCTAATGTAAAAATGTACGGCCTCAAGAGCCATGCACAGCGCGCACTAATCGTCACTGCACTGTACAGGCCGTCAATGCAATACAGCGCATGCGCGGCCGGCGTTACGCTCACTCGAAGGCACTGCTTCCCCATGTTCGAACTACGCCCCGATGCCTCGCCCCCGTTGGTCAACCAGATCATCAACGGGTTGCGCGAAGCGATCGAGAACCAGACTCTCAAGCCCGGCGCCAAGGTGCCATCGATCCGCGCCTTCGCCGCGAAATATTCGGTGAGCACCTTCACCGTGGTCGAAGCCTATGACCGCCTGGTGGCCCAGGGGCTGCTGGTCAGCCGCGGCACCGCCGGCTTCTTCGTCAACCGCACCGCCGGCGACCTGCTCGATCCCCAGGCCAGCGAACCGGACCCGGCCAAGCCGGCGTTCAACTCCGAGTGGTACCTGCAACAGATCTTCGAAAGCCGGCAACTGGCGTTCAAGCCGGGTTGCGGCTGGCTGCCCAACGACTGGATGTTCGAGGACGGCCTGCGCCGCGGCCTGCGCCAGGTCGCCAGCAGCGTCATGGAACTGAGCGGCTACGGCGACCCCATGGGCCTGGCCGAACTGCGCACCCTCACCGCGCAAAACCTGCAACAGGACCTGCGCATCGTCGTGCCGCCCAACCAGTTGATGCTCACCCACGGCGCCAGCCAGGCGCTGGACCTGGCGGTGCGCACGCTGGTCAAGCCCGGCGACGTGGTGCTGGTGGACGATCCCGGCTACCCGAACCTGATGAGCATCCTGCGCTTCCAAGGCGCGACCCTGCTCGGCGTGCCGCGCACGCCCAACGGTTACGACCTGGAGCACCTGGAGGGGCTGCTCGACCATCATCGCCCGACGGTGTTCTTCACCCAGCCGCACCTGCACAGCCCGACCTGCTCGCGAACCCCGCTGGTGCAGTTGCACCGCCTGCTGCAACTGGCGACCCAGCACGGCTTCCTCCTGGTGGAAAACAACCTCTACGCCGACATGATCGAAGAGCCGCAGCCGTGCCTGACTACCCTTGATCACCTGCAGCAGGTGGTCTACGTCGGCAGCTACTCGAAAAGCATCTCGCCCAACGTGCGGGTCGGCTACATGCTGGCCAACCCGGAACTGATGCAGCGCCTGGTGCAACTGAAAATGCGTTCCGGGCTGACCACCTCCCAGGTGATGGAACGGGTGGTTTACGCCGCCATCACCGACGGCCGCTGGCGCAAGCATCTCAAGCGCCTGCGCCAGCGCCTGGCCGAAGCGCATCAGGAAGTGGGCCGGCAACTGGCGCGGCTGGGTTTCGAACGGTTCATCGAATCGGACGAAGGCATGTACATCTGGACCCGCCACCCGGCCATCGCCGACAGCGCCGCGCTGGTGGACGACGCCCTCGACCAGGGCATCATGCTCGGCCCTGGCCAGTTGTTCCTGGTGGACTCCCAGGCCACCGGCTGGATGCGCTTCAACGTCGCCTTCAGCACCGACCCGGCATTGTGGGAGCAACTGGAGAAGTTGCTGGTCAAACATATTCGCGGGGCGAAAGAGCGGTGATGGGTGGCGTGCGCTTGCCTTGACCCACCGGCGATCCCATGACATTTGCGCCAGTTCCCGGCCGCAGGGGCGGAAAAAGGTCGAATGGTCGCCGCGCCACGACTGGCGCTAGCATCGGTCAACCAAAAAGAAAGACAGAGGCCGGTCATGACAAGCACGAATTTCAAGGATCATTTCTCCAGCGGCTCGGCCGGCTACGCGGCCTACCGACCGGGCTACCCGCTGGAACTGATCGACGAACTGACCAGCATCAGCCCCGGCACCGGCCGGGCGCTGGATTGCGGTTGCGGCACCGGGCAACTGTCGGTGCTGCTGGCCGAGCGCTTCGACGAGGTGCTGGCCACCGACGCCAGCGCCGCGCAGATCGCCGCCGCTGAACCCCGCGAAGGGGTGATCTACCGCACCGCCCAGGCCGAAGACAGCGGCCTGGCGGAAAACAGCGTCGACCTGATCACCGTCGCCCAGGCCGCCCACTGGCTGGACCTCGACCTTTTCTACGCCGAGGCCCGGCGCATCGCCCGGCCACAAGCGGCCATCGCCCTGATCACCTACGGCGTACTGCACCTGGAAGGCGAGCTGGACCGTCACCTGCAGCAGTTCTACTACCACGACATCGCCAGCTACTGGCCGCCCGAGCGGCGCCATGTGGAAACCGGCTACCGCGACCTGCCCTTCCCCTTCACGGCAATCGAGGTGCCGCCGCAAGTCATCGAGATGCAGTGGACCCTGGCGCAGTTGATCGGCTACCTGAACACCTGGTCGGCAGTGAAGGCCGCGCAAAAAGCCCTCGGCGCCAACCCAGTGGACACCCTGGCGCAACACCTCGCCGAAGAATGGGGCGACCCGGCCACCCGCCGCCGGATCACCTGGCCGCTGACCATCCGCGCCGGGCGCCTTCGTGACTGAAACCGGGGGGCGGGCGGCCGTTGGCAAATCTTCCGGCCACGGAACCATTTGCATAGCCGAATGATCCGAGTCACATTCGCCGCCAATAGTGGCACGGCGCCAAACAATTCCCCTTCGGCAGTGCTACTGTCGAATACCGGTAGCGTGGGTAAACCGGACCTCTTTCTCAGGAGCAATCACGAACATGGCAGCATTCAGCACCAGTACGCTCGACGCGATCAAATCCCAACGCAGTCAATTGCTGAGCGAATGGACCAAGGGCCTGGAAGCCAGCGGCTCGACCCGCAACCTCAAGGAGCACGATCTGCAACAGCAGACCTCGGAGTTCCTGCAACTGGTGACCAGCGGGCTGGAGAACAACAGCGGCACCAATATCAATGTCCCGGGCTGGGAAGAAACCCGTCAGTTCCTCGAAAAACTCTCCCATAGCCGCGCCCTGCTCGGCCATGACTCGCACCAGACCGCCAACTTCATTTTCTCCCTCAAGGGCCCGCTGTTCGGCCTGCTGCAAAGCCACTACCGTGACGATCCGGCGCAACTGGCCGAACAGCTCTGGGAAATCTCCGAGCTGCTCGACGCCTTCGGCATGCACACCATCCGCACCTTCCAGAAGTCCCGCGAGTCGGTGATCAAGCGCCAGCAGGAAGAACTGCTGGAACTGTCCACCCCAGTGGTCAAGCTGTGGGACGGCGTACTGGCGCTGCCGATGATCGGCACCCTCGACTCGCAACGCACCCAGGTGGTGATGGAGTCGCTGCTGCAACGCATCGTCGATACCGGCGCCGAAATCGCCATCATCGACATCACCGGCGTACCCACCGTCGACACCCTGGTCGCCCAGCACCTGCTCAAGACCGTCACCGCGATCCGCCTGATGGGTGCCGACTGCATCATCAGCGGCGTGCGTCCGCAGATCGCCCAGACCATCGTCCACCTGGGCCTGGACCTGCAAGGCGTGGTGACCAAGGCCAACCTGGCTGACGCCCTGAAACTCGCGCTGACCCGCCTGGGCATCAGCATCGTCAAGCCGGTCTGAACCCATGGAGCGCATTCCAATTCTGCAAATGGGCGAGTTCCTGCTGGTGACCATCCAGGTCGACATGCATGACCAACTCGCCATGACCCTCCAGGACGACCTGTCCGAGCGCATCAGCCGCACGTCCGCCAAGGGCGTGCTGATCGATATTTCCGCGCTGGACATGGTCGATTCCTTTATCGGCCGGATGATCGGCACCATTTCCGGCCTGTCGAGCATCATGGATGCCCGCACGGTGCTGGTGGGCATGCAGCCCGCGGTGGCGATCACCCTGGTTGAACTTGGCATGACCCTGCCCGGCGTCAGCACGGCGCTGAACGTCGAGCGGGGCATGCGCCTGCTCCAGGAACGAGTAGCCCGACAATGATCGTGCGCAGCAGCGGCACCCAACCGATCCGCCTGGAACAGGATGTAGTGCTGGCACGCCAGACCGCGCGCAAGGTCGCCGCCGAGTGCGGCATGCGCCTGATCGACCAGACCAAACTGGTCACCGCGGTCAGCGAGCTGGCCCGTAACACCATGGTCTACGGCGGCGGCGGCGATATGGAATGGCAGGTGCTGGAAGACGGGCCGCGCGTGGGCCTGCGCCTCAAGTTCAGCGACAACGGCCCCGGCATTCCCGATATCCGCCTGGCCATGACTGACGGCTGGACCTCCGGCAGCGGCCTGGGCCTGGGCCTGTCGGGTGCCAAGCGGCTGGTGGAAGAGTTCGAACTGGACACCGCGCCCGGCGAGGGCACCCGCATAACGATCACCCGATGGACGTGACTATCGCAGGTGCGCTGACTCAGGTCCTGCTCATCGAAGACGTCAGCCAGATCGGCTACGCCCGCCGTACCACGCAAAAGCTCGCCGAACAGCTCGGCTTCAACGAAGGCGATGCCGGGCGGGTGGCGCTGGTTACCACGGAACTGGCGAGCAACCTGCTCAAGCACGCCGCACGGGGCGAGCTGCACGTGCAGACGGTGCCCGGTAAAACCGGCGTCGGCGTGGAAATCTTGGCGATCGATCGCGCCGGCGGTTTCGACCGCGAGGCCTGCCTGACCGACGGTTTCTCCACCCGGGGCACCCAGGGCATCGGCCTGGGCGCGATAGCGCGCCAGGCGGAAGTCTTCGACATGTACGCCGACGACCGTGGCGCGGTGCTGCTGACGCGCTTCTATGCCGGCGGCCAGCGCAACGCCGACCTGCGTTTCGGCGCCAGCCAGCACTCGCTGCACAACGACCCGGCCTGCGGCGACTGCTGGCAACTGGTGCTGTCGAGCAACGGCATCAGCGCGCTGGTGGTGGATGGCCTGGGCCATGGCGAAGAAGCCGAACGCGCCGCCCTGGCCGGCCGCAAGGTGTTCGCGAGCATGCCCTTCGCCGCGCCCCAGGACCTGTTTCAGGACATGCACCAGGCGATGATCGGCAGCCGCGGCGGCGCGGTGGCGGTGGCGCAGTTCAACGCCAACAGCGACAGCCTGCGCTTCACCGGCATCGGCAATATCGGCGCCAACCTGATCGGCCCGGAAAAACTCCGCGGCCTGACCTCGCACCCCGGCATCGTCGGCGTGCAATACCGGAAAGCCCAGCCCTTTGACTATGCTCACGTGAACGGAAATCTATTGATCATGTACAGCGATGGCCTGCAGTCCCGATGGAACCTGCGCGACTATCCCGGCCTGGTGCATCGCCATCCGGCGGTGATCGCCGCCGTCCTGCACCGCGACTTCTGCCGTGGCCGCGACGACGCCACGGTACTGGTCGTCGCCCTGGAGGCTACTCATGGCTGACCTGTCCACCCTCAGCGAAGAACAGCGCGCGCTGTTCCAGCGCCTGGAAAACGAGACCGAGGCGCTGCGTGCCGAACTGGAAGAAACCAACCAGGGCGTCCTCGCGCTGTACTCGGAACTCGACACCCAGGCCGAACAACTGCGCCAGGCCTCGGACCTGAAAAGCCGCTTCCTGTCCTACATGAGCCACGAATTCCGCACCCCGCTGGGTTCGATCCTGAGCATCACCAGCCTGCTCGCCGACGAACTGGACGGCCCGCTGAGCCCCGAACAGCACAAGCAGGTGGCCTTCGTCAGCAACGCCACCCGCGAGCTGAGCGACATGGTCGACGACCTGCTCGACCTGGCCAAGATCGAGGCCGGGCGCATCACCATCTCCCCCGGCTGGTTCGACATGCTCGACCTGTTCGCCGCCCTGCGCGGCATGTTCCGCCCGATCATCAACACCGCCGAAGTGGCGCTGATCTTCGAGGAACCGCTGGGCTTGCCACGGCTTTACACCGACGACAAGAAGCTCGCGCAGATCCTGCGCAACTTCATTTCCAACTCGCTGAAGTTCACCACCAGCGGCGAAGTACGCGTCTCGGCCAGCCTGGAAAGCCCGGACAAGGTGCGTTTCGCCGTGAGCGACACCGGCATCGGTATCGCCCCGGAACTGCACAACGCGCTGTTCGAAGACTTCTCCCAGGTCGACTCGCCGTTGCAGAAACGCCTGCGTGGCACCGGCCTCGGCCTGTCGCTGTGCAAGCGCTTCGCCGCCTTGCTCGGTGGCGAAGTCGGGGTGCAGAGCGAGCCCGGCATGGGCTCGACCTTTTTCGTCATCATTCCGCTGGCCGTGGCCATGGAGTCTGTCGATGAAACGTGACATCCGCCTGTTGATCGTCGACGACAACGTCGCCACCCGCTACGCCCTGCGCCGACGCCTGGACCGCCACGGCTACGAGGTCCTCGAAGCGGGCACCGGCGGCGAAGGCCTGGCCCTGATCGAGCGCGAGCGACCCGATGCGCTGATCCTCGACGTCAACCTGCCGGACATGAGCGGCTTCGATATCGTCCGTAAACTCCGTGCCGACCCGCTCACCGCCCTGCTACCGGTGATCCACGTCTCCGCAGCTTCAATCCAGACCGGCGACATCATCACCGGCCTCGACGCCGGGGCCGACGCCTACCTGATCCACCCCGTGGACCCGGACGTGCTGCTGGCGACCCTGCGCACCCTGCTGCGGGTTCGCGACACCGAACACGCACTGCGCGAGAGCGAGGCGCGCTTTCGCGAGATCTTCACCAACGTCACGGCGCCCATCGCTGTGCTCGACGCCAACCTGACCGTCCACGAATGCAACCACGCCTTCGCCCGGCTGCTGCCGAACAACGGCGACCCGGACGCCCTGCACGACTGCCTGGAAGATAACCCGTCGGCCACGATCGGCGAGTTGCGCCTGCGTCTGGCCGACGGCGAGCGCTGGAAAGGCACGCTGAACATGTGGGTCAGGGGTGAACGACGGGAAACCGAGTGGCAGATTTCACCCTACCGCACGCCGGGCTCCAGCCTGGTGTTCGTCGAGGACGTCACCGAGCACCGCCACCGCGAACGCTCGCACCGGGCGCAACTGGACGACGCCAACACCCAACTGGCGAAAGAGGTCGCCGAGCGCGCCCGTACCGAGGCACAACTGCTGCAGGTGCAGAAAATGGACGCCCTCGGCAAGCTCACCGGCGGTATCGCCCACGACTTCAACAACCTGCTTACCGGGATCATCACCAGCCTGGAGCTGATCCGTAAACAGACCAGCGGGCAGCCGGCGGGCAAGCTCCAGATCTATGCCGACGCCGCGCTCAACTCCGCCACCAGCGCCGCCTCGCTGACCCACCGCCTGCTGGCCTTCGCCCGCCAGCAGCCGCTGGACACCCGTCCGGTGGACATCAACGAGCACGTGCGCTCGCTGGAAGAACTGCTGATCCGCACCATCGGCGAACGCATCGCCCTCAAGCTGGAACTGACCGATCAACCGGCGACCGCGCTGGTCGACCCGGTGCAGTTGGAAAGCGCGGTGCTGAACCTTGTGATCAACGCCCGCGATGCCCTGCCCCAGGGCGGCACTATCTGGGTCACCACGCAAAGCGCCACCGCCCTCGGCAACCCCAAGCTGCAGGACGGCGCGTACGTTTCGCTGTCGGTGCGCGATGACGGCATCGGCATCGACCACAGCGTGATCGACAAGGTCTTCGAACCTTTCTTTACCACCAAGCCGCTGGGCCAGGGCACTGGCCTCGGGCTGTCGACCATCTACGGCTTCGCCCGCCAGTCCGGCGGCGACGCCTACATCCGCAGCGTGATCGGCCGGGGCACGGAAGTGACCATGATCCTCCCGGCCAGCAGCGCTCCGTCGCTGCCCAGCGTGGTGCCGGACAGCGTCAACCCGCAGGGGCATGGTGAACACTTGCTGATCGTCGAAGACATGCCGGCGGTGCGGATGTTCGTCAGTGAAGTGCTGCTGGATGCCGGCTACCGCTGCACGGCGGTGGAAAGCATCGAACTGGCGCTGGAGAACCTGCAGAACGATCCGTCCATCGAGTTGCTGCTGACCGATGTCGGCCTGCCGCGCATGAGCGGCCGTGAACTGGCCGATGTCGCCCGGGGCTGGCGGCCGACGCTGCCGATCCTGTTCATGACCGGGTACGCCCAGAGCGCGCTCAACCGCCAGGCGTTCCTGGCACCGGGCATGGACATGCTGTTCAAACCGTTCCAGATCGGCGAGTTGTTGGACAAGGTGCGGCGGGCGCTGGATGGCGGCGGCGCGGTGCCGGTTGCCTGACGCGGAAATCTGGGGTTTGGGTGTTGGTGCAAAATGGGCGAAATCTGAAGCGACCCCGTCCTTGTGGGCGCTGGCTTGCCAGCGCCCGCCCCTCGCGAGCAAGCTCGCTCCTACACAAAAGAAAGCGATGCCGATCCGGTAGGAGCGAGCTTGCTCGCGAAGGACCCAATAGTGCGACAACCACCTTAATTTCGAAGATGCGCCCCGGAACCCCACAAAAAACCAAAATAATTGCGCCGGGCATGGACATGCGGGTCAAACCGTTCCAGATCAGCGAGTTGCTGGACAAGGTGCGGCGGGCAAGCTCGCTCCTACACAAAAGAAAGCGATACCGATCCGGTAGGAGCGAGCTTGCTCGCGAAGGGCCCAATAGTGCGACAACCACCTTAATTTCGAAGACGCGCCCCGGAACCCCACAAAAAAACCAAAATAATTGCGCCCCCCCGAAGCCACCACCGCCTCCCGCGAAAAGCGATATCAAAACGCCTCCCCCAACCTCCTCAACAATGCCCCGCAGCCCACGAAAATAGCCGGACCCAGCCTGACCAATCAGTCATAAAACGCAGTTTCGCCCCGTGCCACCGGGGCTTTTCCTGCGTGGACTAAGTATTGATCCACACTGGAAAGCGCTGAAACATTCATTTGCAGATTCACCATCCCCCAACTATGTTTCTGACACCTTGGCGCTCACAAGGACCCAGTGAGCCGCCTGAATTCAACTCAGGGAAGAACCCACCATGGCGACTCGCGATGTAGTCCGGGCTGTGCGTCACGCCCTTTTCACCCTTGCTGCCGTACTTGCCCCGATCGGGCTCGCGTCAGCGCAGGCTTATACCGACAAGGCACCGCCGCCGCTGTCCAATGAGGTGAAAGCCGACCTCAAAGCCCTCGACGCCGAACTCAAGCCAGGCATCCCTCACCGCCTCAATCTGGCCAACCCGCTGCACTATCGCGTTGCCCTCGAAACCCTCAAGCGTGCCGGCAAAACCCCGGAACGCTCGCCGCACCTGTTCAAGACCCTCGCCGCCGGCCACGAAGCCGGTGTCGCGGCGCTGAAGAAATCCGGTGGCCAGCCCGCCAAGGCCGTGGCCTTGAGCGACGAAGTCAGCGAAGGCCCAGAAAACCTCAACTTCATCGCCACCTTCTCCCAGGACAACACCGCGCCACAGAGCAAGGCGCTGACCGACAGCCAGCCGGGCTATCAGGCCACCGGTATCTCGTCGGTGGTCGACGGCACGGTCAGCACCACGATCATCATGGAGCTGTTCGAAGTCGAAACCGGCAACGTCTACGCCAACGTCTCGAAATCCCAGTATGGCGAAGGCACGGACTTTCGCCTGGACGTCCAGGGCCAGGTCCCCAGCGCCGACGGCAACCCGACCACCAAAGCCCAGGCGATGTTCTATTACTTCCCGAAAAATGCCGCACCCAATGACCCACCGGTGATGCTCATCCAGTCCTACCAGGACACCGTCAACCCCACCGCCGCCTGCATGAACCAGCCCAACTACTGCGTGCGCGACAACAACGGCAACTGCACCGGCAGCTACCAGACCACGTGCACCAACACCAAGGACAACACCCAGCAGATCAAGCTGTGCTGGGCACGCGGCAGCCAGCAGGAATGCGATTACTGGAACTCCACCGCGCACCCGACCGACTTCGTCTTCCCGTTGTCGGGTTCGGCGACCTTCGCCAATACCCCGCTGAACCCGGCGACCGGGGTGATCACCATCTCCATCCAGAACCCCACGGGCGGTGGCTGCCAGGTCTACTACCAGCAAGGCAGCGTGCTTGAGTCGCAATACTGGAGCACCAGTGGCCAGACCGTTACCTGGAACTATCCGGCGACGGCCTTCCCCAACACCGGCAACTGCATCAACTACTACGACGGCACCGCCGCTTATCTGTGGGTCACCGGCTACGTGGCACTAAACGGTGCCCCTGGCCAGCAACCACCGTTCGGCACCCTGAACTTCAACAGTGACCGCGCCAACATCGGCCAGCCCGGCGTCAACATCATCCCGCCGCTGTACATCATGCAGGGCTGCCTGGCCGAAGGAACGCCCATCACCCTCGCCGACGGCAGCCAGCGCGCGGTGGAAGCCTTCACCGGCAAGGGCGACGAAACGGTCAAGAGCGCCGACGGCAAGACCAGCCAGGTCTTCGGCACCACCAAGGGCGGCGAAATCCACCCGATGATCCGGGTCAAGACCAACGGCGGGCAGAACGTCCTTGTAACACGCACTCACCCGATGATCCTCGCCAACGGCATGCCGGTGCAGGCCCGTTCCCTGCGGGTTGGCGATGTACTGCTGACCGTCGACGGCAGCGCCGCGGTGACCTCCCTGACCCAGGAAAACTACACCGGCAAGGTGCATAACCTGCTGACCCAGCGTTACCCCAACCCCGGCACCTACTACGCCGGCGGCCTGCTCACCGGCGACGCCAACATGCAGCAATCGCTGGCCTCCGTGCAGTCCCGCGTGCCGATGCGCAGCCCCGCCGAAATCCGCGCCAGCCTGCCCAAGGAATGGCTGCAGGACTTCGATAACGACCAGTAAGGCACTGCGGGCAGCGCCCTCGCGCTGCCCGCGGTCACCCGTCCTTTCGCACTCATTTCCCTGCCCTTTTTCCGGAGGCGCCCATGGCCGTCCACGAAAATGCGTTGAACAACGCCAACGACCCGAGCATCGTTTCCGCCGTCTATGACGGCAACAGCGTGCGGGTCATCTGGCAACCCTCGGCGGACACCGGGGTAACCGGCTACGTGATCCAGCTGGCCTACCTCGGGGCCGGCGAAGCGGTGTTGACGCACCAAAGCGCGGTCATCGCGGGCCGCACCAGCAACCTCGGCAGCCTGACATTGACCGAGCCGCTGAACACTGACGTCAGCTACCAGGTGGTGGTCCAGGCGCAGTGGGATGACACGCCGGGGCAAAACAGCGCCCCGCTGATCCTGCCTACCGCCCGCCCGACCCTGCTGTCGGCGCAGTATGACGGCCATGCCCTGCGGCTGAGCTGGGAACCCTCGCCACAGGCGGGCGCCGGTTATCAGGTCGTGGTGTTTTCCAACAACATCGGCACCACCTACACGGCCAACGTCGCCGGTACGCAGAGCACCTCGGCGGTAATCGACAACGCGCAACTCGGCGGTGGCCTGGGCGACGACTCGCAATGGGTGGTGTGCGTCGCCGCCGTGGGCGAAAGCAGTGCCTCGGCGCGCTCCAACCAGGCGCAGTTCCCGCCGACCTCGATGATCCGGCCGGTCCTGAAGAAAACCAGCCTGTACCGCAACGGCAACCATATCGTCGCCAATTGGGAAGGCCTGGCCGCCAGCGGCATCAGCGGCTACCGCCTGGCCGCGACCGGGTTCGCCAGCGGCGTCAGCTACAGCGTCGACATCCCCGGCGCCACGGTCAGCAACGGCATCCTGGCGCTGCCCGCCGCCCTGCCCGAGAGCGAAACCTTCCAGCTCACGGTCACCGCGCTGACCGCCAGCGGCGCCGGCCTGGTCAGCCCGCTGGTGCCGATCGTCTCGACCCGGCCGCTGATCACCGCCGCCAACTACAGCGGCAGCGCCCTGAACCTGAACTGGTCGATGACCAGCAACCCGGCGGTCACCGGGTTCACCGTGCAGGCACTGTCGCTATCCAGCGGCCAGAGTTTTTCCAACACGGTCAACAATCCCGGCGCCACCTCGGCCAGCATCACCCTTGCTACGCCGCTGGACGGCACGCAGAACTGGGTCGCGCAGATCATCGCCAACAACAATGGCGGTATCGGTGCCGAAGGCGAATGGCTGCCGCTGGTCACCGGCACGGCCGCCCTCACCGCGCTCGCGGTGTCCGCCGACGGCGCCAGCCTGGATGTCACCTGGCAGGCGCCGGTCTCGGTGGTCGCACCGGACAGCACCGCCGTCACCCTGCTGCTCGACGGCGTGGCTGCCAGCAGCGTCAGTGTCAACGGCAACACCGCCCGCGTGGCCATACCGGTGCAGGTCACCAGCGGCACACCTGCGGTGGTCAGTGTCGGGTTGACCCCGGCCAGAGGTCCGGCACGCAACACCTCGACCCCCGCGACGGCGGCCCCGCTGGCGGTGCCGGCAATCGGCGGCTGGCTGGTCGACGCCGTCAGCGGCAGCGGCACCTTGAGCTGGGCCGCGCTGAGTGGCATCACCGGCTACCGCCTGCGCCTGCCCAACGGCCAGTCACTGGATGTCAGCAGCACCAGCACCGTCTTGAGCGCCAGCCAGTTGGCCAGCGCCGGCACACCGTCATGGGTGACGGTGCGTACCGCGTGCGTGGTCAACGGCGTCACCCTGCTCGGCCCGGCCAGCGCGCCCTTCGCCCTGGCCAACACGCCGGTGAGCGGCCTCGCCGTAAGCTACGACGGCGCCACCCTGAGCGCGCGCTGGAATGCCGTGCCGGATGGCCAGACCTACAAGGTCTCGGTGCTCAAGACCGTCGCCGGCAGCACCTCGGTCGACCAGGCGTTCACCTCGACGGCGGGCGTGCTCGAACAACGCTGGGCCTATGTCCCGAGCAACCCGGCAGCGACGCTGAGCGTGGTCGCGCAGGCCAACCAGCCGGTCGCCGGCATCGACAATATCGGCCCAGCCAGCCAGGCCACGGCGCTTTACAGCAGCGCGTTCATTCCGTCGGCACAAAGTGCCTCCACCGCCTTCCCTTACCTGATCCCGGCCCAGGCGCTGGCCACCGCCCTCGCCGGCACCGCGCCCACTGCGCCGCTGACCCTGTACCTGCCGCAGATCGCTAAGACCGGCAGCCTCAGCGGCCTGCCGATCAGCCAGGGGCCGTTCACCCTGGCGGCGGCCAGCGGCACCACCTACCCCTACAGCCTGGCGATTGCCTCCAGCGGTACCGACTCACCGTGGACCTTCGGCACTGAGCCGATTCGCGCGCCGCTGCTGCTGGCCTACGTCGCCTTCCTGAAAGCACTGGAAAGCGCCGGCGCCGCGCCGTGGGGCATCCTCGCCTTGCAGGATGCGCTGGCGCGGGTGATGCCGCAGACCTTCGAGGAATCCCTGTATTACGGCTTTGGCCTGTCGTTCCCCTCAGCCGATACCGCCGCCACCCTCGGCTCGGTGGACCTGCGCCCGGGCATGATCCTGCGGGTCGCCGCCAGCCCGTACCAAGCCATCTCGCAATCGTCGTCGGCGCTGCGCTGGAGCAACGGCTACGTCGCCGGTCCCGCGGTGGACTACGAGGTCAATCAGTTCATCGACAGCTCGGGCAACATCACCACCGGCTGGGACTCGTTCATCGGCCAACTGGTGGGCGGCGGCGCGCTGTCGGTGTCTCCGCCGCCGTCCCATGACACCACCCAGCAGATGGGTGGCGTGGCCGATGCGGCGGACCTGTATTTCCCGGCCTTTATCAGGCCCTTCTACCGCCTGTTCTCGCCGACGGCCCTGGACGGCGCCAGCGACCCCGCGCCCACCGACACCCCGAGCAACTTCACCCTCGCCGCAGCCGAGAGTTTTACCGCGCTCTCCAGCGCCAGCAATGTCCCGGGCGGGACGGTGCCGGTCGCCTATTTCCGTGGCCGCGCGGTGCCGCGCGCCTGCCTGCGGGTGACCCTCGA
>NZ_JANLOA010000034.1:0-14130 GCF_025466035.1 Pseudomonas sp. 20P_3.2_Bac5 | reverse complement strand
CGAGTCCGAAAAAGAGTCGGCCTTCAAGCCGTACCAGGACAGGCTGGACTGGAAAGCCAAGGAGCGGATTCAGGCCGAGTTTGCCAGAGTTGATCGCAAGGCCCAGGAGGAAATGGACAGACGCGGGGACGACCATCTCGCCTGGCTGGACAGCGAGATGCTGGAACAGGCGCTCGACGTCTACGACCGTCATCAACCGGTCTGGGGGCAGGCGTTCGCGAGCCAGATTGCCCTGTGCCTGCTCGGCATGAACGGCAGCAGCAAGGGCGCAGCGAAGCTGGCGTCGTGGTGGTCGGACACCAGCATCACCAAGCGTAACCTGGCGTGGCGCGCCTTGGCCGGCAACAGCATAGATATCGAAAGGGAAACCCGGGAGGCCTTGGCCGGCGCGAAAGCGGCAGCCAACGATCTGACCGCAGACAACCTGATCAATGAACTGGGCGCCGCCAGTAACTGGTTTGAAAAAGTCATCGACCTTTCCATCAAGGCGGATGCGGCCGTTCAGGCGACGATCGTGACGAGTGCCTATCGCTGGTTCGATCCACGGCGGCTGTCACTGACGCTATCCATGTTCGCCTACCTTCACCAATACATGCTGGCGCTGCTGCCTGCCAATGCGCTGGATCGCCGGCTGTTGAGCCCGATGCTCGGGTTCATTCATGCGAGGCTCGGCGAGGTGACGATCCGTCTGCGGATGAGTGACCTGGCCGCGGCAGGCCAGACGGCCAACCGGAACAGGGTGGCAGGCCAGGTGAACTCGCATATTGGCCGGGTGCGCGACACCCTGATGCGAGAGTTTCAGAACGGCGGCGGCGGGCAATTCAAGCAACTTCGAGGCGGAGTTCTGCTGGCGATGATCGAAGGCATCGTTCTCGGCGTCAAAGCGTCGAAGAAAGATGAAGGCGAGAAGGAGTACCTGGAGTATCAGGCAGCCATTCTGATCACCAGTGCCGCTGGAGTCGAGTTGACTGCGATTGGTGTTGCGTCGGTTGCGAGTCGGTATGCATCGACGGGTGTTGTCGGGCGGGGGGCTGCGATTTCGTTGGGTGGGTTGCGGTTAGGCGGTGGGATGCTGGCGCTGGCAGGAGGCGTGTATATGGTGATGTTGGATGTAGATGACATGGCATCATCGTTTAAGAGCGAACGTCGTGCTCTTGGCTATGCCTACCTAGGTCGAGCCGTTGTGTCTGCCGGAATATCAATACTCGCATCAGTTGTTTCTATCTCCTATAGCGCTCCACTACTGCGTTGGGTTCTCGGCGCCAATAGCCAGTGGGGGGCGCTTTTGTTTTTGGAAAACCTGGCCGCATCCCGATTAATACCTTTGTTTTTGCGTCTAATCGGAATGGGGACATTGGTAACTCTCGCGCTGAGCATCGTGATCATGCTGCTTACACCAGAAGAAATGGAAGAGTGGTGTTTGCATAGTTGCTTTGGGAAGCGAATGCCTGGGAGCTTTTTCAAAGCGTACAAAGACCAGAAGACGGAACTCGAGAAGCTCTATCAAGCGCTTAAGGCGTTGAGCTGATGTACCTTCTGGAGTTTATGATTTGGTATGTCCAGACCTCTTCAAAGGAACGTGGAAATTGGGATAGAACCTTCAAAAAATATATTGCAGATAAGCGTGCTGGGAAGTTTGGGCAAGACGAAAATCTGACTCGCATTCAAGATTCTGTCAGTGAAGATCCATGCGCAGATGGCTCAATTTATACCTTTAATGACAACTGCATTGAATTGCACGCCGGAACTTCTCAAGGGCGCAGAGGCGTTCTGACTTACATTTCATTTCTACTTTTGTATTTGCTCGCTGAGTTGATTTACCTCTCCTACTGTCTTGGTACCGTATGGCTTACGGGGGTTCAGTACTGGACGAAAAACTCAGCAGTTACAGGGAATTACGTTGATGGTGTTTTGGTTCCATCAATAACTTTGGGTGTAATCATTATTATAAGGCTCTACGTCTGGCGCTTTATTAGCTGGGAAAACTTCGTTCAGCGTCGACTGCTGATTCGCTTCAATCGGGTGACGCGACAGGTGTACTTACACCGCCCACGTTACGCGGGGGGTATTACTGTACTTGACTGGGAGCAAGTTTCACCTCAGGCGACTGTTGGGGAAGACGAAGCTGCGAATATCGGCAGGCAACTTATTTTGGTCTGGGATCCCACGGTTACCGGCTTGCCCCATCTTCACCTAGTATTCGTCGGCAAGACGGCCGATGGCACCAGCGATATTGTCAACTTGTGGGAATTCATTCGTCGCTACATGGAAGAAGGCCCGCAATCGGTACCTGCACCGAAGAAGCTGCTCGGAAAGGTGCCATGGCCGTGGCTGTCAGTAATGGCGTCCTTGAGTTTTTTCAGGCCGCTGTGGCGCGCGGGGCTGCGTTGGCAGGTCGCCTGCTGGGTGGCTCTGGCTTCCCCTGCTTTGGCATTGTTAGCCGTGGGCCACTGGATATCGCTGCTGCTGTGCTGGGAACCTCGCTGGCCGCGTATGATTCGTGAGGCTGGCCTGCCAGGAAAGCCAGTTCCGCCATTATCTACCGCTGCTGACTGGCCACCGCTGCCCAAGGTGGAGCCCAGAAAAAAAAGGCCAAGACGTGCACGAACGTCATCCAGGAGTGACCACCAGTCGGCTGAAAAAGAGCCGCCGACAGTTGCTGAATCCCCCACCGACCTTGGGCCCGAAACTCATCGGCAGACATTGAAATGACCCTTCCCTTTATCGTTCTAGGTGACACCAGCAGCCATGGTGGCACTGTGCAGAGCGCAACTACCGGGTTCACCGTCAATGGTATTGCCGTAGCGGGAGATGGCGACTCGTTTGAATGCCCGCTGCACGGGACAGTCGCGATTCAAGCTACCGGGCGCGGGATGCGAGGCAATGGCAAAATTCCCGCGCGGCATGGCGACACCGCCGTCCGGGGAGCCAGCCTGATTGCCTCCCAGAAGGGAATCACCTGGTCTCTTTGACCCTAACTAGGATGCGCTCTTGCCCTTCCCCCCCTTCACCAACCCATGGCGAATCTCCTTCGACGGCCCGTAGCCATAAAAGGACGCATAGCACTTGCTGAAATGACTCGGCGAGACGAAGCCGCAGGCCAGCGCTACGTCGATCAGTTGCAGGTCGGAATGCTGCAGCAGCCTCCGACTCTCGGTAATCCGCAGTTCTAGGTAATAGCGCACGGGCGTGGTGCCGAGTTGGGTCATGAACAACCGGCCGATCTGCCGTTTGGAGCGGCCGACGTAATGGGCCAGTTGATCCTGGCTCAAGGGCTCTTCGATGTTGGCGCTCATCAGGTTGATGGCTTCGCGCAGCGGCTCGCTCATTTTCTCGTGCAGGGTCGGCCGCGCGCGACGGTAGCGGGACTCTTCGAAGGCAAGAATATCGACGATGGCGTCCACCATGCCCCGACCATGCAAGGTGTTGATCCACTCCAGGACCATGTGGAACGCACCCGCCGGGCTCGCGGCGGTCAGGCGGTCGCGGTCGACCATGTAGCTTTCGCTGGTGACCTGGCTGTCCCTGGCGATCTCGGCCACCGCGCCACGGTGTTCGGGGTGCACGGCGCAGCGGTGGCCATCGAGCAGCCCAGCCTGGCCGAGGAACCACGCGCCATTCCACAGGCCGGCCAGCGCCACCTGCTTCTCGGCGGCACGCAGGAGGATCTGGGTCAGTTCCGGGATCGGCTTGAGCACCGTGCGCAAGCCGCCGCATACCACCAACAGATCCAGATCGTCCAGGCTCGCGGCATTCAACGGGGCGTCCGGGCAGATCACCAACCCCAGGTCGCTGACCCGAGAACCGCCATCGAGGGTAAAGGTGCGGGTGGTGAAGGATGCCGCCTGGATCAGGTTGGCGGTCACCAGGGTATCGAGGGCCTGGGTGAAGGCCGGCAGGGAAAAATGCTCGAGCAGGATAAAACCGACCCGGCCCTGAGCGATGGTCGTCTGCCCTTTCTCGCCCGTGAAGCGCAGGTTGGAGCCCTGCAGGGCATCACTGAAATGCCTTCTTTCAACCACGTCGCGGCCTCGTTCGATCTTGTTCTGGTGTAACCGGAGAGGTGGCGGAAACCGCAACGCCGGCGTGCATCGTTGGCATGATGCACGCCGGCGCGGCGCTTATCCAACAGGCATTGTGGGAATTTTCGGGTTGCCGCACGTCCGCGTCGGCGCTGCAAGGCCCGGCGGGATAGCCGGTCGAGCAGCAGGGCCACGGCGATGACGAAAGGGCTGGAAGTGTGCAGCGCGGGATGATCGCCCAGGGGCCGATCTACGCCATCACCCGCGCCTGTAAAGATCGGGTTTCAGGGCGACGGGCTCTTGTCGCCGGCGTCCGATGGCGGCAACCCCCAATCGCCCTGCTCATGCCAGTCGTCACCGAAGGTCTCGGCCGGGTGCATGGTGCGGTCGGCGCCATTGCCGCAATCGAGCTTGCTGGCGGCGCAGTAGCGGTCGCACCCCCAGCAGACCCGCTCGGGGTGTTTGGGAATGAGGGGAAAGGGTTTGGCCATGGGGACGCCTCCTGTTCCGGGCCTTGGCGATACACCACGCTAACCCGCGCTGACCGCGAGGGTCTTGATCCGGGTCAAGCGCGCTGTTGCAGGCGCCGACGGTGGTAAGGCGGGATGTTGGGACAGGTGGATCTTCGCCAGGGCCTCATCGCCGGCAAGCCGCCTCCCACACAACCCATGGGAGCCGGCTTGCCGGCGATGAGGCCCTGGAAAGCCGTGGAAATCTAGACCGCTCCTATCTGCCCCGGATAATCCCGCCGCGCCTGCTCCAGCGAGATATACCCCGCCCGAATATCCGCGCGGATCGCCTCGACGCTGCGTTCCGCCGCCGGCCCCCAGCCGCCGCCATTGGCGGTCGCCAGCCGCAGCAGATCGCCCTGCTCCAGCGGCACGCGGTTGGCGCGGCTGAAGCGCTGGTTCTGGCCGTCTGTGCGGATGATTTCGGCGAAGTTGCACGATCCCTCGCCCCCGCCATCGATCCCCCACGGCGGGGTGATGCCGCGGCCGAAGAAGGTCGAGATCCAGGCTTTGCGCGAGAGGATCCGGTAGTCCAGGCGCACGCCGCGCCCGCCGGTGTGGCGCCCGGCACCGCCGTCCTGGTCGTGGAAACCGTAGTGCTCCACCAGCACTTCGTAGCAGCGCTCGGTCAGTTCCACCGGGATGTTGCTGGTCTCGCCATTGCCCACACAGAACTGGCCGCTCTCGCCGTCCTTGTCGTGGCCGGCGCCCCAACCGCCCACCAGCGGCTGCACCAGCAGGTATTCCTCGTTGGTGTGCGAGTCGCGGCCGTTCAGCACCATCGAGCACACCGAGCCGAGCTGTCCGGCGATCAGCCGGTCCGGCAGCGCCAGGGCCAGCGCGCGGCGCACCACGTCGGCGGCGGTGACCATGGATTCGAAGTACGCCGACACCGGCGCCGGGCGCTGCGCGGTGCAGATGGTCCCCGGCGGGCAGATCACTTCGATCGGCCGGAAGCAGCCGGCATTGGCCGGGATACCGGGGCGCACGACGCCCATGAACACTTCGCGCACCGCCGACTGCAAGCCGCACAGGGTGTTGTTGATCGGCCCCTGGGCTTGCAGGCTGGAACCGGTGAAGTCGGCGACGAAGCGCCCTTCGCCAATTTCGACCCGCACCTTGACGGTGAACGGTCCGTTGCCCAGGCCGTCTTCGTCGATCACGTCTTCAGCATGGAACACACCTTTGGGCAGACCCTTGAACGCCGCCAGCACCATGGATTCGCCGTGTTCAAGCAGGCGTTCGATAGCCTCCAGGGTGGTGGCTTCGCCGTATTTGCCGACGATAGACAACAAGCGCCGTTCGCCCACCCGCAAGGCGGCGGCGCAGGCGTGCAGGTCGCCGAGGGTCATCTGCGGCAGGCGCACGTTGGCGGCGATGATGTCCACCAGCGCCTGGTTGATGCGGCCCTGATCGTAGATGCGCACGGTGGGAAACTGCAAGCCCTCCTGGTAGATCTCCGAGGCGTCGGCGCTGAAGCTGCCGGGGTCCTTGCCGCCGACTTCGGTCCAGTGCGCCTTGTTCGCGGTCCAGGCCAGCAGGCGGCCTTCGTGGAACACCGGCATGATCATCGACACGTCTGACAGGTGCGTGCCGCCACCGGCATACGGGTCGTTGGTGATGAACATGTCGCCGGGACGGATCTCGGCCAGCGGGAATTTGTCGAGCACGCTGCGCACGGCGCCATCGAGGGTGCCGATGAAACCGGGGATGCCGTTGCCCTGAGAGATCAACTGGCCGCGAGCGTCGGTCAGGCCGATGCCGTAGTCCAGCGCCTCGTAGATGATCGGGCTCATGCTGGTGCGCTTGAGCGCCAGGAACATTTCTTCGCCGATGGCCACCAGGGCGTTCTTGATGATTTCGCGGGTGAACGGATTGGCCGTGCTCATGGCGCCAGCTCCTGGACGTTGATGTGGATGTGAAGACCGCCGTAGGCATCGACTTCCAGCCGCTCGGCCGGGCCCATCACGGTGGTGGTGGTGGCTTCTTCGATGATTGCCGGGCCGTCGATGCGCATGCCGTGGAGCAAAGCCGAGCGCCGGTACAGCGGCGTCTCCAGCGGTTGCCCCGGTTCGAACTCGACGCGGCGATGACCGAACAGCGCCGCGGCGGCCGACGGCTCGTCGGTGCGGCCGATGGGGTTCATCGGCGACTTCGGCACCGCGCCGAACGCCACCAGGTGCAGGTTGACCACTTCGATCGGCAGGTCGAGGCGGAAGGTGTAGGCCTGTTCGTGTTGGGTGTGGAAGCGTTCGAGGATCGCCTCCAGTTCAAGGCCGTCGAGCATCACCTTGACCGTGTGTTCCTGGCCGCTGTAGCGGGCGTCGATATGCCATTCGAAACGCAGGGTGTCGCGGGCCATGCCGTCTTTGCCGAACTCGGCCACGGCCTCGCCCTGAAGGCGTTCGAAGGCGGCGGCGAGGCCGGCCAGGCGCGCGTCGTCGAGGCCTTGCAGGTAGGTCTGGATATAGTCGCGGCGGGCGTCGAGCATCAGCATGCCCCAGGCCGAAAACACCCCGGCGAACGGCGGGATGATCACCTTCGGAATGCCCAGTTCGGTGGCGAGGGCGCAGGCATGCAGCGCGCCGCCGCCGCCGAAGGCCATCAGCGCGAAGTCGCGGGGGTCGTGGCCACGGTTGACGGAAATCAGCTTCAGCGCGTTGACCATGTTGGCGTTGGCGATCTGCAGCACGCCATGGGCCAGCAGGCCCGGCGACACGCCGATCTGCTCGCCCAGCCGGGCGAAAGCGCGCTCCACGGCGTCGAGGTCGGGGGTGATATGGCCGCCGGCGAAGTCGTCCGGGTTGATCCGCCCGGTGTAGAGGTTGGCGTCGGTGGTAGTCGGCGCCTGGCCGCCACGTCCGTAAGCCACCGGGCCGGGCCGCGAACCGGCGCTTTGCGGGCCGACCCGCAGGCTGCCGGCGGCGTCGATCCAGGCCTGGCTGCCGCCGCCATTGCCGATTTCAACGATGTCCACCACCGGGGTCATGATCGGGTAGCCGGCGCTGACCGCGTCTTTTTCGATCACGTAGTCATTGCTGATCTCCACCTTGCCCTGGTGGATCAACGAACACTTGGCCGTGGTGCCACCGATGTCCAGCGCCAGCAATTGGCGCTCGCCGATCAGCTCGCCATAGGCCTGGGCGCCGAGCATGCCGCCGACCGGGCCGGATTCCACCAGGCTGATCGGGTCCTGGCGCGCGGCGCGGACCGGCGAGATGCCGCCGTTGGATTTCATGATGAACGGCTCGGGCCGCAGGCCGCGCTCGCCGAGGTGGCGGGACAGGTTGTCGAGGTAGTCGCGGGTGGCCGGCATCACATAGGCCGAGAGCACGGTGGTGTTGGTTCGCTCGTATTCACGCAGCGCGCGGCTGACCTGATGCGAGGCGATCACCGCGACCTGCGGCCAATGCGCCTGCACCGCAGCCATCAGTTGCTGCTCGTGTTGCGGGTTGCAGTAGGCGTGCAGGAGACAAATGGCGATGGCCTCGACGCCCTCCTCGCGCAGGCGGTCGAGCATGGCCGGCAGCGGATCGAGGTCCAGCGGCGTGAGCACGTCGCCGTGATGGTTGAGGCGCTCGCTGACTTCGAGGCGCAGGTGGCGCGGCACGAAGGGCGGCGGCTTGCGGTAGCGGGTGTTGAAGATGTCCGGGGTATTGCCGCGGGCGATCTCCAGCACATCGCGGAAACCGCGGGTGGTGATGAGCGCGGTCTTGACGCCCTTGCGCTCGGTCAGGGTGTTGATCACCACGGTGGAGCCGTGGGCGAAGAAACTGATGTCGCGGTAGTCCACCCCGCTCTTGGCCACCGCATCAAGCAGGCCCTGTTCGAACTGCGGCGCGGTGGTGTCGGCCTTGACGGCGTTGATCACGCCGTCCTGCAGGTACACCAGGTCAGTGAAGGTGCCACCGATATCGGTAGCCACACGGATTGTCATAAGTCCTCCGGCAGTGCTGCAAAAGCCGGCAGCCCACGGGCCGCCGGGGCTGTTCTCAGAATGTGTGGGAAACCGCGAAGATCAGGCGGCCGTCGTTGCGCAGGTATTCACCGTCGTTGTAGAAGCGCCCGGACAGGTCGGTGTCGACCCAGCTCAGCTTGGTGTCGATGGGGCCGAAACTGCGCTTGAGAGCGACTTCCCAGGTGGTGTATTCGTGGCCGCCGGTCTCGTCGCGGCGGCGGTAGTAATCGCCATAGGCGTGCCCGGCGAGGAAGGTCAGGTTTACGTCCAGCGGCAGGTTGAAGGTGTAGTCGGCGGCGAGGTAGCGCGAGGCGCGGGACGAGCTGATCAGGTCGGGGGTGTAGTAGAAATACGTGTTGAAGTTGCCATAGCCGAGGCTGGCGCCGACCTCGGTGTAGTTGATGTTGTAGTTCGTCGAGGGGAACGAGTAGTAGTAGCCGATCACCCCATAGCGCAGGCCGTTCTCCAGTTGGCCGTTGTAGCCGCCGTAGAAATCCCATTCGATTTTGGCGCCGTCATCGTAGGGATCGCCGCTATTGAAACTGTCGGTGCTCGACGCCCAGGTGCCGACGAAGGCGCCGCTGTCGCCGGCCCAGTCCAGACTCAGGCTCAAGGCGGGTTTGTTGCCGGAGTAGCCGATGCCGCGGGTCTGGTATTCGCTGGTCAGGGCCAGGGTGCTGGAAATGTCAGCGTGAGCGAGGCCGGCGCATCCGAGGGTGCTCAGCAAGACGAAGGAAATGCGTTTCAAAGGATCTGCTCCTGAACTTCTTGAGGTTGTTATTGGCGTTGGGTTGGCAGAAAAAAGGTCGAATCAGGCCGCTAAACGTTGTTATGGGCATCTCGCGGGCATGGCTTCGCCCGCCGGGGAAAAATCCCCGGAGTCAGAACGCTTGCAGGTCGGGTGTCAGCGGCTCGGGTGCGAGGCCGGCGCCAGGTTCACGGGAGCGAAGCGGTACAACAGCAAGTAGGCGAGCAGCGCCACCAGCAGCGAATCCACGGTGGGTTGCGAGGTCAGGGTCCAGCCCTCGAACGAGGTCATCCAGGCGATCCCGCTGGCCAGCGCCCAGCTCGCCAGCGCCGGCCAGCCGAAGGCTTTCGAACGGGCCAGCTCATCGAGGTCATAACGCTGCCGGCGCACCACGAAGAAGTCGGCCACGTAGATGCTCGCCAGCGGTGGAATGACGATGCTCAGGGTCATGATGAAATCGAGGAAGTGACTCATGAAGCCGCCCACCGCCAGCGCCGTCGCCACCAGGCTGCCGGCCAGGGTGAGCTTCCAGCTCGCGGCGCGGTTGACCGTGGCCAGGGTCAAGGTCGCCGAATACAGGTTGGCGGTGTTGGTGATCCAGGTGGAGAACACCAGTACCGCGAGGGCCGGCAGCAACACGCCGAGGGCCGCCATGACCAGCATGATTTCCGACTGGCCGGTGATGATCGACAGCACCCCGCCCACGCTCAGCACGAAGGGAAAGCCCAGCGCCATGCCGAGAATGGCGATCAGCGCGTCCTTTTCCGTGCGGGCGTAGCGGGTGAAGTCGGGCATCAGCACCGGGGTCAGGATCACCATGCCGATGGTGCTGGCGATCACCAGTGCCAGGCTGTCGCCCGCGCCGGCGAAGCCCGTCAGTTGCCCCGGCACGGTGCGCTGCAGGCCCAGGTACAAGGCGAACAACATGAACGCCGCCATCAGCGGCACCGACCAGATCGACAGCCGGTCCAGGCCGCGCAAGCCATAAATGGCCATCAGCGTCATCAGCACGCTGCCCCAGACGCAGTGCAACCAGGCCGGCGTGACAATGCCCCAGGCACTTTGCAGTGCGCTGGCCACCGTGCTGCCGAAGATATCCGCGGTGGCGGCGTAGAAGCCCAGCAGGGTCACCGCCATGGTCAGGTTGATCAGCTTGGCGCCGTGGCGACCGAAGGAAAACTGCAACACCATGTAGGTGCTCAGACGAGTCCGCACACCCACCAGCGCCGTCAGCGCGCAGAGCACCCCGAGCAGCCCGCACACACCGATGAACACCGCCAGCGCGGCGGAAAAACCGACTTTCTGGGTCACGTCCGCGCCCAGCCAGAACACCGGCAAGGTCATGCCGATGCCCAGGGTAATCAGCGCCAGCCCGACCCCGGAGACGGTTTCGGACTGGGGGACGGGCCTTCGATCGTAGCCCTCGGGAATCACTTCTTCATTGCTGCTCATGCTCGCCTCTAGACCGGCTGTGGTTCTCTCCCGAGTACGGGATGAACCGATTATTGGAATTGTGTCAGGCGCTCGCGAACGCAGGAAACATGTTGCCAGCCCGGCGGCGCGCTAACTGCGCTTTTGCCGGGCCGTGGAAAAACAATCGGCGGTTATCGGCCCTCAAACGGCAAATTGTTCACGCCGGTCTGCCGCGCCAGCCAGGCGCCGATCTCGGGCTCCAGCAACGGGCTCAGGCTGGCGTGGACCTGGCGGTGATAGTCGTCCAGCCACTGCGCCTCGGCCTGCGTGAGCATGGCGCGGTCGATCAGCTCGATGGCCAGCGGCGCCAGGGTCAGCACCCGGAACGCCAGGAACCGCGGATGCGCCTCGCACTCGACTACCTCGTAGAGGTTTTCGATGCGGATGCCCAACTCACCGTCCAGATACACCCCGGGCTCGATCGAGGTGACCATGCCGACCTGCAAGGCCACGTCGCTGGCGTGGGGCGCGATGCGCTGCGGGCCTTCGTGAACATGGAGATAACTGCCGACCCCATGTCCGGTGCCATGGCCATAATCCAGGCCCTCGCGCCATAACGCCTGGCGCGCCAAGCTGTCCAGGCGCTGGCCGCTGGTGCCGGCGGGAAAGCGGCAACTGGCCAAGGCAATATGCGCCTTCAACACCGTGGTGTAGAGAAAGCATTGGCGACCGCTGGGCGGACTGCACGCCAGCACCCGCGTCACATCGGTGGTGCCTTGCGGATACTGGCCGCCGGAATCGATCAGCAGCAGTTCGCCCCAGGCCAGCTTCGCCGCCCTCCCCGGCTTCGGCAGGTAATGCGGCTGCGCGCCATTGGCGCCGGCGGCGGCAATGGTGTCGAAGCTCACACCACGGTAGTCGGCATGCAATGAGCGCCAGCGCTCCAGCGATTCCACCACCGACAGCTCGCTCTGCCCGCGAAAGCGCTCGCAACGGCAGTGGAACTCATAGAGAAACCGGCACAGCGCCACGCCATCGATGCGGTGCGCCTCGCGCATGCCGCGCAGTTCGGCGGGCTGCTTGCAGGCGCGCTGGAGCAACAGCGGGTTTGCCGCCTCATGCAGAATGCAGCCTGCCTGCTGGAATTGCCGGTACACGGCGGCGGTGCAGGATTGCCGGTCGATCCACAGCTTTTGCCCGGCGCGCCGGGCAATGGCCGGGTACAGACTGTCCGGCGACTGCACACTCACTGTCGCCGGCAAGCCGTTGTCCGGCAGTTGCAGGCGCTCGGGCTCGATGAACCATTCCAGCCGACCCTCGGCGTCAAGCACGCCGCAACTGAACGGCAGCGGCGCGATGGCGATGTCCTGTCCACGGACGTTGAGCAGCCAGGCCAGCATGCCCGGCGCCGGCAGCCACAAAGCGTCGCAACCAGCCTCGCGAACGGCGACCGCCAACCGCTCCAGCTTGGCCTCGGCGGTCATCCCCGCGTGTTCAAGCGCCCAGGCAACCACCGGGCTGTCGGGCGCTACGGGCCGATAACGCCAGCACGCCTCCACGGGGTTTTCCGTCAGCTCCTGCCAGTGCAAGCCGGCCTGCCGTGCCAGCGCCTGCCAGCGCGTGCATTCGTCGATGCTGTGCAAGCGCGCATCACAGGCGACGCGCGCCCCCGCCGCCAACTGTCCGCGCAACCAGGCAAACAGCTCGCCATCGTCCAGCGCAATCACCTCGAAGTGCTTGCCGCATTCCTGCCGCGCCTGGCGGGTGTAGCGACCGTCCACCATCAGCGCCGCCGCGGAAGCGGTCACCACCGCCAGCCCGACGCTGCCGGTAAAACCGCTCAACCAGTGCAGACGCTCATCGGCGGGCGCCAGGTCTTCATTGAGGAACGCATCGCTGCGCGGCACCAGAAAGGCGTCGATACGCCGCCGGGCCAACTCGCCGCGCAACAGCTCAAGGCGCTCCATCACAAGCTCCGCGTCTGGCGGAACGCCCGAAGAATGGCGATTTCCTCGTCGGCCGCGAGATATTCTTGCGCCCCCGCGCTCGCCCAGATCGCCTCTACCACGTCCATCCCCGCACACACTTGGCCGAACGCGGCGAAGCCCAGCCCATCGGGATGACGCGCACCGCCGTGATCGAAATGCGGCTGATCGCCGATGCACACGAAGAAGTCGCCCTCGGCGCTGTCAGCAGCCTCCCGCCCCAGCGACAACGTGCCGTGACGGTGGCTCAAGCCCGTCTGCGCGGTGGTTTCCAGGGTAATCATCGGCAGGTTGTCCGCCGCCAGCGGCCGCGTGCCGCCATGGATCACGCTGATCCGCACCGGGTCCTCGGCCTGCTGGTTGTCCGGGTTGACGATCCGGAAGATGCTGCTGCCGTCGTAGCGACCACTGTCCACATAGGCCAGGAAGTTCGCCACGGACAACGGCGCGCGCTCAGCGAACAACTCGACGGTAAAGGCCCCGAGGGCGGTTTCCAGGGTGACGAACACAGAGGCGGACATCGCGGTTCTCCTTTGGGAAAAGACCGCTATTGTCCGTAGCCGCGACAATGCAAAAGGTCGAGTTGCCGCCCGTGGACGGCAGTTGCTGCGGGATATGCGCGGGTTTAGCGCAGATTGTGCAGGCGCAGCGAACTCACTCGCGCCAGATCAGGTTCTCCAGTGGGTAGCCGGCAAACCACTTGGTCTTGTCGAGGATGATGTTGCTGCTGATCTTGAGGATGTTGGGGTTCTCGTCCAACAGTTGCTCGCAGAGGGTGTTGAAATCCGCCACGGTGGAACAGGTCGCCAGCGCGATGTAGTCGTACTCGCCATCGACCTTCAGGCAGTCCACCAACTCGCGGCGCTTGGCGACGAACCGCTCGAACTGCACCCGCAGGTGCCCGGCGTGGTCGCGCAGGCTGAACATCACGTAGGCCATGACATTGATGCAAATGGCGTCGAGGTCGATGGAGGCCATGTAGGCCCGGATGTAACCGGCGTCTTCCAGCGCCTTTGTCCGTTGCAGGCAAGCGCTGGGCGACAGGTTGACCTTCTCCGCCAGCTCCAGGTTGCTGATGCGTGCGTTGTTCTGCAGGTTTTCCAGGATCGCCCGGTTGATGCGATCCAGCTTCACTTTTTTCATGCTGCCCCTGTGGTCATTCCAGGTTACCCCGGCGGGCGGGGTAAGAATTTGTGTCAGATTGGCACAGGGGCGGGGTTCTGAACAGATTGCGATTGGCGGCTCGGCCCTGCGTCCGTGTCGCTGCACGCCCTCTCCGGGGCTTGCTATCGCGGCGGCGCCCCACACTTGCCCTTTTCCAAAACCCGACTTGTGCAATCCGGGATTTATCCCCGCCTCGTCTGTTCTTACTCTGGCGCCAGGCAATCCAAGAACAACAACAAGGTCCGATGCCATGCACTGCTCTCGCCGAGACCGCGTTCCATAAGCGCGGCTTGCTGACAGGCCGCCCCGCGCTAATGCCTGTCAGTCAAAT
>NZ_JANLOA010000075.1:0-14435 GCF_025466035.1 Pseudomonas sp. 20P_3.2_Bac5 | reverse complement strand
AATTAGCCATGTTTGTTCTATGAGAGCGGGTTCACCGGGACGCCGGACCTGCTCTGCCACTCTGAAACACAAAGTAAAAAGGCTGCCCGAGGGCAGCCTTTTTGATAGAGCTTCGCGAGAGCCGATCAGTCCCAGCTCAACGCCCCACCTGTTTGGTACTCAATCACGCGAGTCTCAAAGAAGTTCTTCTCCTTCTTCAAGTCCATGATCTCGCTCATCCATGGGAACGGGTTAGTGGTACCTGGGTACTCTTCCTTCAGGCCGATCTGCGACAGGCGACGGTTGGCGATGAATTTGAGGTAGTCCTCCATCATCGCGGCGTTCATGCCCAGTACGCCGCGCGGCATGGTGTCGCGAGCGTATTCGATTTCGAGCTGGGTGCCCTGCAGGATCATCTGCGAGGCTTCTTCCTTCATTTCGGCATCCCACAGGTGCGGGTTTTCGATCTTGATCTGGTTGATCACGTCGATACCGAAGTTCAGGTGCATGGACTCGTCACGCAGGATGTACTGGAACTGCTCGGCCACGCCGGTCATCTTGTTGCGGCGACCCATGGAAAGGATCTGGGTGAAGCCGCAGTAGAAGAAGATGCCTTCCAGAACGCAGTAGTAGGCGATCAGGTTGCGCAGCAGTTCCTTGTCGGTCTCGACGGTGCCGGTATCGAATTCCGGATCGGAGATCGCGCGGGTGTAGCGCAGGCCCCAGGCGGCCTTTTTCGCGACCGACGGGATCTCGTGGTACATGTTGAAGATCTCGCCTTCATCCATGCCCAGCGATTCGATGCAGTACTGGTAGGCGTGGGTGTGGATCGCTTCCTCGAAGGCCTGGCGCAGGATGTACTGGCGGCACTCGGGGTTGGTGATCAGGCGGTACACGGCCAGCGCGAGGTTGTTGGCAACCAGGGAGTCGGCGGTGGAGAAGAAGCCGAGGTTGCGCATGACGATACGGCGCTCGTCGTCGGTCAGGCCTTCCGGGCTCTTCCACAGGGCGATGTCCGCGGTCATGTTGACCTCTTGCGGCATCCAGTGGTTGGCGCAGCCGTCCAGGTACTTCTGCCAGGCCCAGTCGTATTTGAACGGGACCAGTTGGTTGAGGTCGGCGCGGCAGTTGATCATGCGCTTTTCGTCAACGGCAACGCGGGCAGCGGAGCCTTCCAGCTCGGCCAGGCCTTCGGCGATGTCGAGGTCGTCCAGGGCGGCTTTGGCGCGGATTACCGCGTCAGAGTCGGTGCTGGTTACAGCGCGAGCTTCGAGGGCGGCGGCACCGCCGGCGCTGTCGAGTTTGTCGATACCGGTGGCAGCGGCTTGGGCATTACCGCTTTTGGCGGTGGCTTCGCCGTCTTCTTTGTCGAATTCGTCCCAGCTCAGCATGGTGGGTCTCCTGCTTGAGGGCCATGTTCAGTATGGCCAGTGGATCTTGGTTGCGGTGCTTGCGTTCGGGTACTGCAGTGCACGCAAAATCTGAGAGCCGGAGCCTTGGGGCTTCGGTCTTTTTGTTTCTGGCTCAGGGACGGCGTCGGCCTCGATCACGAGTACGCCGTTCATCCTGGCAGCAGTGAGGCTTCCCGAAGGAAGCCTCACGATCACCTTATTGGCAGGCTTCGCAGTCCGGCTCGTCGATCGCGCAGGCTTTAGGCACTGGCGCTGGAACAGGGGCTGCGGCCGGAGCGGCCTGGGCCTGGACCGGGGCGCTGTTGTCGCCACCGCTGGAAACGGCGTTGAGCTTGCCGGTGGTGATGGTCGACTTCTCGGTGCTGGTCGCGGCCAGGGCACGGAGGTAGTAGGTGGTTTTCAGACCACGGAACCAGGCCATGCGGTAGGTCACGTCCAGCTTCTTGCCCGAGGCGCCGGCGATGTACAGGTTCAGCGACTGAGCCTGGTCGATCCACTTCTGGCGACGGCTGGCGGCATCGACGATCCACTTGGTTTCAACTTCGAACGCGGTGGCGTACAGGTCTTTCAGCTCTTGCGGGATACGCTCGATCTGCTGCACGGATCCGTCGTAGTACTTCAGGTCGTTGATCATGACCGAGTCCCACAGGCCGCGGGCCTTGAGGTCGCGAACCAGGTACGGGTTGATCACGGTGAATTCGCCCGACAGGTTCGATTTCACGTACAGGTTCTGGTAGGTCGGCTCGATGGACTGCGACACGCCGGTGATGTTGGCGATGGTCGCGGTTGGCGCGATGGCCATGATGTTCGAGTTACGAATACCTTTTTGTACGCGTTCGCGAACCGGTGCCCAGTCCAGGTGCTCTTCGAGGTTGACGTCGATGTACTTGGCGCCACGGGCCTCGATCAGGATCTGTTGCGAGTCCAGCGGCAGCACGCCTTTGGACCACAGCGAACCCTGGAAGGTCTCGTAGGCACCGCGCTCGTCGGCCAGGTCACAGGAGGCCTGGATGGCGAAGTAGCTGACCGCTTCCATCGAACGGTCGGCGAACTCGACGGCAGCGTCGGAACCGTAGGCGATGTGCTGCAGGTACAGCGCGTCCTGGAAGCCCATGATGCCGAGGCCGACCGGACGGTGCTTGAGGTTCGAGTTGCGAGCCTGCGGCACGGAGTAGTAGTTGATGTCGATCACGTTATCCAGCATGCGCACGGCAGTGTTCACGGTGCGTTGCAGTTTGGTGTGGTCGAGTTTGCCGTCGACGATGTGGTTCGGCAGGTTGATCGAGCCCAGGTTGCAGACGGCGATCTCGTCCTTGTTGGTGTTCAGGGTGATCTCGGTGCACAGGTTCGAGCTGTGGACCACGCCCACGTGCTGCTGCGGGCTGCGCAGGTTGCACGGATCCTTGAAGGTCAGCCATGGGTGGCCGGTCTCGAACAGCATCGAGAGCATCTTGCGCCACAGGTCTTTGGCCTGGATGGTCTTGAACACCTTGATCTTGTTGTACTCGGTCAGGGCTTCGTAGTACTCGTAGCGCTCTTCGAAGGCCTTGCCGGTCAGGTCGTGCAGGTCCGGCACTTCCGATGGCGAGAACAGGGTCCACTTGCCGTCATCGAAGACGCGCTTCATGAACAGGTCCGGGATCCAGTTGGCGGTGTTCATGTCGTGGGTACGACGACGGTCATCACCGGTGTTCTTGCGCAGCTCGATGAATTCTTCGATGTCCAGGTGCCAGGTTTCCAGGTAGGCACAGACAGCGCCTTTGCGCTTGCCGCCCTGGTTGACCGCGACGGCGGTGTCGTTGACCACTTTCAGGAATGGCACGACGCCCTGGGATTTGCCGTTGGTGCCCTTGATGTAGGAGCCCAGCGCGCGCACCGGGGTCCAGTCGTTGCCCAGGCCACCGGCGAATTTCGACAGCATGGCGTTGTCGTGGATCGCGTGGTAGATGCCCGACAGGTCGTCCGGCACGGTGGTCAGGTAGCAGCTCGACAGTTGCGGACGCAGGGTGCCGGCGTTGAACAGGGTCGGGGTCGACGCCATGTAGTCGAAGGACGACAGCAGGTTGTAGAACTCGATCGCGCGGGCTTCACGGTCTTTCTCGCCCAGGGCCAGGCCCATGGCGACGCGCATGAAGAACACCTGCGGCAGTTCGAAGCGCACGCCATCCTTGTGGATGAAGTAGCGGTCGTACAGGGTCTGCAGGCCGAGGTAGGTGAATTGCTGGTCACGCTCGTGATTGATCGCCTGACCCATGCGGTCGAGGTCGAAGGTCGCGAGGGCCGGGTCGAGCAGTTCGAACTCGACACCCTTGGCGATGTAGGCCGGCAGTGCCTTGGCGTACAGGTCGGCCATTTCGTGGTGGGTGGCGGCGTCGGCGACTTCGAGGAAGCCCAGGCCTTCGGCACGCAGGGTGTCCATCAGCAGGCGGGCGGTGACGAAGGAGTAGTTCGGCTCACGCTCGACCAGGGTACGGGCGGTCATCACCAGGGCGGTGTTGACGTCCTTGATGGCCACGCCGTCGTACAGGTTCTTCAGGGTTTCGCGCTGGATCAGTTCGCCATCGACTTCGGCCAGGCCTTCGCAGGCCTCGGTGATGATGGTGTTCAGGCGGTTCATGTCCAGCGGCGACAGGCTGCCGTCGGCCAGGGTGATGCGGATGCTCGGGTGCGGCTGCACGACGGCGTCGGTGTTGCTGCGGGTGGCGCGCTCACGGGCACGCTGGTCGCGGTAGATCACGTAGTCGCGGGCGACTTTCTGTTCGCCGGCGCGCATCAGGGCCAGTTCGACCTGGTCCTGGATCTCTTCGATATGGATGGTGCCGCCGGAAGGCATGCGGCGCTTGAAGGTCGCGGTGACCTGTTCGGTCAGGCGCGCGACGGTGTCGTGGATACGCGACGACGCGGCGGCGGTGCCGCCTTCAACTGCAAGGAACGCTTTGGTGATGGCTACGGTGATCTTGTCGTCGGTGTAAGGAACGACAGTGCCGTTACGCTTGATCACGCGCAGTTGGCCAGGGGCGGTCGCTGCCAGATCCTGATTCGAATCTGCGGCCTGCGGCGCCTTGGCCTGCGGGTTCTCGCGAGTTGTGTCGGTTTGCATGGGTGTCTCCACGTTCTTTAAGTTTGTTTAGGCGCCCGGTGGGCGCCAACCGTTCCATCCAAAAGCCCGACAGGCACCTGGCACGCGCGTGGCTCAAAGGCTCTCGCGCGCCGCTCTGGGCACATACCCGACTTCGGGACGGATCAGGAAAAAGGGGCATTCGCATGCCGCTCCCTGGCCGAAGTCAAAAGTCTTGGGTCGACAACCCAAAATCTGTTGCTGTTGGGGGTGCGGCCCTGGCCTGCACTACCCATACCCGGAACAAGGCCCTCAAAGGGCTTGCAACGGTCGCCTCCGCAGGAGCGGTTTGGCTGCTGAAATCACGTTAAGTTCAAGCAAAAAAAACAGCCGCTGAAGGGCTTGAGTTCGATGCTTGTCTTGTGCTTGGGAATTTCGTGAAAACCCAAGATGTAGTGTTTTGCTGCGACTGAGATACAAGATAATGCGGTCTCGGGGGTATTGCAAGGCGACGGCCTGTGGATAACTTGTGGGTAGATTGTGAGTGAAACTGAACAAAACGCTGTAGGCCCCGTCCTGCCGCGATGAGACCGCCTGTCATCCTTTTTTAATGTAAGAAAAGGCGACGAAGGGATTTTTGGGGGCGCGAACCCTATCACAAAAAACAGCGCTGACCGAGGTCGTTGGCAGGCTATTTGCCTCGCCCGTGCGCGCGGTTGGCAGTGGCCGGTGCGCATCGTAGTATCCGGGGCCGATGTTGCCCTTTGGTGATGGCGGCGGCGTCGATCCCATAACAACAAGCAGAGGTGGCCCCGTGGAGCAGCAGAGCAGTCAGGTGTTGATCGTCGAGGATGACCAGCGTCTCGCCGAACTGACCCGCGAATACCTCCAGGCCAATGGCTTCAGCGTCGAGGTCGAGGGCGACGGCGCCAAGGCCGCGGCGCGGATCATCAACGAGCAGCCGGACCTGGTGATCCTCGACCTGATGCTGCCCGGCGAAGACGGCCTGAGCATCTGCCGCAAGGTGCGCCAGCGCTATGCCGGGCCGATCCTGATGCTCACCGCGCGCAGCGACGACCTCGATCAGGTCCAGGGCCTGGACCTGGGCGCCGACGACTATGTGTGCAAGCCGGTGCGTCCGCGCCTGCTGCTGGCGCGGATCAACGCCCTGTTGCGGCGCAGCGAAAGCCCCGTTACCACCACTGAGCGGCGAGCGCTGCAATTCGGCCCGCTGCGGGTCGACAGCACCCTGCGCGAGGCCTGGCTCGGCGAGGCCGGCATCGAACTGACCAGCGCCGAATTCGACCTGCTCTGGCTGCTGGTGAGCAACGCCGGGCGGATTCTCTCGCGGGAAGAAATCTTCACCTCCCTGCGCGGCGTCGGTTACGACGGCCAGGATCGTTCCATCGACGTACGCATCTCGCGCATCCGCCCGCGCATCGGCGACGACCCGATCCACCCGCGGATGATCAAGACCATCCGCGGCAAGGGCTACCTGTTCGTCCGCGAGGCCGCCGAGGCCATGGGCCTGTCCGAATGAACTCGATCTTCCTGCGGATCTACGGCGGCATGCTTGGCGTCCTGGTGCTGGTGGCGGTGCTTGGCGTCCTCAGCCTGCACCTGCTCAACGAAGTGCGCTCCGACCAGTACCGCGAGCGCCTGGCCCACGGCACCTTCACCCTGATGGCCGACAACCTGACACGCATGAACAGCGTCGAGCGCACGCGCGCCGTGGCCCTGTGGGAGCGCCTGTTGGGTATTCCCCTGGCGTTGCAGAACAGCAACGAGGTCGGAATCGACGGCAGCCAGCGCACCCGCCTGCAACGCGGCCAGGTGCTGGTGGAACACACCGGCCCTCATGCGGCGCGGGTCATTAGCCAGCTCAAGGGGCAGGACCTGCTGCTGACCGGCGATGTGCAGCAGATCAGCGAGCAACTGGCCCGCGCCACCATCTACCTGCTGGTGGACGAGTTGATTCGCTATCCGGTGGCGGAACAGGCCCGGCGCCTGGCGGAACTCAAGCAGAGCAAGGGCTTCGGCTTCGACCTGCGCTTGCTGGCGCAGACCGATGCGGACATGGACGAAGACCAGCGTCGCCGGGTCGAAGAAGGCGACACGGTGATGGCACTGGGCAAGGAGGGCAACTCGATCCGCGTGTTTGCCGGTATCGCCGGAACGCCCTGGGTGCTGGAAATCGGCCCGCTGTACCAGATGAATCCGTACCCGACGCAACTGCTGGTGCTCATCGCGGCCCTTGGCCTGAGCCTGATCGGGCTGGTGGTCTACCTGCTGGTGCGGCAACTGGAGCGGCGCCTCTCCAAGGTCGAAACGGCCGCGACGCAGATCACCCAAGGCAGCCTGGAAACCCGGGTGGTGGTGCAGGGCGCCGATTCGGTGGGGCGGCTGGCCGAAGCCTTCAATGGCATGGCCGAGCACTTGCAGCGTTCATTGACCATCCAGCGCGAGCTGGTGCGGGCGGTGTCCCATGAGTTGCGCACGCCCGTTGCGCGGCTGCGCTTCGGCCTCGAAATGATCGCCAGCGCCAGCAACGACCAGGCCCGCGAGAAGTACCTGGCGGGCATGGACAACGACATTCAGGACCTCGACAAACTGGTCGACGAGATGCTGATGTATGCCCGCCTCGAACAGGGCGCGCCGGCCCTGCATTTCCAGCGGGTTGACCTGGATGCTTTGCTCGATCAGGTAATCGCCGAACTGGCGCCGCTGCGCCGCGAGGTGCGGGTGGTGCGCGGGACGTGCCAGGGCGGCGAGGATGCCCAGGGTGCGTGGGTCGAGGCCGAGCCACGCTACCTGCACCGCGCCCTGCAGAATCTGGTGAGTAATGCCATGCGCCATGCCGAATCCGAGGTCAGCCTCAGTTATCAGTTGGGGCTGCAACGGTGCCGCATCGATGTCGAGGACGACGGTCCCGGCGTCCCGGAAACCGCCTGGGACCGGATTTTCACTCCCTTTACCCGCCTTGATGACAGCCGCACCCGGTCTTCCGGTGGTCATGGGCTGGGGTTGTCCATCGTCCGGCGCATCATCCACTGGCATAACGGTCGCGCGCTGATCGGCAAGAGCGTGCACCTGGGTGGCGCCTGTTTCAGCCTGAGCTGGCCACGCGAGCAGACGCCGGGTGCGCAATGAGTGAGGCGGTTGCGCTGGATGAACTGCTGGAACCGCAGCGTTTTCATGCACTGCTGCTGGCGCTTTATGGCCCGGAGTTGATGCCGGCGCAGTTGCCGGTGCTGGTGTCGCAGTGGTCGAAGTACTACTTCATGTTGCTCTGGCGCGAAGCATTGGCCGGTCGGGCGCCACGGTTGTCAGACGGGTTGCTGATAGAACTGGACGAGCGCGGCTTGCCCGTCGGCTTTCGCTCCGATGATGGACAGGACCGACTGGCGCAAGCCATCGACGGCCATCTGCCGCCACTGATCGAGCGTCTGGCGCGGCTTGGCGGCGTAGCGAGCGCGGTGCTCTGGGGCAATGCCGGGGACTGCCTGGAACAGCAGGCCGGTGAGGGGGCCAAGGTGTGGCTGGAGGCGCCGGACAGCCCGTTGTTCGCCGCTGTTTCCTACAACGAGCAGGGCCGTCGCCGACGGCGCACCTGCTGCCTGAGCTACAAGGTGGAGTGGGTAGGGCACTGCGAGCATTGCCCGCTGATTTCCTGAATCAGACCGCGACCAGACTCAACAACTGGTCGCCCATCACGCAAAACTGCCCCTGCAACTCTCGACCGTGGTGCCATTCCGGTGACAAGTCAGTGAGCAGGCGCAGGCGCGCGTGGCCGGCGTCGTTCCACTCCAGCACTTCGGCGTGTTCGAAATAGAAGCGCTTGAGCACCAGCGGATAGAGCGCCTTGAACAGGCTTTCCTTGAGCGAGAAGGTCAGGGTGACGGTAAGCCCGACCCGCGCCGGGTCCAGGCGGAGCAGCTCGGCGTCGGTGAGAATTTCCTTGGCCAGGCGCTCGGCGCGCTCGTCATCCAGCAGGCTTTCCTGATCCAGGCCCAGCCCCGCGCAGTCACTGCTGCGTGCGACTACCGCGGCGGCCCAGCCCTTGCCGTGGGTGATCGAACCGCTGATGCCGGTTGGCCAGATCGGTGCGCGGTCTTCGCCGGTGGCGGGCACATAGTCGCGGCCATCGAGGCGCTGCAGCGCGGCCCGGGCGCAGGACCGGCCGGCGAGGTATTCGGCCTGGCGCTTGGCGACTGAACGTTGCAGGGCCGGCGTCTGCTCGATGGCGGCGCGTTGGAAATCGTCGCTGGCGAGGCGCGCCGGGTCGAAGGCGCAACTGACCAACTGCACGCCGGGGACCGGGCGGGGCAAGGGCCAGTGGTACTGGAGCGGAGAGCAGCAGGAGGGGAGTCGGTTCATGGCGGCTATTGTGCCGTGGGCGCTGGCGGGGGGCCAGAGGTGAGGGCGTTGGGCTGAATCGCGAGCAAGCTCGCTCCTACGGGGACAGCGATTCTGTAGGAGCGAGATTGCCGGGGCGCCGAACCGTCGCGAAGCGGTGAAGCATCAGAAGATCTTTTTGAAGAACGCCTGCAGGTCCGCCCAGGAACTCTCGTCCGCCGCCTTGTTGTAGCCGATGTCAGGCCCACCATGCTCGCCATGGCTGAGGCGGTCGGCGTCCGGGTTGGTGAAGCCGTGCTTGGCGCCCTCGAGGGTGACGAATTCGAACGAGGCATTCGCCGCATTCATCTCATCCTTGAACGCCTGCACCTGCTGCGGGGTGACCATGCTGTCGGCGCCGCCGTGTTCCACCAAGATCCTGGTCTTCACGCTGCCGGGCGTGGCCGGCGTGTCGGTCACCAGTGCGCCGTGGAAGCTGGCCACACCGGCCAGCGACTCGCCGCGGCGGGCGGCGTCGAGCACCACCTTGCCGCCGAAGCAGTAGCCAATCGCGGCGATACGCTCCTTGTCGGTCTGTGGCTGGATTTTCAGCAGCTTGACCCCGGCATCGAAGCGCTTGGCCGAGGTGGCCGGGTCTTTCAGGGCGGCCTGCATGAACGCCATGGCGTCGGCCGGGTGCTCGGTGTTCTTGCCGTCGCCGTACATGTCGATGGCCAGGGCGCTGTAGCCCAGCGCCGCGAGGTCGCGAGCGCGGCGCTTGGCGTAGTCGTTCAGGCCCCACCATTCATGCACCACGACCACGCCCGGCACTGGGCCTTTCACGGCATCGTCGTAGGCGTAGTAGCCGACCAGGCGCTTGCCGTCGGCATCCTGATAGGGAATCTCGCGGGTTTGCACGGCGGCCTGGGCCAGGCCGGCAGCGCCGAGCAGCACGGCCGCAAACAGTAATCGCATGATCGGTACTCCTGGATTCAATGCATGGGTTTCAAAAGATGGGCTCGAACATCAAAGACGTTCAGCCAGCGTTCAGGCCGGGTTCAGCGGCGGTTCAGGGCCAGGTCCTTACTCTAGACCTCAATTTCCAAAACCCGCAGCACTGTGGAGAACATCCCCATGAAAAACCTCAACACCCTGCTGGCCGCCCTGACTTTCCTTGGCACAAGCATGGCCGTCCAGGCCGCCGACGACACCTTCGCCAGCGTCACCTACGGTCAGACCAGCGACAAGGTCAAGAAATCCGGGCTGCTCACCGAGAACGTCGGCCACCTCAACAGCGACGGGATCATCGGCAAGGACGACACCTGGGGTATCCGCCTCGGCAAGATCAATGAGCAAGGCCGCTACTACGCCACCTACGACAATGTCTCGGGCACCCATAACGGCCTCAAACTGCGTCAGGAAAATCTGCTCGGCAGTTACGATCTGTTCTATCCGGTGGGCGGCAGCACCAAGCTGTTTGGTGGCGCAACTGCTGGCCTGACCAAGCTCACACAGGACTCTCCGGGTGCCAGCCGCGACAGCGACATCGGTTACGCGGTCGGCCTGCAAGCGGGCGTGTTGCAGCAAGTCAGCGACAACACCTCCGTAGAGCTGGGCTACCGTTACCTGCGCAGCAACGCGACCACCGAGCTGGCCGAAAGCGGCGGCAACAAACTGGGGGCGTTGCGCCTGGACAGCAGCGCGCAGACCTACCTGTCGGCCAACTACCGGTTCTGACTGCGTGCCCAGGCTTGATGAACCGGCCCCTGGACAGGGCCGGTTCGCTGTTATTCTGCGCGCCGCGCACGACAAAGGGAGAAGGTGATGAAACTGTTGGTGGTCGAGGATGAAGCGCTGTTGCGCCACCACCTCTACAGCCGCTTGAGCGAAAGCGGGCACGTGGTCGAAGCGGTGGGCGATGGCGAGGAGGCGCTCTACCAGGCCGAGCAGTTCAACCACGACCTCGCGGTGATCGACCTCGGTCTGCCCGGCATGAGTGGGCTGGACCTGATCGGCCGTCTGCGGGCCCAGGGCAAGACCTTCCCGATCCTGATTCTCACCGCCCGTGGCAACTGGCAGGACAAGGTTGAGGGTCTGGCCGCCGGCGCCGACGATTATGTGGTCAAGCCGTTCCAGTTCGAGGAACTGGAGGCGCGCCTGAACGCCTTGCTGCGCCGCTCCAGCGGTTTCACCCAGGCCACCATCACCGCCGGACCACTGCGCCTGGACCTGAACCGCAAACAGGCCCTGCTGGACGAGCAGCCGCTGGCGCTGACCGCCTACGAATACCGCATTCTCGAATACCTGATGCGCCATCACCAGCAAGTGGTCGCCAAGGAACGCCTGATGGAGCAGCTCTATCCGGATGACGGGGAGCGTGACCCGAATGTCATTGAAGTGCTGGTCGGCCGTCTGCGGCGCAAGCTGGAAGGCAGCCAGGGCTTCAAACCGATCGACACCGTGCGTGGCCTCGGCTACCTGTTCACCGAGCGCTGCCGATGATCCGTTCGCTGCGCGTGCGCCTGATGCTGGCGGCCGCCGTGCTGGCGCTGCTGTTCATGCTGGCGCTGCTGCCGGCGTTGCAGAAGGCCTTCAGCCTGGCCCTGCAGGAGTCCATCGAGCAGCGCCTGGCATCGGACGTGACCACGCTGATTTCCGCCGCGCGGATCGAAAACAACGAATTGATGATGCCGGTGCTGCTGCCGGACGAGCGCTTCAAGCTGCCCGACAGCCGCCTGCTGGGCTACATCTACGACCGCCAGGGCAATCTGGTCTGGCGCTCGCGGGCCACCGCCAACGAAAACATCAACTATCAGCCACGCTACGACGGTCGCGGCAACGAGTTCGCACGTATCCGCCAGGACGACGGCGAGGAATTCTTCGTTTACGACGTCGAGGTCAAGCTGCTCGGCGGCAAGAACGCCGCCTTCAGCATCGTGGCCCTGCAACCGGTGCGCGAGTACCAGCAGACCATCAGCGGCCTGCGGGAAAAACTCTACCTGGGCTTCGGCGCCGCGCTGCTGGTGTTGTTGTTGCTGCTCTGGGCCGGGCTGACCTGGGGCCTGCGCTCGTTGCGGCAGATGAGCGTGGAACTGGATGAAGTGGAATCCGGCGCCCGTGAAGGCCTGAGCGGCGAACACCCCCGCGAACTGCTGCGCCTGACCCGCTCGCTGAACCGCCTGCTGCACAGCGAGCGCGAACAGCGCGGGCGCTACCGGGATTCCCTTGGCGACCTGGCCCACAGCCTGAAAACTCCGCTGGCGGTGTTGCAGGGCGTCAGCGAAGGCATGGCCCAGCGCCCCGAAGAGCGCGAGCAGGCGCGAGTGCTGCAAAGCCAGATCGAGCGCATGAGCCAGCAGATCGACTACCAGTTGCAGCGCGCCAGCCTGCGCAAGAGCGGTCTGGTGCGCCATCAGGTGCAATTGCGGCCATTGGTGGAAAGCCTGTGCGGCACCCTGGCCAAGGTCTATCGCGACAAGGCGGTGCAGGTCGATTTCGCCATGGCCGATGATGCGCGGGTGCCGATGGAGCAGGGCGCCTTGCTGGAACTGCTCGGCAACCTGCTGGAAAACGCCTGGCGCCTGTGCCTGGGGCGGGTGAAAGTCAGTCTGGTTCGCGAGGGCGCTGAGCTGGAGCTGTGGGTCGAGGACGATGGCCCTGGGGTGCCGGCCGACCAGCGCGAGCGAATTCTTCAGCGCGGCGAGCGGCTGGACCGCCAATACCCGGGGCAGGGCATCGGCCTTGCGGTGGTCAAGGACATCATCGACAGCTATGACGCCCGTCTGACGCTCACCGACTCGCCTCTGGGCGGCGCGGCGTTCCGCATTGGTTTTCTGGTGGACTGACGCTCAACGTCTCGCGCTGGCGGGTTTCCGCCCGCGAGCCATTTCCTCACTCGTTGTAGGCGGATTACCGCCAAGCTGAACGGGATAAAACCCGCCGCGGGCGGAAATCCGCCAAGTGCGCCAGGTGCGAATGCCACCAGAACGTGCAGCGAAGCCCCCGGAAACACGGGGTTGCACCGCAACAGCGCAAATTGGCATCACGCTTGCTATGAACCTCGCAGAGTTCTGCCACGCAGCTCGACACAACAAATCCCTCCAGTGCAGGAGGGTTCGCGAGTCAGGTGCCTCGCGTCCTGGGAAGGACGGGCCGGTACCCTTGAGGAAATAGCCATGACGACAACCCGTCAGCCACTTTACAAATCGCTGTATATCCAGGTGTTGGTAGCGATCACCATCGGTATCCTGCTGGGCCACTACTATCCTGAAACCGGTGTGGCCCTCAAGCCGCTGGGTGACGGCTTCGTCAAACTGATCAAGATGGTCATCGCGCCCATCATCTTCTGCACCGTGGTGAGCGGCATCGCCGGCATGCAGAGCATGAAATCGGTGGGCAAGACTGGCGGCTACGCGCTCCTGTACTTCGAAATCGTCTCCACCATCGCCCTGATCATCGGCCTGGTCGTGGTCAACGTGGTCCAGCCTGGCGCCGGCATGCACATCGACGTGTCGACCCTCAACGCCAGCAGCGTGGCAGCATACGCCGCCGCCGGCGCGCAGCAGACCACCATCGGCTTCCTGCTCAACATCATCCCTAACACCGTGGTCGGCGCCTTCGCCAACGGCGACATCCTGCAAGTGCTGATGTTCTCGGTGATCTTCGGTTTCGCCCTGCATCGCCTGGGTGCCTACGGTCGTCCACTGCTGGACATGATCGACCGCTTCGCCCATGTCATGTTCAACATCATCAACATGATCATGAAGCTGGCACCGGTCGGCGCCTTCGGTGCCATGGCCTTCACCATCGGCCAGTACGGCGTGGGTTCCCTGGTGCAACTGGGCTACCTGATGGCCTGCTTCTACATCACCTGCCTGCTGTTCATCCTGGTGATCCTTGGCGGTATCGCTCGCGCCCACGGCTTCAGCGTCCTGAAACTGATCCGCTACATCCGTGAAGAGCTGATGATCGTGCTCGGCACTTCCTCCTCGGAGTCCGCGCTGCCACGCATGCTGACCAAGATGGAGCGCCTGGGCGCGAAGAAATCCGTGGTTGGCCTGGTGATCCCGACTGGCTACTCGTTCAACCTCGACGGCACCTCGATCTACCTGACCATGGCCGCGGTGTTCATCGCCCAGGCCACCGACACCACCATGGACATTACCCACCAGATCACCCTGCTGCTGGTGCTGCTGGTTGCGTCCAAAGGTGCTGCCGGCGTCACCGGTAGTGGCTTCATCGTCCTGGCCGCGACCCTGTCGGCTGTCGGTCACCTGCCGGTTGCCGGCCTGGCGCTGATCCTCGGTATCGACCGCTTCATGTCCGAAGCCCGTGCCCTGACCAACTTGATCGGCAACGCCGTTGCCACCGTGGTCGTGGCCAAGTGGGTCAAGGAGCTGGACGAAGACAAGCTGCACAAAGAGCTGGATTCCGGTGGCTCGCCGCTGACTGAAACCCGTCCGGTCGATGACCTGGGCGTGGCTGAAGGCCCGGCTGTTCGCTAAGCGAATCGCGCACTGCAAAAAGCCCATCTTCGGATGGGCTTTTTTTTGGTTCTTTACCGAGTTCCGGGGACGATGATCTTTGGTCCTGGCTTTGGTTTTGGCTTTGGGGGAATTAATCTTAGGGTGGGGGGGGCCCCGGAGCACCCG
>NZ_JANLOA010000004.1:0-14676 GCF_025466035.1 Pseudomonas sp. 20P_3.2_Bac5 | reverse complement strand
CCCCCGCCCCCCCCCCCCCCCCCCCCCCCCCCCCCCCCCGCCCCCGGCCCCCCCCCCCCCCCCCCCCCCCCCCCCACGACCATGTCCGGGCAGGCAGCCTTGCAGTCGCGCAGCACGGCGCCGGGCGTGGCGTCGGCGGCCAGGGCGGGCAGGCTGGCGGCGCCGAGCAGCGCGGCCAGGGTCAGGCGGGAGAAAGTGGAGGTCATGAAGAGGCCTTATTTCAGAGTTTCTGGGTCAGCAGGGCCATGGCCCGGTCGATTTCCTGCTCGTTGTTGAGCAGGCTCGGCGCGAAGCGGATCACCGGCCCGACATCGCGGTACACGGCGTCCACCATCACCTTGTTGTCGCAGAGGAAGGCGGCGACGGCGTCCGGGTCGCGGTCCTTGATGCGGAAGAAGGTGAAGCCGGCGGAAAACTCGCGGCTTTTCGGCGTGACCAACTGGATCTGCTTGTGCTCCAGCAGGCGCGCCTTGAGTTGGTCGTTGAGCTGGTGGATACGCTCCTGCACGTCGGCCTTGCCCAGTTGCAGGTGCAGTTCGAAGGCCTTGCCCACCGCCCAGCGGTGCTCGAAGGCGTGGTAGCCGCCGGGGGTCATGATGGTGGCGAAGTCTTCTTCCTGGGAAAACGTGGCGAAGGTCGGCGTCAGGTGCTGCATCTTCTCCGACGCGGCGCAGATGATCCCGGTGCCGCGCGGGCCGAACATCCACTTGTGGGTGCCGGAGATGAAGTAATCGCAGTTGAAGTCGGCGAAGCGCACGTTGTCGACGCCGAAGCCGTGCACGCCGTCCACCACGTAGATGATCCGCCGCGATTCATCGCGGTTGCGGTTGTGCTGGCGGATCAGTTCGCCGATCTCGCCGGCCGGCAGTTTCACGCCGCTGCCGGAGTGCACCCAGGTCATGCCGACCACGCGGGTTTCCGGGCGGATGTTCTTGTCGATAGTGCTCAGCACCTGATCCTTGGAGATCTCCCACGGGTTATCGAACAGGCGCAGCTTGCGCACCTTGGTGCCCTGGCGCTGGGTGCGGAAGGCCAGGGATTTGTGGGTCGAATAGTGCTCGTGTTCGGTGGTGAGGATTTCCTGGTCGGCGGCCACGTTCAGGCCGCCGTAGATCATGCCCAGGCCCTCGGTGGTGCTGCCGGTCAGGGCGATCTGCCGTGGGCGCACCTCCAGATAGCGCGCAGCCCATTCGCGGACTTCGCCTTCGCGGTTCCACTCGTACTGGCTTTCCCAGTCCATCAAGGCGGCGGGGTTACGGTCGATTTCGCGGCGGTAGTAGTCGATGGCGTCCTGCACCGGGCGCGGGTGGGCGGTGACCAGGAAATTGGCGAAGTGCGCGGTCTCGCGGTCCAGCGGGAACAGGTCGCGCAGGTTGCGCCATTTGTCCGGGCCGCTCAGGGGCGCGGCGGCGCGGGCGGTCTGCGGTATGGGTTCGGCGGCGCTGGCCAGGGTGCTGGCCAACGGCAGGCCGGCGCTCAGTACGGCGGCCTGCTTGAGAAAGGTACGGCGGTCGGTCATGGCGCGGGCGTTCCGGTTCAAGGCGTGAGGGAGGCGACGGGGCGGGCGGCTTTCTGCACTTGCTCCCAGGCCCGCAGGAAGTTGCCGCCCCAGAGCTTGGCGATATCGGCCTCGCTGTAGCCGCGGGTCAACAGCTCGGCGGTGATGTTGCGAATCTCGCTGACATCCTTCCAGCCATCCAGGCCGCCGCCGTCGTTGAAGTCGGAAGCGATGCCGACATGATCGATGCCGACTTTCTTCACCGCGTAGTCGATGGCGTCGCCGAACGCCTTGAGGCCGGCCTTGGGCTCCGCCTCGACGATGCCATAGAGGTTGCTGGCGTAGTCGCCGAAGCGCGATTCCGGCCAGATGGCGATCACCGCGTCACCCGGCATCAGGGCATTGGCGAGGCCTTGCAGTGGTTGCAGGTCGAACCGGGCACGCAGCGCTTCGAGCTTGTCCAGGGTCGGCTTGCTCAGCGGCTTGAGGTAGGTGGGGAAGCCGACGATCTGGATCACGCCGCCGCTGTCCTTGATCAGTTGCATTTCCTTGTCGCTGAGGTTGCGCGGGATATCCACCAGCGCTCGCGGCGCCGAGTGCGAGGCCACCAGCGGCGCACGGCTCAGGCGGGCGACGTCTTCCAGGGCCAGGGTCGACATCTGCGACACATCGATGATCACGCCCAGGTCGTTGAGCTTGGTCACGGCCTGCTCACCCAGCGGCGACAGCCCGCCGAGGGCGTCGGCGGTGTCGTTGAAGAACGGCAGCGGGCGCGAAGAGTCGGCCCAGGCGTTGTTGCCGACGTAGCTGAAGCCGAACATGCGCATGCCGCGCGCGGTCCACAGGTCCAGTTGGGACAGGTCGGTGCCCAGCGGGTAGGCGTTGAGCATGCTGATGAAGATGGCGAACTTGCCTTCGCCGTGCAGGCGGCGGAAGTCGTCGGGGGTGTAGGCGATGCCGACCTGGTTGGGGAAGTCGCGGACCATGCCGCTGATGATTTGGTAACGCACCTCCTGCTGGTGCCGCGCCTCGTCGACAAAGCCGGGCGTGGGGCGGTGCGGGGCGTTGGGGCCGTTCCACAGCTCCGGCCAGCCGAAGATGGTCAGGGCGGCGCCGGACAGCCGCCCGCGCCCGGCCTTGACCAGGTCGAACTGGCCCGGACCGTCCTTGTCGGCTTCGCGGCCAGCGCTGCCGAATTCCAGCGGGACGGTGATGTGGCTGTCGAACGAGATCATGTGCTCATGCAGGGCGTTGGCCTGCTCGACGATCTTGCGCGGGTAGCCGGTGTCGTCTTTCCAGTACAGCCAGCCGGCGGCGGCTGCGCCGAGGCTCACCGCCAGGGCGAGCGGCAGGCCGATGTACAGGGCTTTGCGGGAACGGGGTCTGGTCATTGCCATCTCGGTCCGGTTCAGGAGGGCGATCCCGCCGGTGCGCGGACAGAGATCGGTATCAGGGGAAGGACGAAGAACCGGGCGGGAAATTTATGGGGGACGGGCGGCCTAAAGTTTTGTTTGTAACGGCCGATGTCATGACAGACCTTAATTTCAGGACGTTTTCTCTCATGGCCGATCTCATCCAGTCCCTGGCGTCGAACCTTTCGATTGCAGGTGTGCGTAGCAATGTGACTGCGAAAACCAACGTTGACGGTCAGGCGACCCCGGTCGAAGGCACTGTGAAGGCCGATCTGTCTGCTGTGCGCAGCGAAGGCAAGGCCGCGGCGACCCAGTCCGAGACCGCTGATTCGAACGAGTCGCAGGAGGTCAAGCAACTGCGCGAGCAGGTCAAGCAGTTGCAGAAGCAACTGGCCGAGCAGCAGAAGCAACTGCAGGAAGCCATGGCCAGCAAGGAAGACGATCGCACCAAGTCGGTCAAGGTAGCGGCCGCCCAGGCGGCGGTGGCGACCACCACCGGGCAATTGCTGCAGGCGACCGGGGCGTTGCTGCAGGCGCTGACCGAGTCGGGTGGTAGCTCGGCGGGAAGTTCGGTGAATACCACCGCTTGATAATGAAAAAGGCCCGGTCAGATGACCGGGCCTTTTTTCACTGGGGTGCGCATCGCGACGGTTCGGCGCCCCGACGAGCTCGCTCCTACAGGGGGGCAGTGTGCTCTGTAGGAGCGAGCTTGCTCGCGATAAAGCGTCCGATCAATCCGCCTGCGGCCGATTCTGGCTGCGATCCGCCTTGTAACGAATCGCCACCGCCGGCGCCGGCTTGGCGTTGCCGGTCTCCAGCCATTGGCGCATGCGGCTGGCATCGGCGAAGTGGGTGTATTTACCGAAGGCATCGAGGATCACCATCGCCACCGGACGGTTGTCCATCTTGGTCAGCAGCACCAGGCAATGCCCGGCATCGTTGGTGAAGCCGGTCTTGGTCAGCTTAATGTCCCAGTTGGGCTTGTTCACCAGATGGTCGGTGTTGCGGAAGCCCAGGGTGTAGTTGGGCTTGCGGAAGGCGACGGTCTTCTCGCGGGTGGTGCTCAGCTCGCTCAGCAGCGGGTAATTGCGCGCGGCCATCAGCAGTTTGGTCAGGTCGCGGGCGGTGGAAACGTTGTTCGGCGACAGGCCGGTCGGTTCCACATAGCGGGTATTGCTCATGCCCAGGGCCTTGGCCTTGGCGTTCATCGCCTTGATGAACGCGCCATAGCCGCCCGGATAGTGGTGGGCGAGGGTTGCTGCGGCGCGGTTCTCCGACGACATCAGGGTAATCAGCAGGGTTTCCCGGCGATTCAGCTCGCTGCCCAGGCGCACCCGCGAATAGATGCCTTTCATTTCCTTGGTCTGGGCAATGGTCATGGTGAGCATTTCATCCATGGACTGCTTGGCGTCCAGCACCACCATAGCGGTCATCAGCTTGGTCACCGACGCGATCGGTCGCACCAGGTCGGGATGGCTGGAATAGAGCACTTGGTTGGTTTGCAGATCCACCAGCATGGCGCTGCCGGAGGCCAGGTGAAGGGTGGAAGGATCTCGTTGCGCCTGGGCAGTGGCAGGCTGGGCAACAGCATTCGACGTAACGCTGGCGGTGCCGGTGAGCACCAGCAGCAGACTGAGAATCGAAAGAGAGGTTTTCACGTAAGTGCTCACTAAAAGAAGGTATGTCGTTGGCTGTGCAAGAGTTTTTATTTTTCTAATCGTGACATTCTGGAGTATGGCTCAGAGCCTGTCGATTGCTCTCCAGCCCTTAGCTCAAATATGAATAATCTTTAATCGATCCCGCACTGGCAAGCCTAAGGTGAGCCGCCTCCCGCTCATCCTGACGTGGCGCAATCGTTCTGAACTTCCCCTGCGCGCAGCGCCTCCCTTGGATAAGCAAGGTCAGCGCGTGGAAGAGGGGTGGTCATGAATCAAATGTCAGATCTGGCGGGTGTCATTGCCACTTCCGCAGCACAGGCCGACAGCCTGGAGGCCCGCTATCGCGCCTTGTTGCGCGGCGACTGCCCTGACACTGCCGCGTGGTTGAACGGCCAGTTGCGTCGCGCCGATGCCCTGGCCGATGACTTGCCGGCGTCTCCCGAGCAACTGGAGGCGTGGAGCCAGGAACATGCGTTGCAGGTCGCCCGGCAGTACGCCGACTACCTCGCCGAACGTCGTGACGGCACGCCCCGGCGCATGTTCGGCAGCCGCGCACATGCGCTGTATTTTCTCCAGCAGGTCACGCCGACCAAGTGCGTCGACGGCGCCTGGCTGCAGGGCGCCCTGCATCACTGGGACGACCCGCGTTACCACGGGCTGATCCGCATCTATCTGGAAGAACTCGGCGATGGCCAACCGGCCTGCAACCACGTGGTGATTTTCCGCCGCCTGCTCGCCGGCCTGGGCTGTCACGAGCAGCTACCGTTGGCCGACGAACGCTACCTGCAAGGCGCGCTGCAACTGGCGCTCGGCCAGGAGAGCGAGCGTTTCCTGCCCGAAGTGCTGGGTTACAACCTTGGCTATGAACAGCTTCCCCTGCACTTGCTGATCAGTACCTTCGAGCTGGAGGAACTGGGCATTGACGCGCAGTACTTCCGCCTCCACGTCACCATCGACAACGCCAGCACCGGTCATGCGCGCAAGGCCCTGGAGGCCCTGCGCCAACTCTGGCCAGAGCAGGACGGCGAGGCGTTCTATCGGCGTGTCGCCCGCGGTTATCGGCTCAATGACTTGAGCGCCGGCTCCATGGACATCGCCGCCGGGTTCGACCTGGAAAGCGAATTGCTCGCGGCGCTTGAGCGCAAGCGGATCTTCGGCCAGCACCTGCATTCTGACCACTGCCGCTTGGACGGGCGCACGGTCAATCAGTGGCTGTCCGCGCCGGGCAGTTTCCCGGCGTTTCTCCAGGTGTTGCAGGACAAAGGCTGGATCCTGCGCGATCGCGACCCGGCTGAAAGCCGTTTCTGGCAATTGATCGAGGGCCCGAAGGCGGTGATGTTCGGCGTGTTCAGTCCCTACGAGAAGCAACTGCTGCACGACTGGATCGCCGGCGACTGGCAGCCGCAGAAGCGCCGGCACAGGCCGGTCGCCCTCGCCGAGCCGTTGTTGCCGGCTTTGCCGGATGGGCTGTCGGTGACGCAACTCATCGACGCCATGGGCGAGGACCGCCATGCCAGCCCACGCGGGCTGGCGGCAACCCAGCGCTACGTGCAACTCACCGGGCTGAAAGGAGGCCACAGCCATGCAACTGACCGATGAGCAACGTCAAACTGATGAGGCCCTGTTGCACCTGGGGCGTCGTCTGCACGCCGATGGCTATCGTTTCATCTGCGCCACGCCACTGACCCACCAGCGCTACAGCGGGCGCGTCGAGCAACTGCCGGCCCGGACGATGCGCGAAGTGTTCGGCTGGAACCGGCCGTTCGAAGCCTCGCTGCTGTCGCCGGATGAACTGGAGCACATGCGCCAGGCCGGAATCATCAGCACCAGCGACCAGACTCTGCGCAGCCAGGTGCGCTGGTCGACCGTCGATGGCTTGCTGCTGGTGCATTCGGGCTTTCCCACCGACACCGCTGACGCGGTGTTTTTCGGCCCGGACAGTTACCGCTTCGCCCGTGTGGTGGAGGCGCACCTGCGCGACAGTTGCGCGCCGATCGAGCAAGCGGTGGAAATCGGCTGCGGCACGGGCATCGGTGCGCTGCTGATCGCCCGGGCGCGGCGCCATGCTCAGGTCAGCGCGCTGGACATCAACCCGCTGGCGCTGCGCTACGCCGCGATCAATGTGGCGTTGGCCGAGTTGGGCAATGTCGTGGTGGATTACAGCGATGTGCTGGAGGGCGTCAATGGCAGCTTCGACCTGATCGTCGCCAACCCGCCATACATGCTCGATGCCCGCAAGCGCACGTATCGCCATGGTGGCGGGACGTTTGGCGAGGGGTTGTCGGTGCGCATGGTCCGCGAGTCGCTTGAGCGCCTGAGTCCGGGCGGCAGCCTGGTGTTGTATACCGGCGTGGCCATGGTCGACGGCAGCGACCCGTTCCTGGCGGCGCTGCGCGACACCCTCGACGCGCCGCAATGGGCCTGGTTCTACGAGGAAATCGACCCGGACGTGTTTGGCGAGCAACTGCTGGAGCCTGGCTACGAGCGGGTCGAGCGTATCGCCGCGGTGGCCCTGACGGTGACCCGCCGCGGTTGAACCTAAAGCGTTTTACCCATGGCCAGCATTGCCCGCTCCCGGGTCAGTGGGCGAAGCACGCCGGGGCTGTCGCTGATGTGGATGTAGAGGTAGTGATTGCCCTGGCTGTCGCGCAGGATCCGTCGCACTTGCAGCAGTTCCATCAGACTGGCGGGGGTGATCTGTTCCTGGAGGATTTCGTGGTCACCGACGCCCTGGCGCTTCAGCGCCGCCGCGAATTCGTCCGCGACACTGCGCTGGCGCTCGCGTATCCGTCGGGCGCTGATATAACCGGTGACGCCGAGGGCGCCAATGAATACAGCGGTAAACAGCAGATTGCTGGCGATCTCCACGCCGAAGTTCCTTCATCCTGAAAGCGGGCCGCTATCCTGCCGCAAATAAAAAGCCCCGCCAAGAAGGCGGGGCAAGGGAGGTGTGCGGAGCAAACGCACAAGGGAAAGAAGGTTGACCTCAGGCTCTGAAGCCTTCGCCGGCGATACGCTGAGCAAGCGCCTCGGCATCGGTGAGCGAGGTGATCGGGCCGCCGATCTTCTCGCCGTCACGTATCAGGTACCAGCAGGCCAGCAGCCCCAATTCCCTCAGCGCCGGCGGAACCGCGCTACCGATAACGGACATGATGCTGATACTGGCCATGGTGAGTGCTCCCTTTGGGTCATGGCGCGTACCTTACGTGTGGATCCGGCCAGCGAGAAATCAGTGTTCTCAATAGTGTTCATTGATAAAACCCACTACCAGCGCGGGTGGCCGTAATAGACGGGCGGCGGGCCGTAGTAGCGTTCGCGGTAATACGGCGGCGGCACCGGTACATAGCGTTCCACGACCGGATAGGGCTGGTAATACACCGGCGGTGGCGGCGGTTGGTAATACACGGGCTGCGGCGGGTAATACGCCGGGGCACGTTCGACGACCACAGTACGGTCGTGACCACCGGAAACGGCGGCGCCGACCACGGCACCCACTACGGCCGCGCCGAGTATGGGGCCCGCACCTTGCCAGCCACCGCCGCCATGGGCGGAGGCTTGTCCGGACAGGGCCAGGGCGCCGATCAGCAGGGCGATACCGGGGATATGACGGTTCATGTTGATTCCTCGCAGGGCGTTACCCCGACCGGAAAGACGGGCCGGGGATATCACTATGACCGCGGCCGGGAGCGGAGTTGCGGGGGGCTGAGTAAAGGTTATGTAAGGGCCGATCAACGGTCTGCGGCGAGGTTGGGCATACTGTGCCTTTCGCCGTTTCCAGGAGTCCGTTCATGACCCCCAGCAAAGACACCATCCTGTGTATTTCCCTCGCCGGCCGCCCCGGCACCTTCGGCGTGCGCTTCCACAATCACCTGTACGAGCAACTGGGGCTGGATTACTACTACAAGGCCATGACCACCACCGACCTGCCGGCCGCCATCGGTGGCATCCGCGCCCTGGGCATCCGCGGCTGCGGCGTGTCGATGCCGTTCAAGGAAGCCTGTATTGCCCTGGTGGACGAGCTGGACCCATCCGCCGCGGCCATCGATTCCATCAACACCCTCGTCAACAGCAACGGCCACCTCAAGGCCTACAACACCGACTACCTGGCGGTGCGCCAGTTGATCGAACAGCACCGGCTCGACCCGGCGCAGCCGTTTGCCCTGCGTGGCAGTGGCGGCATGGCCAAGGCGGTGGCCAGTGCATTTCGTGATGCCGGCTTTACGCGCGGCACCGTGATTGCCCGCAACGAAGCGGCGGGCCGGAGCCTGGCGCAGAACTGCGGTTATGAATGGCAGGCGGAACTGGGTGAGTTGCGGCCGACGCTGCTGGTCAACGTGACGCCTATCGGCATGACTGGCGGCGCGGAGGCGCACGAGCTGTCGTTCGACCTGGCGGCCATCGCTGCAGCGCAAACGGTGTTCGACGTGGTGGCGATGCCGGCGCGCACGCCCCTGATCGCTGCGGCCGAGGCGCGCGGCAAAGCGGTGATTGCCGGGCTGGAAGTGATCGCCTTGCAGGCGCTGGAGCAGTTCGTGCTCTACACCGGCGTGCGGCCGACGGCGGAGCAGGTGGCGAAGGCGGTGGCGTTCGCTCGGGGTTGAGTGTGGTGTCTGCCGGCCTCATCGCTGGCGTGTCTGGGCGCCGAACCGCAGCGATAAGGCCCTTAAGGCGCTGGCTTATTCGAGCAGCGCCAAACGCTCTTCCAACGCCGCAATCCGCGCCTCCAGCGCTTCGATCCGCTCCGCCGACACGCCACTGACCCCGCGTTCCCCCGGCCCTTGCTGGCGCGCGGCGAGAATCGCATCGATTTCCGCGGGGTCGCCCAGCGCGTGGGTGTAGCGGTCTTCCCGCTGGCCCGCCTGACGCGGCAGGTGCAAGGCATAGCCGCGGGCGATCAGGCGGTCGAGCTGGTGCAGCACCTGGTCGTTGTCGTCGAAGTCATGCATGCGCTGGCTGCGGGTCAGCAGTTCGTTGATGGTCTGCGGCCCGCGCAGGAACATCAGGCCCATCAGGATCAACTGCGCCGGCACCAGTTCCAGCGCCTTGTCCACGCGCTGTTCCCAGCGGTCGGCGCGGCTGCCCATCTGCAGGCGGACCAGGCCCTGGCCTTCAAGGGCACGCAGGCTTTGGCCAATCTGGCCCTGGGCGAGGTTCATTACGGGTTCGCGGCTGGTTTTCTGGTTGCAGGCCAGCATCAGCGCGTTGAGGGTCAGGGGATAGGTTTCCGGGTTGCTCGCCTGCTTTTCGATAAGCGAGCCCAGGACGCGGATTTCAGTGGCGTTGAAGCGGGCAGTGGCGGGGGATTCTTGCTCTTCGGACATGACCCTGTCTCTGTGCATGGAAAGCCCCTAGCCTAGGGCTGTGACAGGGTTAACACAAGCGACCGGCGGCACGATGCCACCGGTCGTGATGGCATCAGCCGCGGCGAGCTTCCGCTTCGCAGGCGGCCGCAGTGAACAGGACGTCGGTGGAGGAGTTGAGCGCGGTTTCCGCCGAGTCCTGCAGCACGCCGATGATGAAGCCCACCGCCACCACCTGCATGGCGATCTCGCTGGGGATGCCGAACAGGCTGCAGGCCAGCGGGATCAGCAGCAGCGAGCCACCGGCCACGCCCGAGGCGCCGCAGGCGCAGACCGCCGCGACCACGCTGAGCAGCACGGCAGTCGGCAGGTCGACGGCGATGCCCAAGGTGTGTACCGCCGCCAGGGTCAGCACGGTGATGGTGATCGCCGCGCCGGCCATGTTGATGGTCGCGCCCAGCGGGATCGACACCGAGTAGGTGTCTTCGTGCAGGCCGAGCTTCTCGCTCAGGGCCAGGTTGACCGGAATGTTCGCCGCCGAGCTGCGGGTGAAGAAGGCGGTGATGCCGCTCTCGCGCAGGCACAGCAGGGTCAGCGGGAACGGGTTGCGGCGGATTTTCCAGAACACGATCAGCGGGTTCATCACCAGGGCGACGAACAGCATGCAGCCGATCAGCACCGCCAGCAGGTGCAGGTAGCCGACCAGGGTGCCGAGACCGGACTGGGCCAGGGTCGAAGCGACCAGACCGAAGATGCCCAGCGGGGCAAAGCGGATCACCACACGGACGATCAGGGTCACGCCGTTGGACAGGTCGTCGAGCACGGTGCGGGTGGTCGGGCCAGCGTGTCGCACGGCAATGCCGAGGCCGATGGCCCAGGCCAGGATACCGATGAAATTGCCGGTGACCAGCGCGTTGACCGGGTTGTCCACGGCGCTCAGCAGCAGGCCCTGAAGCACTTCGGCGATGCCGCCGGGCGCGCTCATCTGCGCGCCTTCGGTGCTCAGCACCAGCGTGGACGGGAACAGCATGCTCGCCGCCACCGCGACCACCGCCGCGGCGAAGGTGCCGAACAGGTACAGCACGAGGATGGGCCGGATATGGGTCTGCTGGCCGTGCTTGTGGTTGGCGATGGACGCCATGACCAGGATAAACACCAGGATCGGCGCCACGGCCTTCAGCGCACTGACGAACACTTTGCCGATAAAGGCGAGGTTGCCCGCCACCTGCGGCGCGAGCAGCGCCAGGGCGATGCCGGCCACCAGACCGATGAGGATTTGCAGCACCAGGCTGGTGCGATTGAGCAAGTTGAGAACAGGCAACATAACGAATCTGACTCGATCGTGTTCAGGGCCCGGGGATCGCCCGGGTACGGAATGCCTCGACGCGGCGGGTGGCGCCGGTCGAAAAAAGGGCGGAACTCTACCACAGAGCTCGCGACCTCACCCATTGCCCCGGTCCGACGGTAGGTCGCCGTGCCGGTGGCTGCTACCATGCGCGACCTTTTTGAGCCGATGCGCTCATCGCTGGAGTCTGGATGTTCCTGCCAATCCTGTTGCTGGCCGCCGCCGGCTTCACCGTGTTGACCACTGAATTCCTCATTATCGGCCTGCTGCCGGGAATCGCCCGGGACCTGCACGTCAGCGTTTCCCAGGCCGGCCTGCTGGTGACCCTGTTCGCCTTCACCGTCGCCTGCTGCGCGCCGTTTCTGACGGCCTGGTGCGCGCGCTTCGAGCGCAAGCGACTGTTCGTCGGCGTGCTGTTGCTGTTTGCCGCCTCCAACGGGTTGGCGGCGCTGGCCACTGACTATTACGTGATGGCTGTGGCGCGACTGGTGCCGGCGCTGGGCCTGCCGGTGTTCTGGGCGCTGGCCAGCGAAACGGCGGTGGATATCGTCGGCCCGGCCTACGCCGGACGGGCGATCAGCAAGATCAGCTTTGGCGTGGTCTGCGCCACGGTTTTCGGCATTCCCCTCGGCACCTTGCTCGGCGATGCACTGGGCTGGCGGGTGGCCTTTGCCGCGCTGGCGCTGTTATCGCTGGCCAAGGCGCTGCTGCTGTGGCGCTACCTGCCGCATACGCCGCGGCAGAGCGAAACTACCTCGCTGCGCGGGCAATTCCGGGTGCTGCGCAGCCCGCTGCTGCAGGGGCATGTGCTGTTGTCGGTGCTGGTGTTCAGCGGCATGTTCACGGCCTACACCTACCTGGCGGACCTGCTGGAGCGCCTGGCCGGCTTTGACGGCGACCGGGTCGGCTGGTACCTGATGGGCTTCGGCGCGGTGGGCCTGATCGGCAACAGCCTGGGTGGGCGCGCGGTGGACCGTCATCCGCTGCTCGCTTCAGCGGGCTTCTGCGCCTTGCTGGTGGTGGGCTTGCTGGCGGTGGTGCCGGCGATCCAGTCCAGCGTCGGGCTGGTGCTGGCCCTGGCGTTCTGGGGCCTGGCCCAGGCGGCGCTGTTCCTGGTCAGCCATGTCCGGGTGATCAAGGCCGCGCCCGAAGCGCCGGCCTTCGGCGCCTCGCTGAATATCGCCGGAGGTAACCTGGGCATCGGCCTTGGGGCGCTGATCGGCGGCGCGGTGATCGACCGCCTGGGCCTGGCGGATGTCGGCTATGTCGCCGCGATACTGATTGCCCTCGCGTTGGCCCTGGCCCTGTGGCTGACGCGCTTCAGGCCAGTGGCCAGTTGAACAACTCGCGACGCGCGCCCTCGGTAATGGCGACGATGCCCGGGTGCTTGACCTTGCGCTCCACCGAAATGGCATAGAACGACTCGGTGACCGCGTCGGTCTGGCCGATCAGTTCGACGTCGTACTGCCGGCAGACCTCCTCGGCGATCACGCTGGGGGCAATGAAAATCCCGCTACCGGACTTGCCGAAAGCCTGCATCAACGCGCTGTCGTCGAACTCGCCGACGATCCGCGGCTGCAACTGCTGCTCGGCGAACCAGCGCAGCAAGCGGTTGCGCACCATGGTTTCCTGGCCGGGGATCAACAACGGCGCGTGTTGCAGGCAGGCGGGGAAGGGCAGCGGCAGACGCGCTGCCAGCTCCGGCGTGGCGAGGAAGCTGATACCGCACTCACCGAGCTTCTGGCTGTAGCCCTTGATATCCAGGTGGCTGGGCATCGGGCTGTCGGAGATCACCAGGTCCAGACGCTGGATCGCCAGGTCGGCCAGCAGTCGCTCCAGTTTGTCTTCACGGCAACTGATGCGCAGCGGCTCGGCCAGCTCCATGGTCGGCGCGATCAGCCGGTAGACGATCGACTTGGGCACCACATCCGCCACCCCAACCCGAAACAGCACCTGCTGCTCGTTGGGCTGCGCCCGCAGCATGGCTTCCAGCTCGCCGCCGATCTGGAACATCGGCTCGGCGTAGGACAGGGCCTGGCGACCGGTTTCGGTCAACTCCAACTGGCGCCCGACCCGCCGGAACAACTCGATGCCGTAGGTCTGTTCCAGCAGGCTGATCTGCCCGCTGATGGTCTGCGGGGTCAGGTTCAATTGTTCGCAGGCACGCACGATGCTGCCGGTCTTGGCCACGACCCAGAAGTAATGCAGTTGCCGGTAATTGAGCATGACAATCCCCGATTCGGAAAAACCGAAGTATAACCGCTGAAAATACGAATTTTCCTGATGTATCAAGATATTTAGAATCCCCTGCCATTGCGGTGCCATCTGTTGTGGCAACGAAAACACTTCGGAGAAGACCCCATGCTTGACCTCAAATCCATCGGTACGCCCCTGGTCCTTGTAATGGCCCTGTTCGCCATGACCGGCTGCGAACAGGCCGAAAAGTCCGCCCAGCAGATGCTCAACCAGGCTGCCGAGTCGGCCAAACAGGCCATTGACGACACCAACAAGGCCGCCCAGCAGGCGCTTAACGACGCCACCGGTACACAGCCGGAAAAGAAAGAAGACACCAAGGACACTGACGGTCAGGAAATCTGATCTACCTTTTCTCAACAACGATTCAGGATCTGATCCATGGAATACCTGCTGGAACTCGCCGCAAGCCCGACCGCCTGGGTTGCCCTGGCCACTTTGGTGGCCATGGAAATCGTCCTCGGCATCGACAACCTGATCTTCATCTCGATCCTGACCAACAAGCTGCCTGAGGAATTCCGCTCCAAGGCGCGGCGTATCGGTATCAGCATGGCGTTGGTGATGCGCCTGGCGCTGCTCAGCACCGTGGCCTGGATCGTCCAGTTGACCGAGCCGGTCATCGACATCCTCGGCAAGAGCTTCTCGTGGAAGGACATGATCCTGATCGCCGGTGGTCTGTTCCTGCTCTGGAAAGCCACCAAGGAAATCCACGAAAGCGTTGATCCACGCGCCCAGGAAGAATCCAAGGCGTCGTCTACCATTACCCTGGGTTTTGCAGCGGCCATTGGCCAGATCCTGGTGCTGGACATCGTCTTTTCCATCGACAGCATCATTACCGCCGTGGGCATGACCGAGCACTTGCCGATCATGATCATTGCCGTGGTCAGCGCCGTGATCGTGATGTTGGTAGCGGCCGATCCACTGGCCAAGTTCATCAATGACAACCCGACCGTGGTGATGCTGGCCCTGGGCTTCCTCATCATGATCGGCATGACCCTGATCGCCGAAGGCTTCGGCGCCCACGTTCCGAAAGGCTACGTGTATGCGGCGATGGCGTTCTCTACTGCGATCGAGGTGCTGAACATTCTCTCGCGCAAGGCTCGCCAGCGGCGTGAGGCCAGCGAGGGTTGATTTAACGAATCTGTTGCGTGCTGTAGTTGGGGCTCCTTTTCAGGGGCCCCTTTTTTTTGGTTCTGGTTCTGGCTTGGCT
>NZ_JANLOA010000103.1:0-16434 GCF_025466035.1 Pseudomonas sp. 20P_3.2_Bac5 | reverse complement strand
GCCCAGGCGTCGCGTGGCGGGCGCACGGCGGCGGCGACGCTGGCGTATTCCAGCAGGTAGGCGCCCTTGAGCGGGCTGCGTTGGTCGAGGCGCTGGTAAACCTCGAAAGCGCCTTCCAGGCGGCCGTTGTCGCGCAGTACCCGGGCCAGTTTCAGCGCTTCGCGGTTTTCCTTGCCGGACAGCGTCGGCGCGCCGCCGGGCAGGGCCGAACCGAGGCTGCTGCAACCGCTGAGGGCGAGCACGGCAAGAAGGGTCAGGGTGGTCAGGGAGCGGGGCATGGCGGTCACTCGAAAAGGGCAGTCGGTAGGTTCAGTTGGACAGAAGGCGAACGATGCGCACCAGCGCCGGCGCACCCATCATCGCGATGATCGGCGGCAGGATCAGGGTCATCAGCGGCACGCTGAGCTGGGCCGGGAGTTTGCCGGCGCGCTCTTCCAGGGTGAGGATCAGGGTCTTGCGGCTCTCGTCGGAAATCGTCCGCAGCGCCTGCGACAGCGGTGTGCCATAGCGCTCGGCCTGGATCAGGGTCGAGACCATGCTGTCGATGCCGCTGACGCCGGTGCGTTCGGCGAGGTTGAGCAAGGCCCGCGGACGGTCGGCGAGGATTTGCAGTTCGGCGCAGGTGTAGCGCAACTCGTCGGCCATCTCCGGCGCCGACAGCGCCAGCTCCTTGGCCACCACTTGCAGCACGCGGCCCAGCGGCAGGCCGGCCTCGGCGCAGATCACCATCAGGTCGAGGGCATCCGGCAGGCTGCGGGCCAGCCGCCCGCCGCGGCGGGCGGCGCGCCATTTCAGCCAGAGTTCGGGGATCAGCCCGCCGACGAACAACGCCACCAGCGCCGCGGTGACGCCGTTGAGGCCGAGGCGCTTGCCCGGTTCCAGCAGCATCATCACCAGCGCCACCAGCAGCAGGCCGAGCAGGTACTTGCCGGCGATCAGCAGGCCGAGGGCCTCGCGCTGGCGCAGGCCGGCCATGGCCAGCAGAACGCCGAGCTTGTCGCGGTCACGCGGGCTGCCGGCGGCCTGTTCGCCAACCCGGGCCACGGCTTGCAACACGGCGAGCAGGCGCGGCGGCACTTGCAGGCCCTGGTCGCGGAGGATGTCGGCGCGGTCGCTGGTCGGGGCGCCGGCCGGGCGCCGGTTGAGGCGCTCGTGCAGCACCGGCTGGCGCTGCTGGCGGTACAGGCCGATCAGGCCGACGCCAAGGCCACAGCAGAGCAGGCCGAGCGCGGCCTGGACGAACGGATCCTGGAGCAAGCTGTTCATGCGATCTTCCGTACCATCAGGTGGGTGATGACCAGGCCCAGCGTCACGCTACCGAAGGCGTAGAACAGCACGCTGTTGCCGGTCGGGTCGTTGAGCAGGAACTGGAAGTCGCGCGGCGAGTTCAGGTACATGTAGCCCAGCGCGCAGGGCACCAGCGCCGCGACGATCTTGGCCGAGGCGCGGGCCTCGGAGGTCTTGGCCTGGACCTTCAGGTGCAGCTCCTGGCGCTCGCGCAGGGTCGCCGACAGCCGGTCGAGGGTTTCGCCGAGGCGCCCGCCGGCTTCTTGGTTGATGATCAGGATCACCGCGAAGAAGCGGTATTCATTGAGCGGGATGCGGTTGGCCGAGTCCTGCATCACCTGGCGCAGCGGCAGACCGAGGCGCAGCCAGTTGTCGATCTCGGCGAACTCCACCGCCAGCGGCCCGCTGATGTTCTGCGCGACCAGGGTGAAGGCGTTGCTCACCGGCACCCCGGCGCGGGCCGCGCGGGTGATCGCGTCGATCGCCTGCGGCAGGCTCAGCTTGAGGTCGTGCAGGTAGCGGTTCATCGCGTTGCGATAGACCACCGTGGCGACGCCGACGAAAGTCAGTCCGGCCAGCAGGCTGCCGTACAGCCACGGCCAGGGCATCTGCCGCCCGAGCACCACGCCGACGATCAGGCTGGCGACGGCCAGCAGGCCGAGGCGTGAACGCAGCTTGCCGTGCCAGCCGAGGCTGCGGCTGCCCAGCCACAAGCGCCCGAGCGGCGCGCCCAGCAGCGGCCAGCGGGTGCAGGCCGGAGCATCCTGGTCGCGCAGCAGGTCGGGGCTGTGTTCCAAGGCCAGGGCCGCGCCCGGGTGCGCCGCGACGAAGCCGGCCTTGAGCGCCGTCAACCGCTCGGCCTGGGCCTCGGCGCGCTGGCGCTTGCGGCTCAGGCTACGGACCGCGAAGAAGCCCAGCAGCACGCAGAGGAACACCAGCAGGGTGAACAGATCGAGCAGCGCGTCCATTCACTGGCCTCCCGTGAACAGGTGGGCGTGCCGGGTATAGAACTGCGGGCGCTGGCCGCTGGCGTTGAACTGGCCGACCAGGCGTCCGTCGGCATCCACGCTGCTGGTGGTGAAACCGTACAGTTCCTGGGTCTGGATCACGTCGTTCTCCATGCCGCAGACCTCGGTGATGGACACGATGCGGCGGCCACCGTCGCGCATGCGCTCGACCTGGACGATCAGGTTCACCGCACTGGCGATCTGTCGGCGGATGGCTTCCAGCGGCAGTTGCATGCCCGCCATCATCACCATGTTTTCCAGGCGCATGATGGCGTCCCGCGGGGTGTTGGCGTGGACGGTGCAGAGCGAGCCGTCGTGGCCGGTGTTCATCGCCTGGAGCATGTCGAAGCTTTCGCCGCCGCGCACCTCGCCGAGGATGATGCGGTCCGGGCGCATGCGCAGGGCGTTGCGCACCAGGTCGCGCTGGTCGACCTTGCCGGTGCCTTCGGCGCTGACCGGACGGGTTTCCAGGCGCACCACATGGCGCTGTTGCAGTTGCAGCTCGGCGGCGTCCTCGATGGTGATGACCCGGTCTTCGTCGCTGATGTTCTGCGACAGGGCGTTGAGCAGGGTGGTTTTGCCCGCGCCGGTGCCGCCGGAAACGACGATGTTGAGCTTGGCGAGCATGCCGCGCTTGAGCACCTCGGCCATCTCGAAGGACAGCGCGCCGCGTTCGGCGAGGATGTCCAGGGACATGTTGCGGCGCATGAACTTACGGATCGAGATGGTGGTGCCGTCGATCGCCAGCGGGTAGGTGATGACGTTCACCCGGCTGCCGTCGGCCAGCCGCGCATCGACCATCGGGTGCGCTTCGTCGATGCGCCGGCCCACCGCCGCGGCGATGCGCTGGGCGGTGTTGAACACGTGCTCTTCGTCGATGAAGGTGATCGGCGACAGTTCCAGCTTGCCGTAGCGCTCGACGAATACCTGGCCGGCGCCGTTGACCAGAATGTCGTTCACCGAGTCGTCGCCCAGCAGCGGCTGGATCGGGCCGATGCCGACCATCTCGTTGAGCATTTCCTCGCCGACCGCCTGTTCTTCCTGGCGGGACAACTGCAGGCGGCTGTCGTCGCAGATCTTGCGGATCACCGCCTCGACCTGCTGGCGCAGGGCATCGCGGCCGAGGGCAGCGGCTTTCAGCGGGTCGATCTGGTCGTAAAGCTGGTTGCGGATCAGCCGACGGTTCTGGGTGCCAAGGGTGTCCACCGGGCGGGCGGGCGCCGCGCGTTGCACCGAGGTCGGCTCGGTGCTGGCGCGGCTGTTGTGGGGCGGCGCGGGCACGTCGCTGACGGCGACCGCGGCGAGGTTCTTTTTCGGGTGTCGGATGATCATCGGCCGGTTCCTCGCTTCAGGCGGCGCGGCGGCCGCGGCCCAGGGCCTGGCGCAGACGCAGGATCAGATTGCCGCTGACGGCCGGGGCGCTGCTCGGCGTGCGTCCGCAGGCCAGGTCGGCGAGGTCCAGCAGGGCCTGTTGCAAGGCCGGGGCCCGCGCGGTCTGCAGCGGGCCGGCGAGCAGGCTGTCGGCGATCACGCTGCCGGCGTGGGGCAGCACCAGGTCGACCTTGTGCCCGACGAAATCCTCGAACTGCTGACGCTCCACCAGGTCCAGGTGGCCCGGCCGCACCGGGTTGCCCACCAGCAGCAGGCGCTGGCCGTTGCTCTCGTCGCCGATCTCGCGCAGCAGGCGCAGGCAGTTGCGCGCGTCCTGCACGCTGAAGTCGCAGAGCAGGATGCGCGTGTCGGCATGCTCCAGCACTTCCAGGGCGCCGTGGCAGCGGCCGCTGGGCAAGTCCCAGATCACCTGATTGAACAGTTGGCAGAGGCTGGCGCCGAGGTTCAGCAGGTGTTCGCCGCTGAAACTGTCGGCGGCGCGCAGGTCGGGTTGCTGGCCGAGCAGGTAGAGGCGTTCGTCGATCCGCGCCAGGGCCCGTTCGAGGAAGCGCGAGTCGATCTGCGCGGTGCTCAGCGCGGCGGCGAGGCCGGCGTCGCCGTCATGCCCGAGCAGCAGCGCCTGGTCGCCGTGACCGCGGTCGAAATCCACCACCGCGCTGCTGCTGTGACGCTGGCTGGCGAGCAACTGGCCGAGGCCGGCTACCACCGTGCTGGTGCCGCGGCCACCGCTGACGCCGGTGATGGCGATGGTGCGGCCGGTGCGGCTGCCGGGGCGCAGGCTGTCATGCGGGTCGCGGGCGCGGCGCAGGGTGTTGGCGAACTGGTCGAGGGGCACCGGTTTGCACAGGTAATCCTGCACGCCGCTGTGCAGCAGCGCGCGGTAGAGGTTCAGGTCGTGGGTGCTGCCCAGGGCGATCAAGCGGCAGTCCGGCGGGCAGACCTGGGCCAGCTCGGCCACCGCTTGCAGCGGCGAGGCCTGGCCGTCGAGATCGACCACCAGCACTTCGGGCGCCGCCTGCTCGCGGCAGCCGGTCAGCGCCGCGGCGAAACCGCCGGCGCGTGCCAGTTGCGCCGGCAGGCCGAGGCGTTGCAGGTACTGGCCGAACAGTTCGGCGTCGGCGGCACTGGCGGCGTATAGCAGCACCGGTGGCACGTCGTTGCCGGGCGGGGTGACTCGCGTGGTGTCGTTCATGGCTCGCTCCCGGTCAGTCCTTGTTGAAGTTGATGTCCAGCAGTTCCACGGTCTCGTGGCGCTGGTAACGCTCGACCGCGTTCACTGCGGCGACGCCGTCGGCGCCTTCGAGGCTTTGCGCGCGGTTGAGGTCGCGCGGGTCGGCGACCATGCGCGCGATGTTGGCGCGGTTGGCGCAGCCCAGGTCGCCGACGGCGCGGTACGGCTTGACTGCCGAACGGTCCGGGTCGCTGATGGTGCAATCGGGGATCTGCGCCACCAGTGCTTCGGACACCACCTGCAGGTCGGCGCCCTGGGCCTTGTCCAACTGGGTCGGCGCGACGATCACCTGGCGGGCGCCGAGCTGGGTCAGCACCTCGCCGAGGCGTTTGGCGACCTGTTCGCCGGCCGGGGTGGACGGGCGCAGGGTCAGGGTCTGCTGGCTGATGCGGCCTTGGCGGGCGAGCAGGGTGTTGAGGTCGGCCAGCGATTCGCGGCTCATGCCGCCGCCCGCGCTGGCGGTGAGGTGCGCGACCATCGCCGACGGCACGGCGCGGATCGGTGCTTGCGGGCTTTGCGGGGCGTAGAGGGCGATACGTTGGTCGTTGACGCTGCGGTCGCAGGCGCCCAGCAACAGCGCGAGGGACAGGGCGACGAACAGGGGTTTGGCGGCGTGCATGCGAAGTGCTCCGAAACTTAGTACAGGTAGCCGGCGGACGCCTGGGCGGGCAGTTGCGAGTCCAGGGTGCGCAGGCCGCGGCCCGGGGTTTGCAGGTCACCCGGGTTGGTGGGCTCGACGACGTAGGCGGTGGCGATGATCACCAGTTCCGTGTCGGCCTGGCTGGAAGTGTGGGTCTCGAACAGGCGGCCAAGGCCCGGGACGCTGCTCAGGCCGGGAACGCCGCTGACCTGCTGGGCGCTGTTGCTGCGCAGCATGCCGGCGAGGGCGAAACTCTGGCCGCTGGCGAGTTCCACCGTGGTGTCGGCGCGGCGCACCTTGAACGCGGGAATCACGTTGCCTTGCAGCTCCACCGCGCCTTCGTCGGACAGGTCGCTGACTTCCGGGGCCACGTGCAGGCTGATGCGGTTGGGCGAGAGCAGGGTCGGGGTCATGCGCATGATCACGCCGTACTGCTTGTATTCGATGGTGATGTTGTTGTTGGTGGTGATGACGATCGGCACCTCGCCGCCGGCGGCGAAGCCCGCGGTCTCGCCGGACATGGCGGTCAGGTTGGGTTCGGCCAGCACCGTCGCCAGGCCGTCCTGGGACAGGGCGGTGAGCAGGCCGGAGACGGTGGTCGAGCCATAGCGGTGGAAGCCGCCGGCCACCGCGTTGGTGGCGCTGCCGCCGGTGAACGCGCCGGTGGTGGCGTCGAACAGGCTGCGGGCGTTGCGGAAGAAATAGTTGCCGTCCTTGAGGGTCGCTTCCCAGTTCAGGCCCAACTCGGAGCTGAGGCTGCGGGAGACTTCAACGATGCGCACGCTGAGGTTGACCTGGGCCGACAGCTCCACCTTGAGCTGGTTGATTACCCGCGGCCCGTCGCTGCCGGCGGCGCCGCCACCGTTGGGGCTGCTGCTCGGCGAGCCGAGGTAGGCCTCGACCGCGCTGATCACCTGACGCGCCTGCTGCGGCGTGCGGACATTGCCGCGCACCACCAGGCCCTTGGCCGAGGACGGGCCGAATTCGACCTTGGCCCCCGGCACTTCGGCGCTGATCTGTTTGCTCAGGGCCTCCAGGTCGTAGTCGGCGACCACCCGGATCGCGGCGATCACCTGGTCCTGCGCGTCGAGGGCGTAGAGCGTGGTGGCGCCGGCGCTTTCGGCGAAGACGAAGACGCTGCCGGGGGTCGGCACCTGGTAGCTGGCGATCTTCGGATCGGCCACCAGCACTTTGCTCGCCGCCTTGGGCAGTTGCAGCAACCGGCCCTGTTTCAGCAGCAGGTGCAGGTCGCGGGTTTCGCGGACTTCGGTCAGGGTTGCCGGCAGGCGTGGCGCGGCGGCTTTGGGGGCCGGCGCGACGGGGTATTCGGCCTCGCTGGCGTAGGCTTCGGGGTCCACCGGCTGGGCCACTTCTTCATATTGCGGCGGCAGTTCCAGGGGCGGGTCGAGGACCACGACCTCGGCGCGCAACGGCAGGGCGCAGAACAAACCGAGGCCCAGCGCGCAGGACAGCGACAGGGGGGAGCAGGCAGGGGCGAACTTCATCGTCAGGAATTCCGGAAAGGCCAGTCAATGCCCGCGGCGCGGGCACGGTCGGGAGGGTCGGGAGCCTCAGTGGCTGGGCGGCACGATCTCGGTGGTGCCGCCGCGATAGAGCATGACCGGGGCCGCGGCCTTGGCCGGGTAGAGGTCGGTGGTCTGGGCCAGGCGGGTGACCTCGCGGTTGCCGCTGCGGGGCAGGCCGTCGCTCTCTTCGCGGTTGCTGCGCAAGGCCAGTTGCAACACGCCGATCTCCTTGCTCAGGGACAGGCGCTCGGCCTGGCGCGGCGTGACTTCGACGGTGACGCTGTCGAAGTACGGGTTTTCGTCTTTCTTGCCTGGCGTGGCCGGGGCCTTGGCGCGGTCGTTGCGCTGGGTCAGGTCACGGGCGCTGCGGTTCAGCGCCAGCACTCGGACGTTGCGCAGCAAGGTCTGGGCCGCGTAGGGCGGCGGGAAGACGGGCGCGCCAACGGCGTCGCGGCCTTCGAGGGCGTCCTTGTTCAGCGCCAGGATGATGTCGACGCGATCACCCGGGGCGATCAGGCCCTGGCCGGCGGCGACCGCCGAGGTGGGCAGGGTCAGGGCGCGCATGCCGGGGGTCAGCGCGGTGGCCAGGAAGCCCGGCTCGCCGGGGCGCACCAGGGCGTTGACGAACACCGGCTGGCCTTCGGCGACGGTGCGCCGCACGGTGGCGCCGACCACCAGGCCGAGGTCGTCCTGGCCACGCAGGTAAACCTGTTCGGCCGGTAGCGCGGCGTCGGTTTCCTGCCAGCGCAGCAGGCTGCTGTCGATGAACTGGCCGGGCTTGAGTTCACGGGTGGCGACCAGCACCGCCAGTTTGCTCACGGAGACGGGGGCTGCTTCGGCGGGCGCCTTGGCCGCGACGGGCGCGGCGGGCGGAGCGAGCAGGACGCGGGCCAGCAGGGCGGCGCCGCCAGCCAGGGTCAAAGCGCCTGCCAGCAGGAGGACGGAAGGGGTTTTCATGGTTCAACCGGTCGTCAGGAGTGAATGGGAAACAGCAGGGTGTAGAAGCTGCCGGTCGCAATGGCCAGGCCGTAGGGCAGGCCTTGCGGGCGGTCGCTGGTGAGCACCGTGGGCGTGGCGATGGCCAGGCCTGGAAAGCGTGCGCCGAGGCGTTGCCAGAGCAGCGCGACGACCTGTTCCAGCGGCGTCAGCAGCGGCATGGCCAGGGCGAGGATGCCGCCGGCCAGGGCCGTGACGATCAGGAACGCCATCTGGTTGCCGCCACTCCACAGGCACAGCACGGTCATCAGCTTGACGTCGCCGGCGCCGACCTGGCCCAGGTTGAACAGCATGAAACCCACCGCCAGTACCAGCGCCGCGCCGAACAGCGCGCTGCCGGTCTCGTTCAGCAGCGCCGGGCCGGCGAGTGCGCCCCAGGGCCCGAGGCCGAGCAGGGCGAACAGCGGCAAGGCGCACCAGACCAGCAGCAACAGCACCACCAGCAGGTTGTGGATGCGGCGGTAGAGCAGGTCCGAGCAGATCACCCAGCACAGCGCGGGGAGCAGGACGACAAGGGCGAAAGTGCTGTTCATCTGGGCTGGCTGGCCGGCTTATTGCGCGGCGCCACCCTTGTCGCCGTTGATCTGGTTGCCGATGGCGGCGAAGCGGTCCTTGAGCGCTTTGATGAACACCCCGTCCTCGCCAAAGATGATGCCGATGGCCGCGGCCATGGCGGCGGCGAGGATGCCGTACTCGATGGCGGTCACACCGCTTTCGTCGTTGAGGAAGGCGCGGATGCGTGGGGTCATGGCAAGTCTCCGGGAACAGGGTTGGGGGGAGGAAAGGCCCCCGGCGGGGCGTGGCGATATTAAGATTTATTCTCAATTGGCGAGCAAGGCGACAACCATTAAGAATGCTTAACGAACCTCGCCCGCCGGGCCCGGGCGCTGACGGCGCACGCACAGGGTGGCGATCAGGCCGGGACGGTTGTCGCCCAGGTGCAGCTCGCCGCCGTGCAGCTCGGCGATCGCCCGCACCAGGGTCAGGCCAAGGCCATGGCCGGGGGTTTCGCTGCTTTCGCCGAGGCGCTGGAACCGCTCCATCGCCCGCTCGCTCTGGGCCGCGGCGATACCGGCGCCGTGGTCGCGCACCTGCAGTTCGCCATGGCCGTTGCGTGACTGCGCGCGCAGGGTGATCGGCAGCCCCGGCGGCGCGTACTTGAGGGCGTTGTCGATCAGGTTGGCGAGGCCCTGGAACAACAGCGCACGGTCACCGTAGAGCTGACAGTCACGGGCCACGTCCAGGCGCAGCGGACACCCGCGCTGCTCGGCCAGGGGCTGGTAGTAATCGGTGACGTCGTGCAGCAGTTCATGCACATCGATGGTCTGGAAATGGCAGGTCATGCGCCCGGTTTCCACCTCGGCAATCCGCATCACCGCCCGGAACAGGTTCTGGATCCGCTCGCTGTCCTGCACCGCGCAGAGCAGCTCGTCGCGGGCCGGACCTTCGAGCATTTCACTGGCGGTGAGCAGGCGACTCTGCAGGCGGGTCAGCGGCGTGCGCAGCTCATGGGCGATATGGCTGGTGATGTGCTTGACCTCGTCCATCAGCTTGTTGATCCGCAGCAGGCCGTGGTTGATCTCGACGCCCAACTGATCGAATTCGTCGCCTTGCTGGGTGGTCGGCGCGCGGGCGGTGTAGTCGCCGTTGGCGTAGCGCACCAGCGCATCGCGAATGCGGTTGATGCGGTAGAGGTTGTGCAGGCCGAAGGGCAGGGCGGTGATCAGGATCGACAGCAGCAACAGCAGCAAGCCGGCGCCGGTGGCCAGCGGGATGATCCGCGTGCGTTCGAGCATCGGTCGCAGGTCGAAGGCACTGAAGTACTGGCCGCCGTCGGGCAGAGGGATCGACAGGCCGAGGATTTCCGCGGTGTAGCCGTTGCTGTTGGTGAGGGTCATGTGGTGCCAGCGCGGCTTGTCGGTGGCTGGGCGGCGGGTGTCGGGCAGGTAATCGGGGTTGCCCAGCAGCAGCCGGCCATCACGGTCGATGACCACCGCCTGGTGCTCCTTGCGCACCTCCAGCGACTGGCGATGCTGCAGCGACCAGGCCAACTGCGCGGCGTCCTGGAAACGTCCCTGCAACTGCCCGCTGCGCACCTCGTTGAGGATCATGTCGCGCACATGGCTGCGCATCACCACTTCCAGCAACTGGTTGCTCAGCACGATGGAGATCAGCGAGAACAACAGGCAGATGAAGGCGATGGTGGTTGCTTGGCGCAGGCTGCTGGTGGCGAGGAGTGGGCGAAAGCTAGCCCAGGACATAGCCGATCGCCCTTACCGTCTTGATCAGTGGGTGCTCGAAGCCTTTTTCCAGCTTGGTGCGCAGTTTGGACAGGTGCACGTCGATGAGGTTGGTCTGCGGGTCGAAGTTGTAGCCCCAGATCCGCTCCAGCAGCATGCCGCGGGTGACCACTTGCCCCGCGTGTTCGGCGAGCACCTGGAGCAGCTTGAACTCCTTGTCGGTGAGGTCGATGGCTTTCTCGCCGCGTTGGACGCGGCGGCTGGCCAGGTCGATGCGCAGGTCCTGGATCTGCAGAATCTCGCTCGGCACCTGGCGCTGGTGACGCCGCGCCAGCAGCTCAAGGCGCAGCAGCAACTCGTTGAAGTCGAAAGGTTTGCCCAGGTAGTCGTCGGCGCCGGCACGCAGCCCCTCGACCCGGTCGCTGCTCTGGTCGTTGGCCGACAGGATCAGGATCGGCGGGCGATTCTGCCCGTGCAGCCGTTGCAGCACTTCGATGCCGTCCATCTTTGGCAGGATCCGGTCGAGAATCACCACATCGAAGACCTCGCTGCCGATCATCTGCAAGGCACATTCGCCGTTGTCGATCAGTCGGCAGTTGTGCCCGCACGCATGCAGCTTGCAACCGAGCCAATGGCTGACCGAAGGGTCGTCCTCTACTACTAATACCCGCATTCACCGCTCCTTCACTGGAGATTCGCGCTTGTTCTATCAGCCTGCTGACTCATCGTTCAGTTAAGAATTATTAAGATTAGATACTGAGAATCATTACCAACAATTGTATGACAACTCATTTCACTTTGGAATCGATTGATGGCATTTACCTATCAGGCTGAAACCCCATCAGGAAAAGCCTTACTCCATTTGCGGTCTTCCAATAGGCAGCGGTTAGCTGGGTAAAATGAGCCCCTTTGGTGTCGGATGACCGACCTTCATCTGGTAGACCAACTCTTTTCCCGGGGCCCTTTCATGCACACCCTTTCGCGGACCTTCGCCAGCGCGATCATTGCCGCGCTCGGCGAGTCTGATCCTGCCGTCGCCGCGCTTTGCCGACGCCTGGGCGAGCCGCTGTTGGCGGCGTCCGGTCCGGCGTTCATTTCATTGGCGTCGCTCACCGCGTTGTTCGAGCAGGCCAGTGCCCTCAGCGGCGACCCGGACATCGGCCTGCGCGCCTTTCACCACGCCCATCCGGCGAACCTCGGGCCGTTAGGCTATGCGCTGATGTCCAGCCCGACGATTGGCAGCGTATTGACCGCCATTGCCGAGTTTCACCACCTGATCGGCACCGGCTTTTGCCTGTTCGTTGAAGAGCGGATCGAGGGCGTGCGTCTGGTGGGCGTGGTGACCGACCCCGAGCAGCAGCCGTTGTCGCGGGTGTTCATCGATGCCATCGCGGCCATCACCCTCGGCTTGTTGTGCTGGCTGGTGCCGGGGCGGGTGATCCGGCCGTTGCGGGCGGAACTGAGCTACCCGCGACCGGCCGACACCCGCGCCGTCGAGGACCTGTACGGCGCTGAAATCCACTACGGCGCGGCGCAGAACGCGCTGCTGTTCAGTCACGCCGATGTCCAGCTCGCGGTGGCCACCCACGACCCGGCGCTGCACGCGGTGCACAGTCAGTACCTGGCGCAGTGGCAGCGACAACTGGACAGCGACACCGTCAGCCTGCGGGTGAGACGGGTGATCAGCGAACATTTCGCTCAGGGCCGGCCGGTGACGCTGGCGGGGGTGGCCGAGAGCCTCGGGCTGAGCCAGCACCAGCTCAGCCGCGGCCTGGAAAATGAAGGCCACGGCTTCTTGCGCCTGCTCGATGAAGTGCGCCTGCGCGATAGCCACAACTTGCTGCGTAGCAGCACCCTGAGCTTCAAGCAGATCGCTTATCAGGTGGGTTTCCGTCACCAGAGCGCGTTCAACAAGGCCTGTGAACGGTGGTTCGGTATGGGGCCGGGACGCTATCGGGAACAGGGGCGCAGCTAGTTTCCTTTATCCACGCAGCCCTTTCCTTTATCCCTCGGCCGGCACGGGGTTAAAGCCTGCAGCGAAAGTGCGGACAATCGCCCGCACACGTTTGCGCCCCCTCGCCGAGGTTTCCCATCTCCATTCCCCGCGTTGCCCTCCTGCTTGCCCTGACCGTCGTGGTGCTGAGTGCGCCGCAGGTGATTGTGTTCGGCAAGGCCGTGGGCTTGTGCCTGTTGTTGCTGGTGCTGGCGTGTTGGCAGGCCCGGCGCCTTCGCGCGGGGCGGCGCGAGGTGGAGACGCTGCGGCAAACCCTGTCCGCGCTGCATCACGATGCGCTGCTGTTGGCGCAGTTGGCCGCGCGGCTCAACGACCTCACCGACAGTTGCGACATCGCTTTGCAACAACAGCAGCGCAAGCTCGAGCACACCGCGCCGGCCTTCGCGCGGATCAAGGATCAAGCCCGGAAACTGGTCGGCACGGCACAGCGGGTCGACAACGAATCACGCCAGTCGCTGCGTCTGGCGCGTGAGGGCCAGGCCGGGCTCAGCGCGACGCTGATGGCGTTCCGTTCGATGGACAAGTCAGCGACCTGCGCCGAAGCCGAGGGCGCGATGATGGTGCAGGACGTCCGGGCGCTGGCCCGGGAAAGCCGCGACCAGGCCTATAGCGCCAACCTCGCCCTGGCCGGGATCAGCGACGCGGCGAGCAGCATCAGCCAGTGCGGCACGCTGATTGCTCGCGACTGCGAGGCCCAGGGTCGAGCGACGGATGAGCTTGAGGGTGCCCTGGCAAGTATCGAACAACTCGCGCAGACCTCGGCCTGGCGTTCGCGCCAGGCCAGCGCCGCCAGCCAGGAGCTGGCGCGCAAGGCCGCGCGGCTGGAAACACGATTGAAGGCTTGTCCACGGCCCAAGGGCCTCCACGCGTAGTGCCGGAGGTAAGAGTGATCCTGTTCAAAGCGTTGATGCGTCGTTATCACGACCTGATGAAATGCGTCGCCCAGCGGCCCGAGCCGGTGGATGCCGAGTCCGCCAAGCCACTGCTGGAGGCCCTGGAGCAACTGGCGGCGGAAGCCGAGCGGCTGGAGGCGCGGTTGCGTGTGCTCAGCGAGAACCGCCAGCGCCTGCAACCTCCCGAGCCGCACCTGCGGCTGGTCTGGCCGCCCAGGGACGACAAGGACAAAGCCAACGGTTGATTGCTGGAAAGTGAATACTGTTATGAATGTAAATCGATTTAAAACATCGCAAATTCGCTAATCCTTTTCTATTTTTCTCGTTTCTTGTGAATGCATTGGTGTATGTTTGCCGCCGCAGGCCATACCCCTGCCATCACTCTTACAAGAACGAGGCATCCCATGTCCGGGTTGAGAAAACTCCGCATCAGTACGCGTGTCACCCTGTTGGTTGCGTGCATTTCCCTTTTTGTCTTGTGCCTGAGCGGCTGGCTGGGGCTGACCCTGCAGCGCACCTTGCTGAGCGAAAAAATGGCTGGCGTCGGCACTGCGCTGAACACCGCCTCGAACATCCTCGGCCACTACCAGCGCCAGGCCAGCGAAGGCCATCTGAGCGCGGAAGAGGCGCAGCGCCAGGCGCTGCAGGCGGTGGGCACCATCCGCTACCTCGGCGACAACTACCTGCTGGTCCTCGACCTCGACCACCGCATGCTCATGCACCCCACCGCGCCGGCGCTGGTGGGCAAGCAACTGGCGGACTTCAAGGACGTCAACGGCAAGCTGTTTTCCCGCGAGATGATCGACAAGGCGCGCAGCCTCGGCCGTGGCACGGTGGAGTACTGGTTCCCGCGGGCCAATGGCGCCCAGGCCGAGTTCAAGGTCTCGGAAGTGCTGCTGTTCAAGCCGTGGGGCTGGGTGTTGGCCAGCGGCATCCATCCGCAGGACGTGCGTGACGAAGTCAACCAGGTGCTGCGCGTGCCGGCCTTTATCGTCGGGCTTGCCTTGCTGGCCATCGGGTTGTTCGCCTGGCTGCTGATCCGCAGCATCACCCGGCCGTTGAACGACACCGTCGATGCGCTGGCCCGCGCCACTCAGGGCCACACCGACCTGACCCTGCGCCTGCCGGTGGACGGCGACGATGAACTGAGCCAGGTGTCGCGCAGTTTCAACAGCCTGGTGCTGGCGGCCCATGACGTCACCGCCAGCGTGGTCGATGCCAGCCAGGCCATCGCCAAGGCCAGCGACGACCTCGGCCGCATCACCCGCACCGCCCAGGACAACATGGCCGCCCAGCAACAGGAAACCGACAGCGTGGTCGCGGCCATGACCCAGATGGTCTGCACCGTGCAGGAAGTGGCGCAGAACGCCAGCGTCGCTGCCCGCGCCACCGAAGAGGCCGAACGCCACGCCAGCGAGGGGCGTGGCACGGTGGACGAGACCGTCAGTGCGATTGGCGTGCTGGCGGACGGTCTGAACGACAGCCGCCGCGTGGTGGACCAGCTTGCCGCCGATTCCGGCAGCGTCGGCCAGGTACTGGAAGTCATCTCGGCCATCGCCGAGCAGACCAACCTGCTGGCGCTCAACGCCGCCATCGAAGCCGCCCGCGCGGGCGAGCACGGGCGTGGTTTCGCCGTGGTCGCGGACGAAGTGCGCAGCCTGGCCATGCGCACCCAGAAATCGACCCTGGAAATCCAGCAGATCATTACCCGCGTCCAGGCGGGCGCCAGCGAAGCGGCGGGCCAGATCGGCACCAACGTCGCCGCCGCGCAGCACCCGGTGCAAGCCTCGGCCCGCGCCGGGCAGGCGCTGGAACGGATAACCGTGTCGGCGGCGACGGTCAGCCAGATGGCCTTCCAGATTGCCAGCGCGTCCGAGGAGCAGGCGGCCACGGCGGACGAAATCAACCGCAGCATCACCCGCATTCACGATGCCGCGTCCACCGGCACGCACACCCTGCGGCAGACGGGGGAGGCGTGTGAAGGGTTGAAGCGGGTATCGCGGCAGTTGCAGGAGCAGGTGGCGAAAGTGGTGATTTGAGTCGGGGTGAGGGTTTGTGATCTTTAGTGTTTTTCAGATAGAGCGCTAAAAACTGTCAGCCAGTCCCTCAACGACCCAAGGAAAAATATCTTCCACGCACAGGAAAAACCTCTCCTGGCGGCCAAGCTGTCATCCGGCGTCTACGGTAAGGTGACAGCTTCATCGACCACACCGCTGCGGGACGGAGCCGGCAGCCGGCCAGGAGAGGTTCACGTGGCTTCCTACACCCTGCGACAACTCAAGTACTTCGTCACCACGGTCGAGGCCGGTAGCGTTGCCGAAGCCTCGCGTCAGCTCTACATTGCGCAGCCTTCGATTTCCACGGCGATCAAGAGCCTGGAAGAGAGCTTCGGCGTGCAACTGTTCATCCGTCACCACGCCCAGGGCGTGTCGCTGACGCCCAGCGGCAAGCGTTTCTACAGCAAGACCAAGTCGCTGTTGCAGATGGCCCGTGAATTCGAGCAGAACGCCCTGGCCGACAACGACACCGTGGCCGGTCAGGTCGATATCGGTGTGTTTGAAACCGTCGCGCCGCTGTACCTGCCGCGGCTGATCGCCGGATTTCGCCAGCGCTATCCGGGGGTGGACATCCGCCTGCGCGATGGCGAGCAGCAGGAACTGATCCAGGGCCTGACGTCGGGCACCTTCGACCTGGCATTTCTCTACGATCACTACCTCGACAACACCATCGAAACCGAGCCGCTGATGCCGCCGCAGAAACCCTATGTGCTGCTGCCGCAGAAGCACCGTTTCGCCGGCCAGACGCAGGTGTCCCTGCGTGACCTGTGCCCGGAGCCGATGATCCTGCTGGACGTGGCGCCGAGCCGGACCTACTTCGTCAGTCTGTTCAACGACCTCGAGCTGACGCCGAATATCGTCTTCAGCTCGCCATCGATCGAGATGGTGCGCGGCATGGTGGGGCAGGGCTTCGGCTTCTCGTTGCTGGTGACCCGGCCGAGTTCCGAATGCACCTATGACGGGCAGAAAGTGGTGGCGGTGGAGATTGCCGAGCCGGTGGAAATGTCCGGGCTGGTGACCGCCAAGCTGAAGCGGGTGCAGTTGACCCGGCCGGCGCAGTTGTTTGTGGATTTCTGTCGGGAAGAGTTGGCGCGGTTGAGCTGATGGCTGCTTTGCGGTCCATCGCGAGCAAGCTCGCTCCTACAGTCCAC